>JAZUDC010000036.1:0-102240 GCA_045639425.1 Methanocorpusculum sp.
GTGGAGTGATAATGTCCTTCATGCGGTGCAGCTCGGGAATCCTCTTCAGGACACATTGAACAACGTGTGTTTTTCCCGTCCCCGCCTCTCCGGTAATGCCTATGTGTATGCCGCCGCCCTCTAGCGGCTTCTCAACAAACATATAGACGGCTGAGTATATCAGCCCTCGAACAATGCGTTCGTCACCGGTGTGTTCTTTCGCAACCTCTGATATCAGGTGCTCGATCATCCCGCCTTTGGAATATATTTCCCAAGCTTTGTTCCAAACCGTCTCTGAGTACATCGGTTCTTCTTTCCCACCTTCGACTCTGACGATCGGGATAGGGGGGCATACGGCACTACTACTTCCGCCGGAGCATATCCTCAAGCTTGTTTGCCGTAATCGGGGATTCTGGGTATTTGCGCCTGGTAATGAGTACAAACTTGTCTCCTCCGAATATCTCGGGTTGTTGATTGCCTTTGTACACCTTGGTAATCCCTAACGTATCCATCAGGATAGCGTGTAGTCCCGTCCCTGATTGAAAGATTTCGCAGTATGTGTAGGATCGGAGGTATGTTACCTCGTCCCGAATGCTTTTGTCAACTTTTTCGAGAAAAATCGCCGGTATCTGCATCGTAGATATGGTCATAGTCCAGTATCACAATCGGTGCCGGCTTGACAACCGTTGATATGATCTTCGTCTTGTCAGCAGGATCGCGGATGTTGCCCCCGAGCCTGAGAGTCCGAGAACATGAAGCGAAATGGGGGTGCTGCACACCAAAAAATGGCATAATCCTCAATGTGAAGATCCTCCTTGCTCCGGAGATCATCACGCGATACCTGATCGTCCACGAAGTAAGCCATCTAAAACATCGGAATCACCAAAAATCATTCTGGGCTGAAGTAGAACGCCTGATGTCGGAATACCGCGAAGCCGAACGACTGCTGAAGATCGACGGCTGTAAATGGAGATTTTAGGCCAGACCGCTGAATCGCCCTCACCTATTTTATTAACCTTGAACGCGTATGTTTAACTATGACCTTCGGGACTCTGCAGAATGTCGAGACCCACGGAAAAACCGTGCTTCTCCGTGTCGATTTCAACTCGCCGATCGACCCATCCTCAAATACCATTCTTGACGATAAACGATTCCGTGAACACGTACCGACCATACAGGCTCTGGAAGACGCAAAGGTCGTTGTCCTTACCCACCAAAGCAGACCAGGAAAGAAGGATTTCACGACGCTTGCCGCCCATGCGGACAAACTGGAGCGTCTGCTCGGCATGGCAGTGACCTATGTCGACGATATCTTCGGCGGTTGTGCGAAACGCGCTGTCAGTGAAGCACACCCAGGTGATGTGGTTCTGCTCGAAAACGTCCGATTCTCCAGCGAGGAGAACCTGAACCTGACACCGGAGGAAGGAGCGAAGACCCATCTGGTCAGAAAACTCTCCTCCATGGCGGATCTGTTCATCTACGACGCATTCGGTACCGCACACCGGTCGCAGCCGACCATCACCGGCCTTCCGTTCGCAATGAAGACCGTGGCAGGTCTTCTCATGGAAAAAGAGGTGAAGATGCTCTCGAAGGTATTCACCTCCGCACCAAAGCCGGTCACGTTCGTCCTCGGTGGCACGAAACTCGATGATTCTATGGCAGTCGCAGAAAATGTCCTTACCAATGGAACAGTGGACAAGGCAATCATCATCGGTGCCGTCGCTAACGCATTCTATACGGCAAAAGGCATCGATATCGGCGAACCGTCAAAGAATCTGATCCACACACTCGGCTACGACAGAGAGGTCGAACATGCAAAGTGTATCCTGGACAAATACAGTGACCGCGTTATCCTGCCGGAATTCGTCGCCGTCAAACAGAAGGACGAACGCCGGGAGTATCCGATCACGAAGATCCCGAAGGACTGTCCAATCATGGATATGGGATCCGAATCCATCGGTGTCATCTCCGATGTCCTGAAGAGCTCCGGAACGGTCGTCATGAACGGACCCGCCGGTGTGTTCGAGGATGTCAACTTCGCGGCAGGAACTTTCGAGGTCCTGCATGCGGCATCCAATGCCGAGTTTACCATCTGCGGCGGCGGACATACCGCAGCGGTCATCGAGAAACTCGGTCTTGCCTCCAAATACTCCCATCTGTCGACTGGCGGCGGCGCATGCATCGAGTTCCTGACCGGAAAGAAACTCCCGGCAATCGATGCCATCGAGAAGAGCTGGGAGAAGTTCGGAAACTAATACCATTCTTTTTTCACTGGACCGGGTCGGCATAATCGACGACTATTCCATGCATTTATCCTTTACCACAACCTAATTTATGGTATTATGGTACAGTCATACGAAGGCATGCTGAATGCGGCATACGAAGGATTGGATGAACCAACCGATTCCGGTGAACGTTTTGTCGTTCCGAAAACACGGGTTTATCTTGAGGGAAAGACAACAGTTTTCGAAAACTTCGGGGAAATTGCCGAGAAACTGAACCGTGAGGAAGCGCACTTCCTGAAATACATCAGCGGAGAACTCGGTACCGCGGCAAAGATCAACGGAACCCGTGCGGTCTTCAACGGAAAGTTCGAACCGTCGCAGTTTGCCGAAATCGTCGAGGAATATGTGGCAGACTATGTCATCTGCTCTGAATGCGGCAGACCGGATACCAAACTCATCAAGGAAGATCGTGTACTTATGCTGCTCTGTGAAGCATGCGGATCCAAGCGCCCGATCAAGAAACGCAAAGGCTCTGCACCGAAAGCCGCAAGTTCGGCAGCTTCCGTGGAGGAAGGAAAGGAGATGGAAGTCTCCATCGATTCAATCAGTAAGAAAGGCGATGGCATCGCCCATGTCGGAAAATACATCCTCTACATATCCGGCGTCAAGGTCGGTGCACGGGTAAAGATCAGAATCACCAAGATCTCGGGATTGGTCGCTTTCACCCAGAAAATCCTCTAAAATATTCTTTTTTGAAGAAATAACTTATTTCGCCGGAGACAGTGCAGACTCAGTCTCTTCCTCAGCAGGTTCCGTTTCAGCCTTCTTCGCAGCACGCTGGACTTTCGCCTTCTTCCTGCGCTCAGCGATCTTCTTCATCTCCTGGTAATAGGAGAGCGGATGTGGCACCTTTTCGCAGAGTGCATTCTTGTGCGTGCAGATGCCGTGCGTCTTCATGGTAAGGCAGGACTGCGGCGTATACTCATTGGTCAGGATATGGTTGACCTGGTACTCGGTCATGTCAGGATTGTAGTCGGGACTGCGGGCGAAGATGCTTTCGATCTGCGCTGTAGGCATGCCGATGGTGTGCAGAAACGCCACCATGGCGAACCGACCAGCATGAACAATATTTCCCCCCCTGGATGCCACTTCGATCAGCGTCTGGATGCAGGGAGGAAATGCGGATTCCTCGATGGTGCCGAACTCCTCCAGCGTCCGCCGCTGGACTTTCACCGATATCTTCTCGACCCACGGCTGGAACGCACGGGAAAGAGCGTTAGGTACCGCGAGCGGCAGCGTCGATCCCAGATGCGAGCGTACCTTCTCGCTTAACAGAACCTCGAGTTCATCTGGGGATATCTCGACGACGCCATCGCTGACTTCACGGTTGATCAGCCGCCACTTGGGGTCGGTGATGTTTGCCGCCATCTCGACGTACTGGATGACCGTAAGTTCCTCCGCATCGTCGGAGAGGCCGAACTCGTGGAAGACCCGCTGTTTCAGCGTACGGTTCTGCTCGATGGAGAGATAGGTATAGACCCGTTTGGCTTCGGCACGGACGAAACGCTGGATGGTCATGCGGTCCTTCACGCACGACACCAGGATGCGGGCAAGGACATAGGTGATGATATCCGAGATGTTGTCCCCCGACGTGTCTTCCGGGTAGAGATTCTTGCCGTCGAGGGCGTACATTACACGGGAGCAGGCTTTACCCAGATACTGCTGACCGGATGTGGAAGTGGATAAGGAATCGATGGATATCCCGCGGGACGCCAAAATTTTCTGAGCTTCAGGTAAAAAAGGATAGTGAACCAGGTCCCGCAGTTCAACAGCAGGCATGGTCCGGCTTATTCAGCCTCGATTCTCGGGGCAAGCAGATAGCCGATCTTTCCCTTTCCGTCGGCATAATCGAAGGAGAACTGGACTGGGTGGTCGTTACCTAGGCGAATCTGGACCTTCTCGGTATGAGAAATCGCACGACCCATGTCCTTCAGGTAGTCGAGAGAGAAGAGGGAACGGACACTGTCGCAGGCGGTATAGGCGACGTCATCGCCGACCAGATCGCGCTTAATTCTGTCGGAATCTCCTTCCGCGTTCAGGGTAAACACTTTCGTCTCGGCGGAAACGGAGAGCGCAATCTTGTCGGAAACCATCGCAGCCGCCTTGATTGCATCATTGAACGTAATACCGGAAATCTCGAAGGTCGTCGGCAGATTCAGGTTGGGGGGATTGGGGTCTTTTCTGATGGTCTTCGTATCGAGGAGGGTGAGCGAATACTCATAGCCACCGAAGGAGAGTTTCATCTTCTTGCCGCTGTCATCGATATCCAGGACAACGGTATTCTCCTTACCAATCATACCCATCATCGAACGAATCTTCTCGATATCAAGACCGATTTCGGCCGACTCCCCGGTGAAGGCATAACTCTCGAATGCGGAAGCTGCAAGCTCGAGCGATACCATGGCCACATTGGAAGTGTCCACGGTGATTGTTCTGATTCCATTCGCGTCAAGGTGGAGACGGCATTCATTAACCAGTGCGGAGATCGCATCGATGGTCTCCCGGAAAAGGTCTGCTTTGAGGGTTGCTTGTAACATATGTTGTTCCCCTTGTCAAGCCCCTGAAGTGTGAGAAGCTCGCTAAGATTAAATTATATTTATATGTTCTAATACTAGATAATAAATACTATTCATTAAGAGGGCATAGAATGGCGTCACAATGGACACGAGATGCGGTATACCGGAAGTCCGTCAAGGAAGGGTTCCGCGCGCGGTCGGCCTATAAGCTGCTGGATATCAATACACGGTTCAATATCATCCGGCGGACCGATAATATCGTCGATCTGGGATCGGCACCGGGAAGCTGGCTGCAGGTCCTGAAGACACTGACCGACGGCCAGCTCTGCGGCGTAGACCTCAATCCGATCGCCCCACTGGAAGGCGTCATCACCATCATGGGAGATTTCACCAGCCCGGAAATCCAGAACAAAATCAGAGAAACCATGTCTTCTGTGAACGTGGTCGTCTGCGATGCGGCACCGCATCTGTCAGGCGCCAAGGCGTACGACCAGGCACGGGTCATGGCACTCAATGAAGCGGCGCTCGAGTTCGCGGCATCCCATCTCAAACAGGGTGGCAACCTGGTCATGAAATCATTCCAAGGTTCGGATTTCAACGAGTTAGTCGACCTGGTCAAGGAACGATTCTATTCGGTCCGCGTCATCCGGTCATCAGCAACCAGAAGGGGAAGCACCGAATGCTACATTGTCGCCAAGAACTTCATCGGCAACGCACGTGACGACCGCATCAAACCAGATAAAAAAGAAAAAACTAGTGAAAAAGAAGAATAATCCTATTTTTCCTTTCATTTCCAACGTCCACCGGCAGGACGCATCCACCGCTTCGCCGACGACATTCCCGAAGTCAAACGCCTACAGTTCCTTGACGCCTTCGACAGCTGAGCTTCCTGGCGAACAAACCTTGATGCGCAGGACAGAGAACTCTTCACCGAATCCAAGTGTCAGTTTCGCCGATCCGAGCAGCATCTGCGCAACATACCGGGAAATCTTTTCCTCCAGCAGACCTATTTTGCGGGCTCCGTCTGCCATACCTTTCATGAACAGGTAGGCAAATAACACCTTCACCGACACCAACCGGCGTGTTCAGAATGATGCAGATGACCAGATAGTTGCTACCCACATATTTCTGAATTGTCGCCGCCGAGAGCTCCGCCGCCATTGATACCAGAACAAACGCATCAATATGCACCGCAAGAACCGGACGAAGAGCGGAAAGCGTCTCCTCCATCACCTGCGGCTTGACACCCAGCATAATGTATTTGCAGGACTGTGCAATCGCGGCATTGTCGGTGACCGTCACACCGATACGCACTGCCAATGTTTCCACTTTCGCCCACGTCGGGTTCTCCAGATAAATGTCAGAGAAAGAGACTGTTTTCGCCAGCGCGACGGTAAGCGCCCCGCCCATGTCTCTGGTACCGATGAAGCAAAATCTCATACCCATCGGTAAACTGCGTGGATTCGTTAACGTAGACCGCTGCACTGTCGACTACCGCAACGAGGGCAAAAGCTTTGCCGTTTTCGGAAACGATATCGTCGGAGTGAGAGGTCGAGTGCACGCGATATGTGTAACCGCGTCCGCAACACCATTCACCATCACGACTGCCACGATATAATCTAGGAACTCGGTGTTGAAATCAGCAGCCCCGACAGACGTTCCGGAAATGATTCCTGCCGCCTTTGCTTCAAGCCGGAGTTTGACTCTGCCAGCAAGACGTTTCTGCAGGAATGGTAGGAATCGGGATACAATCGCCGCATCAACCAGACAGATGTCCATCGCATTACCAGACGGACGGTCTACTGGTCTTGGCATTCTCGATGATGGCAAGCACCTTGTCGAAATCCGCATCCTAGGCGACTGAAATGTGGCAGATGCCAGTTCCCGTCCGGATAACCGGCATCCAGGCGTTTTCCATGCAGTTGCCGATAAGTCTGAAACCTCCGCATGGAATCAGTAGATCGACGTATCCTCTCGTCTGCATGATGTCTATTGAGGTCTATCTACTGGATTCGACCAGATACACAAATCCAACCAGAAGGCCAATGGACCGGAGACCTGCCTGCAACGCAGTCACGATGGCCATCGCATTCTGGTATACCTCTTTACCGCAGCGTAGCACACAGACGTTGCCACTCTTGAGGGAAAGACCCGCGGCATCGGAGATAACATTCGGCTGGCTTTCGTAAATTATGGCGACAACACCGAACGGGACGGACACTTTCGTCAGCGAACGTCCGTTGTAGAGTCGCTGTAGAGTGTGCGTTCCTCCAGGATCCATCCGACCGGATCTTCAAGGACGATGAAGTCACGAAGCCCTGCTGCCATGCCGGCGATGAGATCCGGGGATAACGACAGACGGTCAATCATCGACGGTGAAATGACACCCGTCGATGCTTCGATGTCAGTGCCGCAGCACCAGTCTTCAGCGACTGTGCTTTCTCCAGCAGATCCTATATCGTCATACCTTCCTCCCAACAAACAGGGTACCGACACTCCTGTCGTCCAACAGGTCGTAGAGCAGTTCTGGTTGCTTGCCGATCATGATCACCATATTGATACCGGCGTCGGTAACAATCTGCGCCGCATTGAACTCGGTATCCATCCCACCGCTGCCGAGTGCGAAGACCGTACCACAGCAACCTTCAATGACAAGAGAGGAGAGGTCATCCTCCCACGCAATCAATTTCGCATCGAGATGGTTACTATGGTAAGGGATATTATATTGTATTCATTCCAAATGGCTTCGAAACCCTCCACATATCATTTATCAGGGTTAAGAGCAAAAATATACCCACATGAATGCATTCGATTTCGTCACACGAAATACCGCTGAGATTGTCGAGGAGGAGTCACTGGAAAGTCTCCTGGCACAACCAACCAAGCGCGTATATACCGGTTACGAGCCAAGCGGAGAGATCCACCTCGGTCATCTAGTAACCATCAATAAACTTCTTGATATGAAAAACGCAGGGTTTGACATCGTCGTTCTGATTGCCAACCTGCACGCATACCTGAACCGGAAAGGAACATCCGAGCAGATCCGAGAACTCGCTGACTACAACAAGACATGTATTGAAGCCGTCGGACTCAAGGGTGCGGAGTTTGTTCTCGGTACCGATGTCCAGCTAACTCCCGAATACATGACCCGTGTCCTGACCCTCTGCCAGGAAATCACCTTAAACCGTGCAACCCGCAGCATGGACGAGGTCGGCCGGGCAATGAACAGCCCGATGGTGTCCCAGATGATCTATCCAGTGATGCAGGTCGTCGACCTGCCGACCTTGAAAGTCGATGCAGCAGTAGGAGGCATCGACCAAAGAAAAATTCATATGCTTGCCCGCGAACATCTGCCACGCATCGGCTGCAAACCGCCGGTATGCATCCATACGCCAATCATCAACGGTCTTGACGGCGAAAAGATGTCATCCTCGAAAGGAAACGTCATCTCCGTTGCCGACTCACCGGAAGATATCAAGCACAAGATGAAGAAGGCACTCTGCCCGCCAGAAGTCAAGAACAACCCGATCCTGCAGATCATTAGATACTGTGTCCTGCCGAGAATGGACACCTTCATCATCCACCGTCCGGAAAGGTTTGGCGGTGATCTGGAATTCGCAAACTATTCTGAACTCGAGTCAACCTATGCAGCAGGCAAGCTGCACCCGATGGATCTCAAGAACGGTTGCGGCGATGCACTGACCGAAATTCTGGCAGATGCTTATGCATACGTCCAGTCCTACAAAGGACACAAATAATTCTTTTTTTCAAAAAAAGTTAGACGAGACGGTAGGTCTCCAGGTTCTGTGGAGAGACCGTCTGTATATGGTATTTCTTGTAGATAGAACTTGCCAGATCGATTGTCTTCGACTCTTCGCCGTGTATAGTGAAGATACGTTCCGGTTTCGGCTGGACGCATTGGACGAAGTTCATCAGCTGTTTTCTGTCCGCATGACCGGAGAAACCTTCGACCGTCTGGACTTCCATATTGATAACAATACTGCCTTTTTTGCCGGTCGGAATCTCACGCCACCCTTTCTGGATACGGCGACCGTAGGTTCCCTCCGCCTGGTATCCGACGAAGATGAGCATGTTCTTCTCGGACTCGGCAAGGTTCGTCAGATACTCGATGACCGGGCCGCCGTTGAGCATACCTGAGGTCGCGATGATGACACACGGATTCTCCGAAAAGATGACACTCTGGCGTTTCTCCTGGGTATCGATCTGCTCGAAACAGTCAGCAAGGAACGGGTTGTAGTTGTCACGGAAGATCTGGTTACGCAGATCATTGTTGAGGTATTCCGGATATGCGGTGTGCATTGCCGTCGCCTCCCTAATCATGCCGTCGAGATAGATCTTGCATGCCGGAATCTTCTTTTCGCGCATACCTTCTTCGAGGGCAAGCATCAGTTCCTGGGATCTGCCGACCGCAAATGCCGGTACCAGAACCTTGCCGTCGCGAGAAAGCGTCTGGGTAATAACCTCGTACAGATGGGATTCTGCTTCGGCACGAGACGGGGAGAAATCCTCTGAACCACCGTAGGTCGATTCCAGGAACAGTGCTTCAAGACGTGGAAACTGAGAGACCGCTGGATTGAACAGGCGGCTTTTTGCATAGTAGAAGTCCCCGGTGAACGCCACATTAGACAGACCGTTGCCGACATTGAAATGTGCAATCGCAGAACCGAGGATATGACCTGCGTTATGCAGCGTGAGCTTGAGATCCGGAGATATGTCGGTGACATCGCCGTAACCGATGGAAATGGTATGCTTGATGAATTCGCGGACTTCATTCGAGGAGTACGGGGGAGCGCGATCTTCCTTGTTGTTGACATCGAGGTAGTCCAGCTGGAGCATCGCCGCCAGGTCACGCGTCGCCGGCGTAGTGTATACCGGTCCGTCATAACCATACTTGTACAACAGCGGAACATAGGCGCAGTGATCGAGGTGTGCATGCGTCAGAACGACAGCATCAAGCGTGGTGAACGGATAGATCTCCGGAACGTTCAGGTACGGAGACGAAGCCGTACCGGTTGCTCCGGGCAACTCGCCGCAGTCAATCAGAACTTTACTTTGTGGAGTCGTCAGCAGAAACGCTGCACGGCCTACCTGTCTGCAACAACCGAGTGTGGTAACGCGCAGCCACTGGTCCTTGTCACGGCCGGAAAAGAGGGGTTCACGGTGAATTCGTTTGCCACACCGACGCAGGAACTCCTTGCGTTCATCCCGAGTCTCACGAAGGAACTGTCTGACCTGCTTGATGGTCGACGAAGGAATCGGTGGCGTGCGCACTACTTTTGGTGTCCAGCCGGTCCTCATGGTGATATCACGTAGCATCGATCCGTTCTTGCCGATGACAATTCCCGGTTTCTCCGCTTCTATGAGCATCTCGCCGGTATCAGTATCAAAGAAGATGTCGGTGATCCCTGCATTTTCCGGAACAACCTTCTTGACCATATCGTATGCGACTTCCGTATCGCCCAGAATGTTTGGGCGGACTACAATGCGTTTACGCAGACCGCGTGCCAGGGTCTTGGTGAGATCCTGTTCCGCAGCGAATTTTTCCGGATTGTCAGTATAAATGACCATTTCCGGTCCTTCATATTCGACATCCGTCACTTCGACGCCACGTGGTACTTTCTTATTAATAGTCTCTTTGAGCTCTTTCAGTCTCTTTTCAACCTGCATAGTTATTCATCCAAAAAAGAGGATTGGCAAAGAAAATTGTTGACCGTCTCTTCGGGAACACATTCGAACTTATCGCCAGTGATGACGACGATATTGTATCCCTCACCGGAGGCAGAGTCGCGGCACATGGCTGCACGGAGGGCACGTACAGCAAGTTTGACCGCATCGGCTTCGGACATGCCCGGAACGAATCTGTCTTCAAGCACGCCGTAAGCGGTCAGCGACCCGGAACCAGTTGAAACAAAGTTCTCTTCAAGCGTCGCCCCGCCTGCAGCATCTACGGAGTAAATTGAAGGTCCCTGAGAATCGACACCCCCAACAAGCAGCTGGACATAATACGGCGTAAACCGGTTCTGGTTCAGATAATTGGATAAGACGGTTGCTGCCGCGCCGACATTGATTGGATTGCCTCTGCGTACCTGATAGAGATTGCACTCGACATTTATAATTCGTACAAGCTGCTGTGCATCACCGACTCCGCCGGCAATGGTCATACCAATATGGTCAGCAATGGCATGGACTTTCTTGGCTTTCTTGCTTGCAATTAAGTTACCCATGGTTGCACGACGTTCCGTAGCAAGGACAACACCACCGTCAAAAATTATGCCAACGGTCGTTGTTCCGGTTTTTACTTCCTGATTTTCTTGTGACATAGACTCCTCGCAATTGAGTTAATTACCCGTTCACAGAGATGGGAAACGGCGGTAATTATATTGGCAAAACAGTTCTTACAAACTGATAAAAGCGCAATTATCCATTTGGACCTTGCATAAAATAAAGGTATCTATATCTGCATAAATAGATAGAGCTAGATGGAGCTCACCAACATTTAACAGAATAGCCGCAGAATCGAGGAAAAAATAGGATATTGATAGTTTAGTGGAACTCGGTAATTACCGCGCTGTTTCCGGCTGGTTGGCCGAGACGACGATGGCATTTTCGGTGGCATTGGTGACGACGTCCTTGATGACTTCACCTACCTCGTCCATGGTGTATGATACCGAAGAGGCCGCCCCCTTGAAGATAATGACACATTGGTCGTTATTGCTTAAGTCGGTCGCATTAATCGTGTCATATTCGGGGCAATAGCTGCCTTATTGATGAGGTTGAAGATGCCAGTGTCCGAGATGCCCCAGAATCCTACAATGACCAGATTGACATGGTGCCTGATTTCCTGGTCCTTATTGAAGATCTCGTATGCAAGGCCGTCAGCCTCGACAATGATGGTCACATTGGTCTTGTCGACGAAGTTGGAATTTATGATGATGTCGGGGACGGACATTGCAGGCACCATAACGGTCTCTTCACCGTTGGAGGAACGGACCGTGTTCTTCAGCAGATTCTTAGAGATGCTGATGGATACCTTCCCGCTCGGCCCATTGTAGACAATAGCCGCCGGAAGGACGGTAACGACAAGACCGTTATCCTCTATGGTCTTCGTCAAGGATTCCTGTAGGTTCGGGTTCGATTCCAGAGCAATGTGACCCTTCTCCATGGTGAGCTCGTCCGAGACATACGCCATCACCGCACCGGTACCCACGCCGACCTCAACGACTCCATTACTGGGGCGGCAGATACGTGTCTGCTTCATCGAAGAAACCCTTCTCATAGCTGTTCAGACTCCAGATCATCTCCATGATGGTGGAAGATTTGACGTACTTGGATCCACATAGATGACGTGTCCGTGGTTCTACACTTCGCTCAGCAGGATACGAATGTTGCCGACGCAGCCGACCGAACCGACTGCCAGAAAAACCGCAGCGGCCAGTGCAAGATATGTGTACTTGCGCATTCGCGATAGTTTCATGAGTAAACCTATCGTCGTATAGCCCTAAGATAGTTTATCTTGGGATGAGCTCTCAGGTTATTATACCATGTGCGCCAAATAATAATGACTGGATAGTACGTTTCATGAGAAAAACAGCGGAAATACTCTTTTCAGGGAGAGTGCAGAAAGTCGGATTTCGCGCATACGTACAAAAAACGGCATATTCGCTGGGTCTTGCCGGAGAAGTCGAGAATCTTGCCGACGGACGGGTCCGTGCTCTGGTAACAGGGGAGGATGCTCTGATTGAGAAGTTCATATCGCTCACCTACAGTTGTCCCCGGGCAATCGTCCGGCAGATTACCACAAATGACTATGTATATACAGAATTTACCGGATTTACTATAAAAAGAGGGTAAAAATACATGAAAACAGAAAAAAATAATAACCTATTTTTTTCTCTCCCGGAAAAGAAAATACTGCCGACTGCATCTCATGCTCGATCAAGCGGACAAAAGAACTGAAGATACGAGACATCATTGTTGCAAGCGGCAACGGATCCGGAATAAACAAAACCGAGGCCATTACCGAAGCACTGCACCGGACAATCGCCGTCGGCATGAAGGTGGCGGTCGAATGCATGCTGATTGCCGCTGATGTCGGGGCAATCTCCATAGATAAGGAAGTAATAGCCGTTGGCGGCACGGAAAAGGACGTGGACACCGTGGCCGTCATCCGGCCAACACACACCGCTGACTAGTTCATCCTGCGGGTGCGTGAAATCGTCTCCATGCCGAGGGACAAGTGATTATAATGACCGCATCAATCAGTGCAATCGCGTCCTACTTCAAGCTTCCTGCAGTCTGGCTGAACGGCATCGTAGCCGCACTGGGCATACTCGCCATCTATTTTGCAACCGTCAGAATTGGATATTTTGTAGGACTTGCCGTTCTCGTCCTGCTCATGATAATGCTTCCCTTCTTCTTCGCCGGAACGTATGGAATAATCCTCGACGGAAACACCAAGAAAGGAGCGTTCCTGATATACGCACGGTACGGATATTCACGGTGTCTGTCACCGGCGCTCTTCCTTTTCGATGTATCCCTCCTTATCCTCATGATCTGCAATTATCTCGGGCTGGGCATCATCAGCCTGCTGATCCTGTTGCCTATCATCTTCTTCACCTACTTCGCCGACATCATGGCAATACGCCACAACCTCAAGGCAGGACAGGCAATCAAGGACAGTGCATCACTGGTGATCAGCGGCTCCATTCTGGTGGTGGTATTCTTCATCGGAAACATCGTCGCCTGCCTCCTCGCTGGAATTGCCCTCGATCTAGTGTTCAATGCAATCATTTCCGCACTCACCCCAGCAGGAAGTCTTGAAAACCTCGTGGCGCAGGCAAACATATTCCTCACTGATTCCCTGACGAGCAACTTAAACACCACCGGCACAACGATAGACGAAACCGCATTTACAGGAACGGCGACACAGTTCACGACGCAGGTTCTCTCGACCCCCGGCCTGACGCTGTCCATCGCTCTCTCGACCGCGATAACGGCGCTCTTCTTCGTGCCGTTCTTCGTTGCCTACAAGGCCTACTTCTTCCGGGACCTGCTGACGGCGCAGGCCGCGACCGCTGCGGTGATGAAGGCAGCACAGGAAAAGGAAATGCGGCAATACGTCGGACAGCCGGCTGAACCGGATGCCGAACAGCGTGCGGGAGTGCCGGAAGACACTCCAACACCAGCAGAATCTGCCCCCATGCTTCCGCAGCAGACGGAAGAGCAGCCTGCAGCGGCGGCACATGATCCGCACGCCGGCGAAGATGGCGAATATGATGCAAAAGGTCGCTGGTTTAAATACAAATAACGGTCATTTTCCACCTTTTTTACCTGATATCGATATATTTTATACCTACTAATACCAATATATAATGTCAAATAACGGCTGAAACAATACCGTCTATGGCAGGATAACTACTCATGTCTAAGGTAAATCCTTTTGAAATGGCACAGCAGCAGCTGGCAGACTGCGCCAAAATCTTGAATCTCGATGCCAATGTGGTCAGCATCCTCATGCAACCGCAGAAACAGATTCAGGTATCTATTCCAGTTAAGATGGATGACGCAAGCATCAAGGTATTCCAAGGATTCCGTGTTCAGCACAATAACGCGCTCGGCCCGTACAAGGGAGGTATCCGATACCACCCTGAAGAGACCATCGATACCATCCGTGCACTGTCCATGTGGATGACGTGGAAAGCAGCAGTCCTTGGCCTTCCATTAGGCGGCGGAAAGGGCGGCATCATCTGCAACCCGAAGGAGATGTCCAAGGGAGAACTCGAGAGACTATCCCGCGGTTACATCCGCGCAATCTGGAAAGACATCGGACCGGAGACGGATGTCCCGGCACCGGATGTATACACAAACGCGCAGATTATGTCCTGGATGATGGATGAATACTCGGTCATCTGTGGAAAGAACCAGTTCGGCGTCATCACCGGAAAGTCAGTCGGCATCGGCGGTACCCTCGGCCGCGGGGATGCGACCGCAAAAGGCGGCATGTACACGTTGCGTGAAGCGTCAAAGAAGCTCAACCTCAACCTGAAAGGAGCCAAGTTCGCCATCATCGGTTTCGGTAATGCAGGAAACTTCGCTGCATCCCTCGCAAATGAAATGTTCGGCGGCGTCGTTGTGGCCGTAACTGATTCAAAAGGTGGTGTCTATGACGAGAATGGTCTCGACCTCGCAGCCGTGAACTCCCACAAGAAGGCAACCAAGTCCGTCGTCGGATACAAGGGCCTGCCGAAACTCACCAACGAAGACATCTTCTCTCTACCAGTCGACGTCATCATCGCCGCAGCCCCGGATGAGGGTGCAATCAACGCTGATGTCGTCAAGAACGTCAAGGTAAAGATCCTGATGGAACTTGCAAACGGTCCGACCACCCCAGACGCAGACAAGATTCTCTACGAAAAGGGCGTCCACGTCATCCCGGACTTCCTTTGCAATGCAGGTGGCGTTACGGTTTCCTACTACGAGATGGTTCAGAACATGTACATGCACTACTGGACACTTGAAGACGTCTATGCAAAACTCGATGCCGCAATGACCAAAGCATACCACGATGTGTATGATGCCGCGCAGAAATACAAGATTAACATGCGCCAGGCAGCATACGTTGTCGCCGTCTCCCGTGTCGTCGAAGGCATGAAAGTCCGCGGATGGGCATAAACCCATCATACAACCTATTTTTTCTTTTCTGATGGCTAAATGGCATCAACGGAAGAGTATCGCACATATATCCTGGAACAAACCGTGAACTCGACGGCATAACCTATCGTCCCATGATGGGTGAATATCTGCTTTACTGCCGGAAAAAAACTCTTCGGTAGAATCTACGACAAATGGCTTCTCATAAAATATGTACCGGTCGCAGAAGCCGTGATACAGAATCCCCTGGATGAAATCCCTACGAGGGTACAAGACCATTACTCCTTGCCGACAATCCCGATAACGACGAGTATCTTGTCGAACTGATAACTTCCTTGTGTGATTCTCTACCGCAAAAAAAAGATAAGATGAGAAGGTACTGAACTGATTCAGCGCGATATTTCCTTAATGTGCGTATCGGTCTTAGCGACCAGGTCTGGCTCCTTTGCCAGATCGGCGACGCTGCGAATAGCTTCAAGGAGATGGACAGAGTCCTCCAGGAAACTCAGGATATCCGCCGGAAACAGGTCGATGCCGTATTCATCGAGCAGGTGACGGGAAATTTCCTTGTGATTCAGTCCCATTTCCCGCAGGTCCAGGATGCAGATGACGAACTTGCGTTCTGGGCATCCGCACAGCGGGGCATCCACACAGTCGCATTCGAGAAAATCCTTGAAAAAATGGAGAACCTGTTCCCGAGTGCCGGGATCGAGGCCGTCGATGTTCATCGATCCGGATATCACCTCAAGGTTCGCTGGGTGGAAGGCCCCGTCCGGGAGGCGGTATTCTGCTACATGCTGAAGTTTCTTGATGTAACGGAACCGCGCACGATCAGTAATCACTGTGCTTCTCCAGCTACCTCATCGAAATCCTTCAGGGATTTCATTGCATCAGAGATACGCTCGACTTCAACCAGCCATT
This sequence comes from Methanocorpusculum sp., assembly GCA_045639425.1. Taxonomy (GTDB): domain Archaea; phylum Halobacteriota; class Methanomicrobia; order Methanomicrobiales; family Methanocorpusculaceae; genus Methanocorpusculum. Next base: position 16,373 of record JAZUDC010000036.1, read on the forward strand.
CATCGAAGATAGTCGGCTCGTCGGTATCCTTCACATATTTGCCGTAGCAGGTCACACCGTTGATGACAGCAGAACCAATCGAGGATGCAATCTCAAGGGCTTTTTCCGGATTCTTGTCGGCGACCTCTCTACCTTCCTTTACCATATCTTTGATGGTTTCCTGAGCCGGGAACGATCCTTCAAGATATTTCTGCGCTGCAGAGAAGAGAACGACCATCGAGACCTGCATCGATCCGACAATCTCCGCCAGCATATCATCAAAGACTTTGGCCATGATGATCTCCTCGATGTCACAGACCTTGGTACGTGCCTCCTCGACCGTAAAACGCTGATTCTGATAGAGCTTGATAATCTTCAGGACGGCGATCGTGATATCATCCGATAATCCGTCAAGCAGTCTGAATCCTTCCGGCATCTCATCGGAGTTCTCGTCGCCGTCCCAGTCCGCTTCCTTAAGCAAGTTCATCCAGTTCTTCCAGCGTTCCTGATTGTAGAAGATATAGAAGAGTTTCGGGGGTTTTTCAACCCCTCTTTGCTTGCTTTTCTTCGCAGCCATAATAACTATATAATTAGGTGTGGTTTACACCAATTTAAACACGACGGTTGAAATCCACCCTCTGAGTAGAGACTACCATACGAAAAGATAAGATTTGCCGAAAACAAACATATATATAATGGACTGTGTTTTGATCGCAAGCGGCAGTAAAGGCAACTGCATATATATTGGCAACGATACCGACGCTGTCGTCATCGATGCGGGAATAGGGTATATCAAGCGGACTATCGCCGAACAAAAACTGCCAGTCTCCAACATCAGAGGACTGCTGCTGACCCACGAGCATGCCGATCATGCACGCTCAGCAAAGGCGTTCTTGAAATCAACACGGATACCGGTCGCGGGATCCGGCGGAACCCTCGATGCGACGGAATGTGCCGGCAATATTCCGCAGTCAACCCAGAGGATTCCGCTGCTGGAGAATCAGGACGTATTCTTCGACAGTTTGACTGTACATTCATTCAAAACCTATCATGATGCGGTGGAACCTACCGGTTTCGTCATCGACGACGGTGATGCCCGTATCGGCGTCTGTCTGGACACCCATCGAGTCTCCGAGACGATACTTGCAGAACTTGCATCCTGCGATGCCGTGGTACTCGAGAGCAACTATTCAGAACATGCGATTCAGACCGATAAGTTTGAACCGTGCCGCGAATGCCGGCACTGCGGGGCCGAATGCGGCGGATACTGGACGGTCAGATACCGGTATCCCCGGTACCTGAAAGACCGTATCATCCAGGACGGACATCTTTCCAACGAAGCATCGTCCTCGGTCATCGCCACCCTGAAGAATTCGGTCGGAACATTCGCTCTTGCCCATCTCTCGGAAAACTACAACCGGCCGAACATAGCGCGCAACGCCGCTGAAGCAGCGATTGGTGAATCCAGTGCACAGGTGTATGTATCCGACCAGTTCCCGAGATACCGTGAAAAACGTATGGTTAGATTCTCAATCTGAACCAAAAAAATAGATTGAGAATTGAGGCGTCGGATTCCGAATCGCCGGACTCTCTTTTTATCCTTGTGTCTGTGGAATGACGGAAAAGCAATCTCATGAACTTCTTCACCTCAGCATGAAATCCTCATGCAAGAAACACCATTCCTCCGCATGGTAGAGTGATCGCCTGCTTCCTGCCATTCCTTCTTCTGCGCATGTGCATTGGCACGCACGACCATGGATGCCACATCAAGATCCGCGAAGACGTGCGGAAGATCCTCCGCATAGAGATAGGATTCCACGCGGATTCCACGCGCAGGGCATGAAGCATGGATGCGAACTTGTCGAAGCGTTCCTTTTGTCGAACCTGCCAGCACCGGCGAGCTCCTCGGCCTCCGCAAGCGGATCTTTGACTTCAGATAACGTTGTCACCCCGGTGCTTAATTTTTACCCGGCCTGACTCGGCCACCAGCGCGAATTCATGCTGTTCCAGCCATGCCTTCGACCGGCCAGTTCCATGAATCATGAGCTCGACCAGGTCCGCCGGCTCGTCCACGTCGGTAGACAGCCGCAGCGAATCGACGACCTCGACCGTCATGCCGAGCTCGCGGGCGACCTCGATGTGCCATCGGAAGGAGTAACCATAGTACTGGACACGGTATCTCTTTGGATCACGGATGAACAGGATATTGGTCCCGCCGCCGAGTCCTGGAACAACCGCAAGATCGCTCACAGTCGACGTGACCTGGAGAATCGTCTCCTTCGTGACGAGCGGCAGATCTGACATGATGATAAGAACTGGCACCTCACATTGGGGAAGAATCCAGTTGAGCGCTTCATTCAGTCCTTCCTGCCGGACAAGCACGTCGGCTTCAGGACAGACGTAGGGGTCAGTCGAGAGTAGAGTCACTTCCGATCCGCACTCCCGCACCGCCGCAACTACGTCGGTGAGCATTGCATCTGCAAACGACCCACGTTCCTCTTCTGTTAGCACTCCTGAAAGACGCGTCTTCGGATTAACCGGACGAAACGGGACGATTGTGTGAAAATGCATAATGTTAGTTGCTTCTCTCATGGTATGAGTTTTTCCGTCCAGGAATCACGCGTTTCTCTTTCCAGCATCCTGACTGCGACCATGTTTCCGCCAGAGATAGATGATTCTCTGCAGAGCGGAGAGGTTGGTGCATACAGCAATAATCAGGAGTGCAGTCCAAAGGAAACCGGTAAATCCGCCAAGAATCAGAAGCATCATGGTTTCCGGCCGGCCGAAAAACCCAATACCCTCGAGCGGGTCGGCGATTTTTCCTTCTGCCTTTCCCTGAAATCCGATCTCTGCATAGGCAACCGGTTTGATGACGGTGTTCATGATGGATCCTATAATAGCAGCACCGCAAACGATGGCATAGACATACATTGGTATCGAAATCTGCGACAGATAATACGGGGATACAACAAAAATCGAAAGACCTGCGCCAAGCAAGACCATCCCATCGATGTACTTGTCGGCAATCCAATCGATAAAAGCGCCGAATGGACTGGTCTTGCCAGTGATACGGGCCACAGAACCGTCCGCAAGGTCGAAGAATCCAGAAAGCATGAGAAGGATGCTTGCGGCAATGAAATAGCCGAATGCAAAGCAGACGGCAGCCCCTATTCCCAAGATAAAGGAGAGAAAGGTTATCTTATTGGGGGAGATACCGGTCTTCGCGAAGAGCTGGATAAGCGGCGGCATCCAGAACGTAATTTTGTGACGTATCGAGGTGATATTCATGGAGAAGTCTATATATCCTTAAATTTAATACTATTTAGATATCAAAGTATATCAAATAAGAGGGGGATACCATGAACAAACCGCATGTGTTAATGATTTCCGAAATAACCGCGGACGGGAGACTTACGCTGAGAAAGGGAATCTCAAGCAAAATCCTGATGAAGTACATGTCTCACGAATCGGAAGTCATGTTGCATGAGACACGCGCAAACTATGATGCGATCATGGTTGGCTCAAACACCATCCGTATCGATAACTCGAATCTTACGGTCCGTCTCGTCAAAGGCAAAAGTCCTATCCGAGTCATTCCAAACTCAATGGCGACCCTACCAATTGATTCCAATGTCTTCAATACTTCTAATGCACCGACTATCCTTGCCGTGACAGCAAAGGCACCAGAGGAACGGCTGAAACTGTTCCGTGCGAAAGGGGTAAAGATTGTTGTCGCCGGAGAAGATACGATAGACTTCACGAAACTCATGGACATTCTGGCAACCGAGCATCACATCAGATCCCTGATTATCGAAGGCGGTCCGACACTGAACGGGCACATGCTACACGAAAAACTGGTAGATGAAATCAGACTGATTCATCTTCCATTCATTGTAGGCGGTGCCAACACTCTATCCCTCGTCGGGGGTGCATACCTAGGAAACGACATGATCAAACTCGACATGAAAGCGACAAAGATGGTCGGTACCAATCTGGTAACCGAATACAACGTTCTCTACTGAAAACCCTTCAGAACACTTTTTTTAATATCGCAGCAACCGCATCCCCATAGGCATCTGCCGCAAGATATCCATTCTTTCCTTTTACCCGTACCGCATCCATTACTCCTGCAGAAGAATTCACGGGAGCAACGGCACCTCCTGCCAGTTCGATCATCGACACATCATTTTCCGAGTCCCCTGCTGCAAAAAAGACCGTGGGCGTGAGATGCATCTCTTCGGCAAGCGCACGGAATGCATCACCCTTCGAAATTCCAGGTGAATGAATATGGATAGCGAATCCCGTATCGACCGCCTCGACGCCCATTCCTGCAATAATAGAATTGACCGTCTCCAGATCTGTATCGTGAGAAAACGCAACATCAGAATACCGCAGATTCACGCTGAACAGGCGAAGAGCATCCCCTTTTGGCTGCAGTTCTGCCACGATTTTCCGATATGCCTCCAGACAGAGTTCATGATCCCCGTTTACATGAAGCTCTCCCAAGAATCCTTTCCGGTACACACCACCGTTCTCCGCAATGATGTTCCCGTCACTTCCCACCATGTGCGACAATCCGTCCAGGAAACAAACCGTGTTTCCGGAAGAAAAGACAATCGGGATTCCGGCATCTATCAGCCGACGGAGTTCTGCAACGACAGAAAGAGAGAGACGTCTCCGTGCATCTGTCAGGGTGCCATCGATGTCCGTAATAAATGCCTTATACATACTACTAGATTGGCACGAATCGAATAATTACTCTTCGGAACATGACACAATACCGGGAGTTTCACAGAAGTGCTATCCAAAGGAAATTCTGAATCAGATTCAAAATTTGACAGAACTTTCTGCTCTATTTTCTGGAGAAAAAATGATAGATGGGGCACTTCCGCACCGCGCGGTCAGGGGTTTATATACCACCAAATCAATTTCTTATCTATAACAACAGAAACCAAAATTTGTAAGAGAGTTTCAAAATCTAACGTAAATGCGAAACTCAGTTGTTGAAGATTATCAAAAAACAAATCAGGAGAATTAAGATATGCCAGAAACTGAAATTGAAGATTTACCCGGAGTGGGACCAGCGACCGCAGACCGCTTACGCGAAGCAGGATATCTGACAGTAGAATCCATTGCAACTGCATCACCGGCGGATTTATCCGAAGCGACTGAGATCGGTGAATCTACCGCAAAGAAGTTCATTAAAGCTGCCGGACAGATGGCAAATATCGGCGGATTCAAGACCGGGACCGATGTTCTCTTACGTAGACAGGAAGTCAAGAAATTAAAGACACTCGTACCGGAAATCGATGAGATGCTAGATGGCGGACTGGAGACCCAGGCCATCACCGAACTCTATGGTGAATTCGGTTCTGGAAAATCCCAGATTGTCCACCAACTTGCGGTAAACTGCCAGCTACCGATTCAACTCGGAGGCCTAGATGGGTCCTGTCTCTACATAGATACCGAAAACACCTTCCGTCCGGAACGCATCGAGCAGATGGTCAACGGACTGGAATTCAGCGATCTTCCGGAAGGATACACGATTCCGCCGGCGGAAGAGTTCCTTGCGAACATCCACATCGCACGGGCACATTCCTCCGATCATCAGATGCTTCTAATTGATTCTGCACGCGACCTTGCCGGGCAGATTGCCGAGAGCGGAAAACCCGTCAAGCTCGTCATCATAGATTCGCTTACCGGACTCTTCAGAGCCGAATACGCCGGACGCGGAACCCTCGCCGGACGCCAGCAGAAACTGAACCGCCACATGCATGATCTCTTCAAGCTCATCGACAACCTGAACGCGGTCGGTCTTGTCACCAACCAGGTCATGTCCAATCCGGCAGCGCTTTTTGCCGACCCGACAAAACCGGTCGGCGGAAACATCGTCGGCCACACGGCGACATTCAGAATCTACCTGCGCAAGAGCAAGGGTGGCAAACGCATCGCACGTCTTGTCGACTCTCCAAGCCTGCCAGACGGAGAAGCGGCATTCTGCGTCGAGACTGCCGGACTCAAAGAAGTCTGAAATCCCAGATATTTCTCTTATTTTTTTAAGAATAATTCAGTTTCTGACTGCTACAATCAGATCAGGAATCAGTGTCTCAAACTTCACGCCATACCAGTGGGTGTCGTCCGGCACGGTATTTTCAATGCATTTGACGGTGAAATCAGCCGCAAGACGCGCTGCCGTAAACGTATCCTTTCCATTCTGGAGAGCCCCGACAAATGTTGAGGCATAAACATCGCCAGTACCATGACATGAACGGTCGATAAGACGATGTTCGTAATACCAGAAGAAACCGTTCTCCAGAACAGCAACCCCGGTCTTTCCCGGATGGTAACTGACACCAGTCAGGACCACGGTTTTTGCACCGAGCGCATGCAGACGTTTCATCAGGTCTTTAATATAGGATTCATCGTATGCTGTCCGGTATGGAATACCAACCATCATGGAGGCCTCGGTGATATTCGGCAGAACAATATCCGCCACACTGCAGAGCTTCTTCATCTCCTCCACATAGGTCGTATCAAATGCAGGATAGAGCTCACCGTCATCCGCCATTGCAGGATCGACGATGCGCAGGCAGGGGAAAGTATTCATCAAATCGAGAACATAACCGATCTCCTTTCTGGTACCGAGGTACCCGGTATAGAGTGCATCAAAGTGAAGCTGGATACGTTCCCAATGTGCCTGGATAGCAGGAATGTCCGCCGCCAGATCATGACAGGTGAATCCTTCAAATCCTGTTGTGTGTGTCGATAAAACGGCGGTCGGTACTACTACCGTTTCAATTCCGCACGCCGAGAGTATCGGCAACGCCACCGTCAGGGAACATTGACCGAAACAGGAGATATCCTGAAGGGTTACAATACGCTTATCGCTCATATCCAGATTTGCTGTAGAAATGTTGATTGCAATAATAATAAATCCCTACCTCGCGAACAATTTTACTAATGAAGGTCATCAATATCATCGGCCATTCCAATAGCGGGAAAACAACCATCATACGCACTCTGCTGCCAATGCTTGCGAAAACAGCAAAAACCGCTGCAATCAAGCATCTTGGACATCATACTATCGAGATTCCAAAAGGAAAGGATACCACCCTTTACTATGAAGCGGAAGCATCCATGAGTGCCGGGATTGATTCTGAAAAAACCGTGCTCACTTTGGAAGGAACTAATGTCTATACTGTCCTCGACATCTATGCTTTTCTGGGATTCAAATACTGTGTAGTTGAAGGATTCAAGGAGAATGGGTTCACCTGCGCTGTGATAGGGGATCTCGAAGCAAAGAATATGCTTGTGCGAAACCCTAGCACAGAAGAACTCTTCGCCCTAAGAGATTCGTTCCCTGAATACGTACCGCATCGCTATGTATAGAAGAAAACCAACAGAGACGCTGACGCCCCGTGAAACTCTGCACCAACAGAGATACAAGTTCATCGCAGAGACCAGCGGTGCCGCCGTAAAACCGTGCATGTGGTGCAAGCGTGCCGTCCGCGGCGGGGAGCAGTGCTACAAGCATCAGTTCTATGGCATCGAAACCGCAAAGTGCGTACAGATGACGCCGACTCTCCGATGCAACCAGCGGTGTCTGTTCTGCTGGCGCTCGATAGAGCATGAACAGGAGACTGAGACCGAACTCCCTCCTGAAGAGATAGTCGCGGCAATCCCCGCACTCCAGCGGAAAGAGCTGTCGGGCGACAAACCCTTTTCCAATCCGCAGTTCTGGGAAGAAGCGACCTCGCATCCCACACAGTATGCGATATCGCTTTCCGGAGAACCGACACTCTACTCGAAACTCCCTGAGCTCATTACTCTGCTCAAACATGACAGAAACTCGGTCTTCGTCGTCTCGAATGGGACGAATCCCGCGATGATCAGGAAGATTCTGCCAACACAACTGTACCTCTCACTCGATGCCGGCAATCTAGAACAGTACATCCGCATCTGCCGACCAACGGGAAACCCCGAACAGATGTGGAAAAATCTACAGGAGTCACTGTCTCTTCTGCAAGATAAGGAAAAAACAGGTGTGCGCACCGCCGTGCGCACAACCCTTGTAAAGGGCCTCAATGACACCACTGAGGATGCAAAAGCCCTTGGAAAGCTTATCGATAGTTCAAAACCAATGTTTATTGAAATAAAAGGATACATGTATCTTGGATACAGTCGTATAAGATTATCAAAAAACGCTGTGCCGGACATGGATGAAATCAGAGCATTCGCAGCAGAGGTAGGTTCTGCCTGCAACTATCATCTGATGGATGAGAATGAACCGAGCCGCGTCGTAGTCTATAGGAGAGACACATGAAATTTGACATAGAGGAATTCAAGGAACGCCGGAAAACTGATTTCGAAGGTGCATGGTATGCAGGCCCATCGGTAATCACCCCACCGGTATCAGTGAACATTTATCCGCGCTATACGTACCGCAGAGCGAAGGTCCACCCGATCTTCGACACCATTGCCCAGCTGAGAACAGCATATTTGTCCATGGGCTTCGATGAAGCGATGGTGCCTGTCTTCATCGATGAGTCTGATATCTATCGCCAGTTCGGTCCGGAAGCCGCCGCAGTTCTCGACCGCGTATTCTACGTCGGTGGACTGCCGCGCCCGAATGTCGGTATCTCAAAAGAGCGCCTGGACAAGATTGCAGAAATTATCGGAAAACCCCTAGAAGAGGGAACCGACGAGAAGCTGATGAAATGTCTGCACCGCTACAAGAAAGGCAAGTTCAATGGTGATGACCTTGATCACGAGATGGCAGTCGCCCTGAATGCTGATGACGGTGTCGTCGTCCATATTCTCGATGCGGTGTTCCCTGAATTCAAGGAACTTGTACCAGAACCTTCCCGTACAACCTTGCGTTCCCATACAACTTCAGGTTGGTTCCTGTTGCTTGCCCAGATGTGGAACAAGCGTCCGCTGCCGATCAGAATGTTTTCCGTCGACCGCTGTTTCCGCCGCGAACAGGAAGAGGATGCAACCCATCTGCGTACCTACCACTCTGCATCCTGTATTGTTGCAGGCGAGGAAGTAACCATTGAAGAAGGAAAGGCGGTCGCCGCCGGACTTCTTTCCGCATTCGGATTCACCGAATTCCAGTTCAAACCAGATGACAAACGCTCTAAATACTATATGCCAGGAACCCAGACCGAGGTCTACGGAAAGCACCCGGTCCACGGCTGGGTCGAGGTCGCAACGTTTGGTATCTACTCCCCGGCAGCTCTTGCCGAATACGGCGTGGGAGTTCCGGTCATGAATCTTGGCATGGGTGTTGAACGTCTGACCATGGTTCTTACCCAAGCGGAAGATGTCAGAAGACTCTCCTATGCACAGCTCTACCCGCCGACCTACTCCGATCTCGACATAGCCCGCGGTATCGGTCTGAAAGAAGAGGCAGAGACCGTCGAAGGTCGGCGTGCCGTCACTGCTATCATTGAATGCGCCGCGGCACATGCAAAAGACCCGTCACCGTGCGCATTTTCCGCATGGAAAGGTGAACTATGTGGTCACCAGGTGGAAATCACCGTTGAAGAGCCGGAAGAGAACTCGACCCTGCTCGGCCCTGCCGCACTCAATGAAATCTATATCAAAAACGGTGCGGTCCTCGGCGTTCCGGACACCGCACAGTTCAAGGAAGTCCGCGAGAACGGAACGTATACCGGTCTTTCCTTCATCTTCGCAGCGGTCAACCAGGCAGTTGCCCGCATTGAAGATGCCGCACGGATGGGAGACGGCACCTTGATCCAGTTCAAGATGTCCAAACATCCGAGCGACATCAACGTGAAAATCGAAGACTGGACAATGCGGTACATCACCGACAACAAGAAAAAGATTGACTTCCGCGGCCCGGTCTTCATGACGATCACCTCGAAAATCCTCTAATTCCTTTTTACCCGGTAATCTCTGCAATTATCCGTTCTAGGAAACAGAACCGGATATAGTATTGCGATAATTCAGAGAAAACAGCAAAAAACTGAAGCGCCGCCAACAGGACTCGAACCTGTGACATTTTGGTTAACAGCCAAACACTCTACCAACTGAGTTATGGCGGCACACTCTTTTCTAATTAAGTATGCTGAACGCTGTATTAAATGTTTTTATTGTCGCTATGAAACTGCCCGAGTTTGGTGACAATGACATCCAGATCGACATCGAAATTTTCTAGCATAGCAAACGCCTTGGGAGTTGCGACCGCACCGGAAGATGTAGCACGGATGTATCCCATCTGTTCCAGCACCCGCAGCGAGTATCTGATATGGTGCTGAGAATCGTGAAGAACATCGGTGAGTTTAATAATGCCGATGGGGCCGTGTTCCACCACCTCATGTAGTACGGTCAAGTGGTGCTGCAGAAGGTCGATTTCGCCGCCAATCTTTTCAAGCATCCCCTAGTGCTCCTTTCTCTCACTGTTCTGTTCAGCACCAATTTCTGCGAGCAGTTCCGCACGGATACGCGCACGTTCAGTATCTTCTTTCGCCTTTGTTTCCGCTATGCGTTCCGCTTTCGTCGTTCCGTGGACAGTAAGCCATGCTTTAGTTGCACGGTAGGTTCGGAGAAAGAGGGAAAGCGTACCAACAGAGACAACAGTGCAGACAACGATAACCGTGATTCTCACTTCAGGTGCAATGGGCTTGAAAAAGCCCAGTATGAGAAATATTATCCCTACTGCTGCAGTCAGTATGACAAGATCCAGCAGGAGAACAAGAGTCCTGAACTTGTTTTTACCCATCAGTCGTTCCTGATCGTTCATGTAAGTATGTTATTATGTCTCGTGGGAGCATAAAAACTACATCTCTCTGCACCCTATCTATATCCAAGAGAGAGGAGACAGCAGAATAAAAATGAATATTACACCGCTGACCAATGAACTGAAACGGCAGAACTGTGATGCCTATGTAGTCTATGATTCAGCAGAAAACAGCGATATGCGGTATTTGAGCGGGTTTCTCGCGACTGACCCGTTCCTCTACCTGTGCAGGCGTGACGGATCCGAACTCTTGATTGTGGCATCCATGGAGGAGTTACGGGCGTCACGGGAAGCGCGCTGTCCGGTACTGTCGCGTACCGCAGCAGGAATGGCCAGATATCTCAAAGAGGGGTTGAATCCAGATCAGGCAACTGCTAGAATGCTGAGATCATGCAGCAGTGACACCCCGGATTCCCGCTGCAGATTGCTCATTCCCTATACTATGCCGGCAGGGTTCGCGCGCGCACTTTCAGCCGAAGCGGACGTGGTAATCGATACCGACACCGTAAGCCGCATGCGTGCCGTCAAGACGCCGGAAGAAATAGCCATGATCAGGGAAGTTCAGCGGGAAAACGAACGCGGCGTTCACCTAGCGATGGAAGCGATCCACAAATCCACTATCGGTGAAAATGACGACCTGATATTCGAAGACGAACCGCTCACCGCGGAAAAAATCAAATGTATTCTGCATGAGGCATTCTACGAGAAGGGATTGGAAGACCGTGACACTATCATCTCCTGCGCCGGAGATACTGCACTTCCGCATGCCAAAGGTGCAGGACAGCTCTACGCCCATCAGCCAATCGTCATGGATGTGTTTCCCCGCGGTAGCAACGGATACTTTGCCGATATGACACGTACCGTATCCAAGGGGAAACCATCAGATGAAATCTGCGCCATGTACCGTACCGTACACGACGCAAAGGAACTGGCACGCTCCCTGATCAAGCCCGGCATCACCGGTGCCGAAGTCCACAATACCGTTGCCGACTATTTCAGGAACTGCGGCTACGAAACCGCTGGAACCTCAGGATTCATCCACAGTCTCGGTCACAGCGTAGGTCTTGCCATCCATGAAAGTCCATCACTTTCTCCCCAGGGAGAGACGCTGGTTCCGGGCAACGTGGTAACCATCGAACCAGGACTCTATTACCCCGGAACTGGAGGTATCCGCCTGGAAGACATGGGCGTCGTCACCGAGACCGGATTTGATACCTTGACTATCTTTGAAGAGGATTTAATAATAGCATGAACGATACTGAATTCGATAATTATAAGGAAGCAGGCAGAATTGCACATGAGGTCCTGCATTCCTGCGCAGCGGAAATCAAACCAGGCGTCCTGCACAGCACCATCTTCGACATGGTACTCGACAGAATCGCGGACGCCAGAGCGTTCCCATCATTTCCACCGAACATCTCAATAAACGAATGCGCGGCACACGACACCCCTTCACCTGTCGACAACAGAGTTTTCAACGAAGGCGATCTCGTAAAACTCGATATTGGTACTCATATCGACGGATATATCGCCGATACCGCGGTTACTGTCGATCTAGGCGACCACAAGGACCTCTGTGATGCATCGCGCAATGCGCTGGATACTGCTATCAACCTGGTCAAACCAGAACTGGTCGTCTCTGAGATCGGCATGGCGGTGGAAGAAAAGATCACCTCCTACGGATACCGACCGATTATCAATCTAAGTGGTCATGCGCTCGCCCGCTACAGCCTGCACCACGGCCTTTCCATTCCGAATACCGGAGCATTCGGTAGTGCCGTGCTACGTACGGACAATGTCATTGCAATCGAACCGTTCGCAACCTCGGGTTCAGGAATGGTCCATGAAGGCACGCGGGGAGAGATCTATCAGGTCATCGGCGACGTCCCGGTACGTTCACCAACCGGCCGCAAGCTTATCAAAAAGGCAGAGATCATGCATGGCCTGCCGTTCTCACGCAGATGGTTGAACATCCCAAAATCAGAACTGGTGATACCCACCCTGATTCACCAAGGCAACCTCTATGAATACCATATTTTATCCGATATCCCCGGCAGCTTTGTCGCACAGTTCGAACATACCGTCATCGTGACCGAAGACGGCCCGGTTGTCACCACTTAATAAGATGAAAATGATATTGAAAATTTCAGACAACCTGAAACCGCTCATGCGGGTTGAAGTCCTGTTGACTCTCATCCTGCTACTTGCAATTGTATTGCGGTTCATGTTCCTGGATCTGAAGCTCCTCCTCCACGACGAAGGGGTTCATGCCGGGTTTTCCTATCAGCTCACGACCACTGGCGAGTACAGCTACAACCCAGTCTATCACGGAACGCTCCTCTACTATGTCATCTCGGCGATGTTCTCGATTTTCAGTTTGTGCTGTAAGGAGAACATGCCGATCATCATGATCACGTTTGCCGTCTTCGTCATCTACCTCCTCTGGATGAAGAAGTTCACCCACCAACGAACTGGTGGAAATATCTGATTGTGGCGGTCATCGTCGTCTTCGCAGCAGTCTGTACATTCTATTCCTCGCTGGCAGCACCCGGAAATGATACTCCAGGCAGGGAAGCTTGCTATTTCGCACTGGTTCTCCATCCAGGGTGAACAGCGCATCGTCGCCGCATACGGTATCTCTGTCCTCAACTGGAAACGGACCCTGATATTCGGTCTGTATAAAATCATTTATCTGTCCATTGTCTCCAGATGCACGCTATACAACCCGTGCGATCTTTGTGGACCAATTGCACAGGTCCAGAACTCAGAAAATCTTCGTCCGTTAATCGACGAACTGCGGGAAGCAGATAGTTTCGCCATCATGTCAGCAGATGTCGTATGGCCATACATGTGGTATCTTGCCAAATACGGGAACAAAATGGATTATTTCACCGGATCGATACCGAAAGCATCCGCAATAAAAAAACGGATATGATGTCATTCTCACGCATAATACCGAAAGTTATGATTCACTTGACGGACATGATAAACAGACCATAGTACATTCATACTGGTTTGATGCGGCAGGTATCGGCGTCATCTGAAACTGGCTGAAGTATTATGCTACCTGAACGCCACAGTCTTCTATAAGAACAGTACGTCAGCGTAAAAAAGGATATAGGATTTTTTTAGAGTTCGATCTTTTCGGAATAGAATCGTCCAACAGCGTCCATAAACTTCTCCGGATGATTCATGACATCGAGTATATCCGACGTTCCAACCATCTCATAGAGTGTACGACCATGGAGAAGGCCAAATTCTGGAATCGCTGATGGTAGTAGCGTGTAGATTGGTATCGGTTTGCCATAGCATGGATTCGCAACCCAACCCTCGTCTTTCATGTAGTAGTAAGCCGCTCCGTGCATCTCGTTAATCTCGCCGTATTCACTCTGGAAATCGGTGGATACTAGATTCGCCATAATCAGTTCCCCACGGCCCGGATTGATGGTAACATGACCGTATCCAGACGGAATGAGGACGACATCGCCGGCACGGGCAGCGACCACAATCACATCAGTATGGTCACGGCACTGCAAAAGGTAATAGGCATACCCGGAAAGGACCTCATATACTTCCGGATAGGCGACGCCTACCTCATTCAATGGATGATAATGGCCTTTAGTCTTAGTATATTCGCCGTTAAGGACGCCAGCTAATATCCTGGTAATATCATAACGGAGATGATGCCGTATCAACCATTCATGATCACCGTGTGTCTTATAGAGGTCTCGGTACATGTAGTAGAGAGGTGTTTCCGAGCTCAGTCCAGACGGACGAACTGCCAGCACATTCTCCAGATCTCCCACCGTCCGTACAGACGGTTCAGGAAGATCGGTCGGCCATATTTTATTCATGACATATCATTTGGTATCCCTGATATAAAGGATTGTTAATAAAACTAAACTGTTTAATCTCAGAAAACTAAATGTATAGTATGCCACGAGCAATGGAACACGATACCCTGCTGCTTCACTTCAAAAGCCAGCGGCAGGACGGAAGCATATTCGAAGATACAGTGGACGGATATCCACAGAAAATAACGCTCGGTAATGGCATGATTAATCCAGCATTCGAAGAGGCACTTATCGGAAAGGAACCAGGAGAAACCGTCACTGTCGTCCTCCCGCCGGAAAAGGCCTATGGGAAATACAATAAACATCTGAAGTTCCCCATCAAGCGCAAGAAACTCAACCTCGAGACGGAACCGAACATAGGAGACATACTTACCCTGAAAATAAAGGAAATCAGCGGAGCCGTAATCGTAAAGGAGATAACACCTCTCAAGATTGTTGTTGACGGTAACCATCCCCTGGCAGGAGAAACCATCACCTACGAAATAACGATTGTGGAAAATCTCGGTTCCGAACAAATCGCTCAATAATCCAGAAGTTCAAGAACATCACCCAGTTTGTAGTATTGAACGACTGCCATCTCTTTTTTTTAATTTTTGCTGGAAGAATCGACCAGAATTTCCAGAACGAAGCGGGGAGTGCAGGTAGCAGTTCCACAAGGCGAACATGCGGAAGTGAGACCAACGTTTTCAGTGCAGCTGAAACGGCATCACAGTCCTCCTTTGCGGGAAACCACTGCTAGGATCGCCGCAAACGGTGTCGTGTACTACTCGAGCTTCTGTACCAGCACAGTGATCCATCACGCGCGCGATACCCGCCACTCAGAAGATGCTGAATCAGAGATCTAATGTCGTTTTCAGGAATATCCGCAAATGGGATAAAACCCGCGTACGCCTGATGATTTCCATCTCGCCGATACGCTGGCGGTTTCTGACCAGGTTCAGAATCTGTTTGACTAGTAGATCCCAGGAGAGAAGGCGTGGACGAAGTGATTCTGACCGATGCCGCGCTGCCACTGCAACAGTGGCTACCGCGGTGAAAAGCTGACAAGAATCATGGACAATGAACAGCATCTCGGCAGGTCTGCCGAGTCTTCCAAAACGGCCAAGGAGCTGAAGAAACGATGCCGCAGACCGCGGGGGACCATGCATCCGAAAGGAACGATCCTTCTGCAACTTTCCGGTCGTCCACCGATACTACCGAATGATGCATGAATTGGGTTCACCTGGCGAAAAATCGAGCCGTTCAGATGCAGCAACATCGCCATGCTGAACAGCTGGTTCCAGTCCAGCACGCCGAACTAGACCTAATACCAGAAGAACCTGATCGTTAATCACCGCTTTCAGCAGTGAGAGACAAACCACAGATAGATGACCAGTCAGTTGTTTAAGAATCGTATCGGTTACCAGAAGAAATGCGGCCCCAGTCTTGCAACCAGCAGCAGCACCAGAATAAGAACATCAGACGTTTACGACTACTTCATATACCTTTCCCTGAACTGGAGGATTAGGTCCCACCAGAGACCAGTTATCAGAGTCTCCTGAAGCGAGGGATGAAGTCATGCAAAAACTAAAATCAAGACAATTCCCGGAATACTGCGTTCAGAACATCACGGAACTGTTCTTCCGTCATGGCATTCGCCAAGACTTTCCCACACTTCAAACTGCATTCCCACAAACGAGATCATCCCGATAATCGGAAACAGCCCATGTGAACCGACCGGAGTTGTCCCTACCTCGAGAATATGATCCAGTAGCGCTTCTGTTACCGGATGCGTCAGCGGGGTACCGGGAAATAACCAAACACCTCATAGTGATCAGCATCTCCATGTGTACAAACGATGAATCGCACATCCTCGAATCCGCCAATTCCGAGCGTTTTCAGTATCGTCTCTCAGCCTGTATGATACGTGGCGTATCTGGTATCGATAATCGGTTTCCCTCCCAAAGCGACGGAGAGGTTGACCGCCTAGAAGCTGGAATGAATAAAACGTTATGGTATCCGTTATCTGCAGTTCCTGATAGTCAGACATGAAGTTCTTTCCGAACGTTGCGGCAAGATATAGGCGCGATATACGCATCAGTGTCCTCTTTAAACTGTTCTGAAAAATGGGAGGACCTGAACTTTATCGCTTCCACAACACGCTGGCAATACCCTGCATCAGATCAGATGCCGTCATTCCGTCTCCGACGACTTCAGCAACTATCTCGCCGCCCTTTCCTGCCGCATACGCAGCCGCACAGGCAGCCGCCATCGGATTCTTTAGTCTGCAGAGAATACCACTGCAGAGGCCAGCAAGAACGTCGCCGGTACCACCAACCGTCATTGCGGCATCGCCGTAAAGATTGAACTTGACATTGAGACCGTCGGAAATGATATCAGTCCAACCTTTCAGCAAAACAACGCCTCCGGCACGTTCTGCGGCACGGCTTACCGTACGCGCCTGGTTCGCCAGGGTATCCATCGGATCAGGTGCCACACCGAACACACGAGCAAACTCACCTGCGTGAGGCGTATAGATGGTAGCAATCTTTGCTTTCGGTAACGGACTGTATAACGCATCGGCATCGACTACCGCATAGTCAGCGGCAGATACTGCATACCTGATCGCTTCCAGTGATTCGGCATTTTCACCGAGACCAGGACCAACAACCACCACGTCAGCTTCCGTGGCAAGAGAAACAAGTTTTTGAACATGGTCCTGCCCGATTCTACTACCAGGTAACCGTTCCAGAATGACATCGGGAGCAAATCCATCAACGGGTGCCGCAAGATGGACGATATCCGCACCACCACGGAGAGCCGCTTCCGCCGCCAGAAACGGCGCACCCTGATACGGACCGCCGCCGATGACCAGGACTCTGCCACCGGCCCCCTTGTGTGCGGATTTGGATTTCCGTTTCAGCTCCAGAAGGTTTCCCGGACCGCAGCAGACATCCGCCGCAAGTGGAATGCCGATGGCTACCACTTCTGAATTCTCGACTTTCGCCGCATGGAACGCGACAATACGGTCGGCACGTGCTCCAGGAGTCGGAACATCACAGGCAATCACTTTGGCAGAAGAAAGATTGAGTTTCTCAACCACCGCCGCATAAAGTTCAGAAAGCGGTTTTCGTGCACCAGTCCCCAACAGACAGTCAACAACGATATCAGTATTGAAAACCTCCGGTATATCCTCGATGCGCTCAACATCGATGACAAAGGCGGAAGTTCCTTTCAGTGCATCAAGCGCCGCTTTCGCTTCGGGGGTCGTTGCGCCGAACGAGAGAACGTAGATATTGGTTTCTTCCGCGATATGGCGGGCAGCAACATACCCATCTCCTCCGTTATTTCCCGGACCGCAGAGAAACAGCGCCGTATGCGGCAGTTCCAGGCGCACAGCATAGGCAAGCTGAACACCTGCAGCTTCCATCCGTTCACGAGCGGTGACCCCATATTCGTCCGCATTCCGGTCGATGGCACGCATTTCCTCTGCTGAAATGACACCACGGGGAGCAAATACCCGCAGACTCGCATCAATCTCCATCTTAGCTGTCATGCTCTTTCTCTCAGTGATGGCCGCATGCTTCGCAACATTCATCTGAATACGATTCCAGAGGATTGTTTTCCCGTTCCGTTTTCAGACGGCCAAAAACCCACTGCTGGTCGACCATGCCGCATTCGTTTATCGGATAATCCCAAATAGGTGCACCGGTAATCACACAGGACTGATAGAGACTGTACGGCAGTTCCAGGATACCTAGATACTTCTCGGCCTTGAATGTGGCAAAGAACACCTTCTTTTCCCCATCGACCTCAGTAACTTCGGTAAACCGGAGTTCGTCAGGAATTTTTTCGGCATCGTCCGATTCCATCTTCGACAATGCAAACATCTTGAACAGTTCCAGAACACGGTCGTCGAGTCCCGCTTCGAACACGAAGATTTTTTCCTTGAGTTCAGGTACGGTCGTCACCAGCCTCATGGTCATGTTCTGCAGCAGAATTTGGTCCGCCACATCGCCGGCGATACCGACTTCGCGGTCGATACACCCGGGTTCAAGATATATCAGAAATCCCCCTGCAGTCTCCTTGTCTTCGTAAATGAATGGATATCCAGCAAAACCGGAAAACCCGCACTTCTCGCAAGTAAAGAGGAAAATCTCTCCAGACAGCACCTTCTCGCGCATATCGGGATCAAGTGTAACGTTCACTGACGGGATGACATGGATTTCCTGCTCATGCCCGCATTCCGGACAGACAATCGCATCTTCAATATCGTTGAAGCCCTTCTCAACTTCCTCTGCCATTCTCGCCTCACACTAATTTAATCCATTCCTTATCAACGACGGTGTATCCCTTTGTTTCGTGTTCCCATATACTCGACATTATCATCTTGATATTTTCATAAGTTGTGAACGGAATCCGAATAGGTTCAAGGTATTCCTTTCCTTTCCGTGGCACAAAAATTAGACTACGGCCTTCGCAGGCGAAACTGTCTTCCGCATAGTACAGTGCATCCGGAACAACCTCCTCCTTCTTTGCTTCCATTTCACGCAGAATGGCATCCTTTACCAGTTCAATGATACGGTCGTCGAGCTTATCTCTGAAAATATAGATTTTTTCGCGGAGATCGTCCTGCGTATGGACAAGACGGAGACGGAACTCGGGTTCTATATGGGCAGGAAGCATATGATTGAGATCAGCAATCCGTGCATCCGAATCTGGTTCAAAATACAGCGAAAACTTTTCCGTAATGTCGTGGAACACCAATGGATACTCAACAATGCCGGAGAATCCACAGTTCGAACAGGTGATGGTCATCAGTGTACCGTCGAGGAACTTCTCACACAGATCGTGATTAGCCGCATTGATGATGGGGAACAGGGTGAACTCCTGTTTTACCCCGCATTTCGGACAGGTAATTATCTTTGTTTCCGGCTTCATAGCTAATTTATCCTATTATATTGCCGCCATTAAATATCTATTTCTCAATTCAGTAAGAAGGAGTGAAAACCTCATACGGAAATCTAGATTATACGACAGAGCAAATATCCATCTAATGATTGAACTCAAATCCTCTCCCAAAGTCTATACCGGATGGACCGAACGGAGCTCTGATCCCAAAGATACCCGGGACCGCATCGAAAAGTTCACGACAGAGGCTGGCATTACCCGTGTTGCTGACATCACCGATCTGGACCGCTTAGGCATTCCGGTCTATTCTTGTATCCGCCCAGGGGCCGCAGATGGTGCGATATCCGTCTATAATGGAAAAGGTGGAACCGAAGAAGAGGCACGGGTTGCAGGCATCATGGAAGGCATCGAACGCTACAGTGCAGAAGCCATACCGCGAAACATGCAGGAATGTACCTACCGTGATATGCTTACCCGAGACCTGAATGTCCTGAATCCCGAAGACCTGATTCTACCACACGAAACCGAACGGGAAGGAGCTTTCCCGTGGGTTGAAGGATATGATATTTCCAATAATGAATCCATATATCTGCCGTTCTGTGCAGTCGTCCACCCAAACCCGCTCTATATGCCAAAAATGTTCCGGTCCAGTTCTAACGGCATCGCATCCGGAAACACCCTGGAAGAAGCGATATTTTATGCACTTACCGAAGTCATCGAACGCGATTCCTGGTCACTGGTCGAAGTCACCCGTGAAATCGGCAAGAAACTCACTGATCTGCCACTGAGAGTCCAGGAAATGGCGGACAAGTTCACCAAAAACGGTGTCGAGGTAATCCTGCGCGATATCACCTCTGATATCGGGATTCCAACAATTGCAGCCGTAGCTGATGATGTCAAACTCAAGGATCCGCGACTACTGATGATTGGTATGGGCACGCATACAAACGCAGAAATCGCCATGATTCGTGCACTCTCTGAAGTAGCGCAGAGCAGAGCCACGCAAATTCATGGTGCACGGGAAGATGCAACCCTGGCACGGTTCCGTGAATTCATGGGATACGACCGGGTAAAGCGGATGAACGCCTACTGGTTTGCAGGAGACGAATACGAACCAGCATCAACCGTACCTTCCTGCAGTAGTGATGACTTCAAGACAGACATTGAATACATCATAGGGCGTTTGAAAGCCGCAGGACTTTCACGGGTCATTGTCTGTGACCTGACCGACCATGAACTCCAGATTCCGGTCGTCCGTGTCGTCGTTCCTGGTCTAGAATGCTTCACCATCGACAACGAACGCCACGGACAGCGATGCCATGCCGCCGAAATGCGCAGAATTCAGAAGAACAGGAGATAAAGGGAAACGTGCCGCACATAACCGTCTTCCTTGGTCCGAGTCTACCGACAGAAGAGGCAAAAATGTATCTGCCTGATGCGGAATATCTACCGCCGGTAAAACGAGGAGATGCAGAAGCGGTCGCCGCAAAAGGTACCAAAGTCATGGTAATCATCGACGGAGTTTTCTTCCAGGATGAAGCGGTCGGACACAAGGAAATTCTAGGTGTTATCAAACAAGGAGTTGCTGTCTATGGATCCTCATCAATGGGAGCGTTACGTGCCTGCGAACTGGAACCGTTCGGTATGATCGGAGCAGGCACCATCTTTGAATGGTACAAGTCTGGAAAAATCATCGCCGATGATGAGGTGGGTATCCTCTACGATCCGGAAACCGGTATGGCCCTTTCCGATCCGCTGGTGAACATGCGTGCCAGTTTCTCCAAGGCGGTTTGTGCCGGTATCATTACCCCCGACGAAGAAAAGACACTCATCAGAGCAGGAAAAAGCATCTATTACCCCGACCGGACCTACCGTCGTGTTCTCAAGAAAGCAGGACTCTCAGCAGAAAAATCCACAACGATATTATCCTGGCTGAAAACCAACGCTGTAAATCAGAAACGCGAGGATGCGAAGACATGCCTTGTTCTCGTACGTGATACCTATGCCTCAGAATAATCCCTATATCCGTCAGATTTCCCTTGTCGGGGAGGCTGGACAGAACGCCCTGAAACGAGCAACCGTCTTCATTGCCGGAGCCGGTGGCATCGGATCGCCGGTCGCCTTCTATCTTGCATCCGCAGGTGTCGGTACAATCCGGATAGCCGACATGGATACAATTGACGTATCGAACATGAACCGCCAGATTCTGCATCCGGCATCCCGCATTGGCAAAAACAAGGCTCTTTCCGCCAAGGAGACATTGGAGGCCCAAAATCCTGCATGCAATGTTGAGGCACTTACTGAAAAAATTGACGACGCATCCGTACGGGGCCTCATCGGCAATGCCGACCTGATTGTCGACTGTCTCGACAATTTCAAAACCAGATATGTCCTGAACC
Source organism: Methanocorpusculum sp. (assembly GCA_045639425.1). Classification (GTDB taxonomy): domain Archaea; phylum Halobacteriota; class Methanomicrobia; order Methanomicrobiales; family Methanocorpusculaceae; genus Methanocorpusculum. The sequence goes on from JAZUDC010000036.1 coordinate 38,260, forward strand.
GTGCGGCAGTATCGCTCAGAAAACCGCTTCTGCATGGAGCGGTTTCCGGATACTCCGGACAACTGACACTCATTATACCGGGAAGGACACCGTGCCTCTCCTGTATCTTTCCCCATGCTGAAACAACGCAGTCCACATCAGCAATCGGCGCTGCCTGCGGTGTCGTCGGCAGTCTGCAGGCACTAGAAGCGATACGAGTGCTTACGGGAACACCGACACTGGCGGGAAATCTCCTCGTCTATGATGGCATGACAAATTCACTTACAACGTTCGATATGAAGAAGAGCAAACGCTGTCCGGTGTGCGGAGAGAAAACAATTTAAAACCCGTGGAGAAACAGACTAAGCATGGTTAAGAAGCAATTGATCCGGTCCCGGACGGATACGATGATTGCAGGCGTTTGCGGAGGTATTGCTGAATATACCCGTATACCGTCGACAGCAATCCGCATCAGCATGATCATCCTCTTCTTTGTACCGATACCAGTGCTTCTTGTCACGATAATCTATATTCTGCTCTGGATAGCTCTTCCTTTGGGAAAACCCAAAAAGCAGATCGACCAGAATGCCATAGACGTTGAATTCGAGGTTCGTGAGTGAAACCGCAGTACGATGGGAACGACCTCACCGATCCGCCGTCCTATCTGCCACAGTTCAAAAAAACATACCAGTACATCATCAACGAGTACATCATATCTTCACGTGATATAGCCGTTTTTATTCCCTGCGCGGTACGGAAACCCTACAGCACCAGCCCCTCCCACAAAATCTTCCATAAAGTATTCGATAAAGTATTTCCCAACCCACAGAAATATCATGTGGTTATTTTTGGCACCTGCGGAATCGTGCCTGCAGAACTGGAACTCATGTATCCGTTCGCTCATTGCCACTACATGCTGGAAAACGTGAAGTATCAGAAAATCGAGGATGATTTCTTGGAGATAGAAACACGCAGAATAGCAGGATATCTGGAAAAGACACGGAACACCTACAAGAAAAGGATAGCCTACTGCATCGGTCTCCTCAGAAAAGCCATGATACAAGGATTTGAACTTGCAGGGATATCGGTCGGACTTTATCCTATTCAACTGATCATCGACAAACTCTATGATGCAGACTGTCCGTCCCCGGAAGGAAGTCTTTCGATGCAGGCATATCTGGATGGATTCAAAGATGCATTGACCAGGATACGTGATTCAATATGAGCGTTCGTGAAGTTGCAGCAGTCCGATTGAATGAAAAGACATCGAAGTTCTATGCCCACCTCTACGAGATAGACACTCCAGAGGACATCGTAGAAATCCGCAAAATCCACGACAAACTCTACAAGAAAGCGGCCCATCACTGCTATGCGGCGGTCTGCGGCAATTTTGAAGACAGCCGCGCCGACGGAGAAATCGGTTCTCCTGGCCGTGCACTGCAGGAAGTCATGAATCATCACAACCTAGAATCGCACGTTCTGATGGTGTCAAGAATTTTCGGTGGCATCAAACTCGGACCAGCTGGTGTCTCTCGTGCATTCCGGGAAGCAGGAAACGGCGCTATTCTCGAATACGAAAAGAACAAATCGAAGCTAAGTGAATCATGAATTCATCTGAAGATAGTAGAGAATTCCGGAATCATCATGTGGCCGTCCTTTTCTGACGACAACAAAACATTCCTTCTCCGCCGCACGATTCTGCATAAGCTATGCATGAAACTCCTGACGGGATCTCAGATGAAGAACTGAACGGTTCATTTATCCATGGATTGCTGCTGCTGCTTCACCGGAGAATAGGAAACCGATGATTCAAAGCCGCCGAGAACGGTCCGTGCAAGAGCTTCCGCAAGAGCAGTTTTATCCGGATGTTCGACATGCATGAACATCGGGTTACCATACTTCTTAAGCACGAATGCGCGTACAATCTCGAAATCGTATCCCTTCGACCGTGCTTCCGGAAGGACGGCAAGAAGGTAGAAAAAAGGAAAACTGTGGAGAACGGAGTATGACGAGAAAGCCAACGAAAGTATTGCCGTCATAAAACGCCACGACATCGGTTTGTGGATATGATACCATCAAGGAACTCCAGCGGGATTCTCTCATTTTCCGGGAAGGACAGAAGATAGAGCTCATGAAACAGTTCTGCCTCCTTAATCCTGGGATTATCTTGACAGGTGTAAGCTTCATATGAGAATATGATGGCGGATGCCAATAAGTATCTTCTCTAAATGTGCTGGAAAACGATATTCCTGGGCGGATTCGAACCGCCGTTTCTGGCTCCAAAGGCCGGAATGATGGACCACTACACTACAGGAATCCAGGTATACAAAACAAAAATGCGAGGGGTGGGATTCGAACCCATGAACTACTGAAGACCAGATCTTAAGTCTGGCGCCGTTGGCCTGGCTTGGCTACCCTCGCACAGTACCTGTATAGATTGTAACCCTGTATAGATTGTAATTATTAGGTAAAAAAGGAGATGGTTCAATGGATTCAGAGGTATCTGACACGATGAAGCAGGGATTCTGTGTTCCCGCATGCCGCGTAGGCAGTATTGTCAAGCGTGAGTGGCGTCACCGACACGTATCCTTGTCGGAGCGCATAGACATCGGTGTCTGGCGCACCCTTGGACCGAATATTTCCGCAAATCCAGTAATACGATTTCCCACGGGGATCAATTCTCGTTTCAACCGATTTATCAAAGATGTGGGGGCTGAGAACCGTTGCTTTGTATCCCTTGACTTCTCCTGCTGGAATATTGACATTGACCAAACCAGCACCATCCGGAAGACCCTCTTTCAGGAACAGTGGGACCAAGTCGGAAATCACTTTTTTCACGTGAGTGAAGTCAATATTGTGACTCCGCGGATCTGTAAATTTGTCACCGTCGTTTTTCATCTCAAGGGAAAAAGCAGCGGCAGGAACCCCCTGATTAACGGCTTCCATTGCAGCACCGACGGTGCCAGAAGTGGTAACCGATTCTGTAGTTATGTTTTCACCGAGATTGACACCAGAAACAACAAAATCCGGGTTACATTTGAGCGCATGAATACCAAGGAGGAGGGCATCTGTCGGTTTACCACCGACCGAATAGGCCGTGTGCCCATTGATGACAACCTCGTTCATCCTAAGCGCATCAAAAATCGAGATTGAACGGCCGGCAGCACTCTGTTGAACAGCGGGGGCACATACGGTGACATCTGCAAATGCAGATAATGCCTCATACGCCGCCCAAATACCGACGGAATTCACCCCGTCATCATTCGTCAGGAGAATGCGCGGCCGTGCCAATTCAAGCTTCCTTCATAGCAAGTTCACGCACCGCATAGGCAGGCAATACATCTGCAGGAACACCCAGTTCTGTTGCCAGATCAATACCGCCGACCAGTGGTGCAAATATCTTCGAACCGATACCGCCGACCAGAACAGTGTCTGCCGCGGTATCCCTCTTCACTCTGGCAACCGCATCGCAGACGATGCTCTTCTGTTGTTTCCAGAATGCATCGGCAATCGCAACTGCATTGTCTTCACCAATCTCTTCCAAATCGGCACATACAGTGCGAGCAAGCCGACGAAGGCAGGATTCACGTGAGACTTCCCTCCCATCAGGCGTTGCAACAGAATACACGCCTTTGTCGATATTTCCCAGGACAAAGTGCACATCGCCGCTGCAGGCGAAGTATTCCGTCGAGAACGGCGTAAGTTTCCCGTTGATAATCGCCGAAGATGCAAGTGTTGCAATCGGTGTCCTCAGCATGCCGGTATAGACCAGATATCCTGCCTGAAGACGAAGAGTATCCGTCATCCCAATGAGTTTCTCGAACCCGCGGAATGGAACGATATCCGCGGTAGTACTGCCGATATCCAGCATCATACCGTTAGGATACCGTTCTTTTAAGCAGGTAACGGACACCAGCCAATTGGCAGCTGCAAGCTCCTGGCAAGCAGTCTTGTGGAACTTTCCGTCCACGCCATAAAAACGTGCGTCAGGAAACGATTTCCTGACCGCATCAACAATAAAAGAAATGCCTTCGGCCTTATTGAAAAAACTGTCAGCAAGCTCACCACTCATGACTACTGCAGCATCGGTTCCCTTGTATGCGGAGAGAAGCTCTGCAAGGGGAGATCCCTTCCACAATGGACAGTAATGGATGTAAACGCCAGTTTCGTCAACTATCTTCAGATTGGCCCCGCCGACGTCGATTCCAATCATATAATGGTGACGGCTCCTTTGTCGTCAAAGACAGCAGTCTTACCGTTGAAGTGGACTTCTTTCGGCGGCAGACCGACCGTCGCTTTCAGCAGTACATCCGCAATCTCTTCCTGCATGACCTGGGAAATACCTACCAGGCTCATGGTCGGACGCGGATTAACATCGACGACATAGATGTCAGTGCCTGCAACCACCATGTCAACCCCAGTATATCCCTGACAACCAAGTGTTTCGATAGTTTTAGCGGCAGTTTCAATCATAGCCTTTTCCTGCGGGGGATGGACCGGCGTTTCACCACCCCCGTAACAGAAATAGCCATCTTCATTTGTGAACGCTTTCTGACGGTTGATAGCCAAAATGACCGGTGGCAACCCGCTGTAATAACCACAGGCTTCACCGATGACACGACTACCCACAAGACTGACACTATAGTGCTCACCCTCAATGTACTCGACAACCATTTCATCAGCCTTAGGAATTTCTCCGTCCTTTGCAATACGGACATTAATGGATCCTTCACCTTTTATCGATTTAATGACCCGTTTCCCCGAGAATTCAGGGCTAACTTCCTTCGGTACGAGAATGCCGCGCCCCATTAGAAGTTTGGAGGTCAGACGCTTATTTGCGGCAACAGCAACTGCAGTACTGCAAGAACCAACATTATGGGTCGCCAATTCCAGGGTATGGGTAAACTTCGAAAGAAGTGCATCTGGAGAAATTACAATACCATATTTACACTCCGGCGCAAGCCGAGCGATTTCTGCATTGAAATCGGAACCGGCAGTTGGTACTACAACATCATAACCGCAGGATTCGAAACTTTTCTGCAGAACGTCGACCATTGCCTTTCCTTCAGGAGCAAGATACGGATCGTTGAAGGTCGTATATTCTGCTATGAGGACTTTCATGATTGTACTAGACTTAGCACTCGCGTTTCTCGACTTCGGCAATGAGGTTCTCCATGACCTTGTCAACAGCTGCACGGCTGACGTCTCCGCTCGTATCTCCCGGTTTCTTCAGGATGAACGGTCTGCCTTCGTCGCCGGCCTTTCTCATATCAATATCAAGCGGAATTGCGCCAAGGTACGGAACATTGTACTTCTCAGCAGCCTTTTCCCCCCCACCGTGACCGAAAACATCCAGAATCTCACCACAGTGTGGACAGACAAGACCGGACATATTCTCGACAACACCGAGAACCGGAAGTTCCATCATCTCGATGAACTTAATTGCCTTGGTGGAATCAAGGACAGCAACATCCTGTGGCGTGGTCACAATAACCGCCCCTTCAACATTCGGTGCGAACTGAACGATGTTCAGTGCCTCGTCACCGGTTCCCGGCGGTAGGTCGCATACAAGATAGTCGAGGTCTCCCCAGTCGACGTCTCCCAAGAACTGTTGGATTACAGCGGTCTTCATCGGACCTCTCCAGACAACCGGACTGTCGGTCTCGTTCAGCAGGAATGCCATGGAGACGACTTTCAGGGATCCAGTCACCTTAATCGGCATAATCTTGTTGCCGATACCCTGCAGACGGAGATCCTCGATGCCGAGCATCTTTGCAATAGACGGACCATGAATATCAAGGTCAAGCAACCCGGTCTGGTATCCATGGTTGGATAGTGCATAGGCAAGGTTTACCGACACGGTACTCTTTCCAACACCGCCTTTACCCGAAAGAACAAGGATAACATGCTTTACGCTGATATCCACTTTCTTAGGTTGCTGACATGAATCTGTCTTGGATGTACACCCTTCACAGTGTCCATCGCATCCTTCTGGTTTGTCACTCATTGTTACCTATTCTCCATTACTTTGTTCTTATTAGTTTGTCCGGTGCATCTATAATAGGTCTTTTGTTCTGCGCACCCCTGATGTGTCTAAAATAAGTGGTCAACAACCGGAAAAAACGAATACACCAAATGGCAACTGTTTATCGCCTATGACTGAAATATATAGTATACGCGTGAAGACATCATTCGACGGTACGTGTTGTATGGCCAATCAAGAAGCGACTGTGCTGTACGAACAGAACGGCTACGGAAGAATTGAAAAAGACGGCCGGTTGCGTCTCGACCCGAGCGAAGCCCTCTATCTTATCGCTCGCGGAAAAATCGACCTGGAAGGATACACCTTCGATTCACTACTTGCGGAATGCACGAAAACCCCGTTGTTTTTACGTAATTTTATCGTCTATCGAGATATCAGAGAACGCGGCTACGTAATCACCGTGGGTGCATCTGTAAAAGACACTACGCTTGCAGCGTTCCGTATCTTCCCCAGGGGACAGCGTCCAGGAAAAGGCAACTCGAAGTTTCTGCTCCGAGTACATTCCGAACGTGACCTCATTGACTTCTCGTCACTCATCCACGAGGCAAAAGCTGCAATAAACATGCGAAAACAGTTTGTTCTTGCCGTCCTCGATGATGAACACGAGATCACCTACTATGAAATCCGGTTACCAACCCAGAATCCGAGACCAGCCGGCAAACTTCCGACAGGAATTATTGCACATCTGACAGGGATTGACCCGTTCGTTACCGGTGACGCAGTCAAAATACTACAGGCAAACTGGTTCGGCACCATGATGGATGCGACCAGGCTCTACCTATCACCGCTGGAAACTGCATGGTTACTTGAAAAAGACTGTATCTCTCTGGACACCGGACTTTCGCTGAATGGATATCTTGCACTTGCCGGAAATGCTGATCCAGAATTTCCGGAAAAGATTCGGCTGTTTCGCTATTTCAAGAACCTCGGTTTCTCCCCGCGGTCAGGATACAAGTACGGGCATCATTTTCGTGTCTACACCGATGCGAAAGATCACTCGGAAATGCTGGCACATGCCGTTCCTGCAGGAACAGTCTCGTCCATGCGCGAAATCTCTCGATCAGTTCGGCTAGCGCACAGCGTGAAGAAACGGATGCTATTCATGTGCATCACCAATGATGAAATCATCCCCATCGAATTTGCACGAATAAGAATGTAAAAAAGGAATAATTATGGCAGAAGATATCAACCCATGGTCAAGCACTCCGAAAGTCAGCATAGAACGGCTGATAGAGAATTTCGGAATTGACCTGTTCGAACCACAGAAAGCACGGTTACCAGACATCCCTGCATTCATGCGGAGAAACATTGTCCAGGGTCATCGCGTCTACGATATCGTTGCCGATGCAATTGTCGCAAAGAAACCTTTCCACGTCCTGACCGGCTTCATGCCCTCGGGACATCCACACCTAGGACATCTCATGGTGATGAAGGAAGTTATGTGGCATATCCAGCACGGCGGGCGTGGATTCATCTCGATTGCAGACCGAGAAGCGCATGCAGTCCGCGGCCTTTCCTGGGAAAAATGCGATGAATTTGCCCGTGAATACATTTCCTGCCTCTATGCACTGGGATTCAGCGGCGAAATCTATGCACAGAGGAAAAATAATGCCCTGAAAGACATCGCATTTGAAGCGGCATGCAAGATAAATTTCTCAAATCTCTCGGCAATATACGGATTCGGACCGGATACCGAGCTTGCCCATGCAGTAAGTGTATCCATGCAGGTTGCCGATATCCTCTATCCCCAGATCGCAGGCGGCATAGCGCCAACAGTCGTTCCAGTCGGCATCGACCAGGATCCGCATATCCGGATGACACGTGATGTCGCCAATGCGTTCAGACTCTTCCTTGTCGAAAACCGTGAAACTCATATCAGTATCCGTGCGAAATCAGCATCTGCAGAGGCCATAGATGCAGTTGCCAAAGCATTCCCCGGTTCGAAGAAATACGAAGGACATATCGATCTGCCCGCCGACCACACCGTTGTAGAAGTCGATGCAACTGTTCGCAGAATCGAACAGCAGTTCGGCGGGTTTGGCTTCCTTCTTCCATCGTCAACCTACCACAGTTTCCTCATGGGACTGCAGGGTGGAAAAATGTCTTCTTCCGCACCTGACAGTTTAATCTGGTTCGATGATGAAGATAAGGATGTGAAAAAGAAACTGATGGGAGCTGTCACCGGCGGACGGCAGACGCTCGATGAACAGAAAAAACTCGGCGGTGAACCCGAGAAATGTTCAATCTACCAGCTGAACAGATTCCACATGCAGGAAGACGATGCCGAGCTTGAGAAGATGTGTGCTGCATGCAAAGCAGGAGAACTGATGTGCGGAGCCTGCAAGAAAGAAACCCTGGAACGTGTCCGGGCATTCCTTGCTGATTTCAAGGAAAAACGGGACGAAACTGCCCATCTTGTCGCGGGGTGGAAATGATGGAATTAACAGTCAATGAAAAACGTGTTTTGGCGACGCTTGCCAGAGAAAAAAACTGTACCGACACAGAACTTGCGGAGAAACTGAACGCCATACCTGAATCAGTCGTACAATGGGCACACCTCTGTGCCGACCGCGGGTTGGTAAAAATAGAAAAGCGCGTAGAGAAGACAGCATCCCTGACACCTGAGGGAAAGAAATATGCTGCTGAAGGCGGACTGCCGGAACGTCAGCTCATCTCCCATATCACGGACAAAATTCCGATTTCGGAACTTGCACGCGATGCACTGTCAAAGATCGGTATCGGTTGGATGCGCAAGAAAAACTGGATTACCGTGGACAAAGGTATCGTCACCATTAACACAGTTGCAATCAAGACTCTCGGAGCCGATGAAGAAGCACTGAACAACCTGATTCCTGGAACCGTAGGATGCAAAGCCCTAGTAAAACGCGGTCTTGCCACCATTGAAGAGCACATTACTTGGATTATTACCATTACTCCAGAAGGGATGAAAATTGCCAAGGCAGGTCTTGATCTGCGCGAAGATGTGAGAACACTTACTCGTGAACAGATTATTTCCGGCGAATGGAAGAACCTTGCACTGCGCAGATACGATGTCTCAAAGCTACCGAAACGCATATTTGCCGGCAGAGTACATCCAAACCAACAAATTCTCTATGAGATTCGCGCCCTTCTCTTCGAAATGGGTTTCACAGAGTTCCATGGATCGATCGTTCAGAACTCATTCTGGAACTTCGATGCTCTCTATCAACCACAGGACCACCCAGCACGTGAAATGCAGGATACCTTCCACCTGGCAGAAGAGTTGCCGCTACCAGAAGGATGGAAGAAGATCCGCGACATCCACATGAACGGTGGAGATACCGGCAGTACTGGCTGGGGAGGTTCATGGGATCCGGAGATTTCAAAGAAATGTGTCCTGAGGACGCATGCTACCTCGCTTTCAATCCAGTATCTCGCAAAGAATCCGAACCCGCCGGTAAAGGCCTTCTCTATCTCCCGTGTCTATCGCAGAGAGACCATTGATCCTACCCATCTTCCTGAATTCGAACAGCTGGAAGGCATTGTAATGGATAAGAACCTGCACTTCGGCCATCTTCTCGGTTTTTTCAAAGAATTTTTCGGCAGAATGGGATTCGAAGAAGTCCGGTTCCGCCCAGGATATTTCCCATACACCGAACCGTCGGTTGAGCCTGAAGTCTGGGTCGATGGACTCGGATGGGTTGAACTGGGAGGAGCAGGCATTTTCCGCCCGGAGGTCACCAAACCATGGGGTATCGACTGCCCGGTTCTTGCCTGGGGTCTTGGAGCGTCACGTGTATCGATGCTGCGCATGGGTCTGAAGGATCTGCGCCAGCTCTACAAGAGTGATATCGACTGGATCAGAAACAGCCCGGTCCGTCGTGCGCCGATTAACGGAAGGCGGGGATAAATTATGCCTGTCGTAAAACTGAACATCGAATATCTTGCACGGCTTACCCGCTGTGACATTAAAACCATCTGTGACAATCTTCCGATGATGGGATCCGAAGTCGAACGAGAAGAAGAAGACCAGATTGATGTCCAGTACTTCCCAAACCGCCCGGACCTCTATTCTGCAGAAGGGACAGCACGCGCTCTGCGCGGATATCTCGGGCTTGAATCCGGACTGAGTAAGTATTCAGTAAAACCTTCAGGTATCTCGTTCCATGTCGATGAAAATCTAAAAGAAATCAGACCATATCTCGGTTCTGCCGTAATCAGAAACGTCAACATGGACAATGCAATGATCGAATCGCTGATTGGTCTGCAGGAATCCCTTCACTGGGCGGTCGGTCGCGGTAGAAAAAAAGTGGCTATCGGTGTGCACGACCTTGACAAAGTCGAAGGTCCGTTCACCTACCTTGCCGCAGACAAATCAACAAAGTTCATCCCACTCGATTATGACCGCGAGATGACTATGGATGAGATCCTTGCCGAACATCCGAAAGGCAAGGCCTATGCCAAGATTGTCTCGGTATTCGACAAATATCCGCTGATCATCGATGCAAAAGGACAGGTCTGCTCATTCCCGCCAATCATCAACGGTGAACTGACACGGGTTACGAAAGACACCCATAATATTCTGCTCGATGTAACCGGTATCGAGCCACGTGCTGTGGGTGTCGCCGTAAATATCCTTTGTGCCGCTTTCGTTGAAATGGGAGCAACCGTAGAGATGGTCACTATCGACGGTGTAGAAGGTCCATCCCTCAAACCGTCCAAACGCAAGGTCTCCGCAGATGAATGTACGAAACTCACTGGCATTCCGATGGATGCAAAACTTTTGGCGAAACTGCTGGAGAAGATGCGGTTCGGCTGCAACATCATTGATGATGACAAGGTAATCGTATCCATTCCGTGTTACCGTGCAGATATCATGCACGACTGCGATATCTACGAAGATGCGGCAATTGCCTACGGATATGACAAGATTGAAGCTGAACTGCCGCCAACAACTACTGTCGGAAAACCACACCCGATACAGGAGCTCTATTCCCTGGTGCGTTCTGCCATGATCGGACAGGGATATCTGGAGAACACGCTGTTCACCCTGACAAGCGAGGAGGTAGCCTATACCAAGATGAACCGGCCGACCAATCCGGCGGCACTGCATGTCCTGCATCCAATTAGCGAAGACCAGACCATCATCAGGACAGATATATTGCCGATGCTGATGGAGGCACTGGCCCTGAACCGGTCCCGCGAACTTCCGCAGCGCCTCTTCGCCTGTGGCGATATCGTCGAATCCCTGAAAACCTATCCGAAAATGGCAGCAACAGTCATCCATGCAGGAGCGGATTTCTCAGAAATCTATGCTGTAGTCGACAGTTTCTGCAGGATGATGGATATCCCGTATGAAATCAAAGAATCGACTGACCCGGCATTCATTCCGGGAAGATGCGGAACCATCGTTTCGAACTGCAAGGAGATTGGTGTTTTTGGAGAAATTCATCCGGAAGTTCTGAATTCCTTCGGTCTGGAACAGCCGACCGCCGCACTCGAGATTGACCTTAGGGACTTTGTTGCGGAATAATCCACACACACCTTTTTTTTAAGCGCTTCCTCTCCTCAAAAAAATTCTAAAAAAGAGAGTTGAAAATATTCAACTGATGTTCTCGATATTGTAACCTCTTGCAGTTAGGAGGTCCCTGACTCTGTCCCGGTGATTACCCTGCAGTTCAATCGAGCTTCCCTTGATTGTACCGCCGCAGGCAAGTCGGCCTTTAAGATATTTGGATAAATCATCCAAATCAATTTCATACGGATCAAGACCATCGACAACAGTAACTTCTTTTCCGTATCTTCTTTTGCTAACCTTTACACTGATACGCTGCTGCTCTTTTGCAACTTCTTCGCAAATGCAGAGCTCTAGGGGTAAACCACATTTAGGGCAGATGCCACTGTTCATTACCTATTACTTGAACGTCTGATATTAAAAAAGTGTGGTTTTGTGGACATGCAAAACACCCAGAACCACATAAATTAACCCTGATCCAGATGGACTTGAAGGGGAGGAAATGACTGGGAAATCAGCCTCTGAAATTGTAGAAATAATTCGTAATCTTTTCTTCCTTGCCGACCGCATCACGTTCCGGTTTTAAAAGAACCATGTTGCGTTCCCTGCTCTGCACAGCTGGACAGAATCTACAGAGAATTGTATCTTCACCTGTCCAACATTCTTTTACCGGGCAGGAATACACTCCTTCAAATATTTCTACCGTAAGCCCTCCAGGAAAGGGCAAATCCGCTGTATGCGGAGGTTTTCCCTCGATGAAGATGGCATATACCGCTATCAGATACTTCAGACGGTGGAGACGGCGGTTTCCGAATTGTACCTCCTGCAACACATTCTACAAACTCCTGCCAGTTCTTCGAAAGTTTTTTTTCCTTGCGATGTACCGGATCCAAAACCGCAGTAGATAGACGATTGTATTCCTTTAAAACCTGAATACGAGTGAACTTTTTCAGCTCAGCCCGATATCTCGCCGGCAGATCACGAATTTTGTCATCGGACCGCTGCATCATGATATCCAGATCATCAGGAATATAGCTTGCTGCTTCGCTTTTCAAGACGGAAAGAAGCCTACCATTATTCTTCAGTTTCCGCAGTGAATTCCAGTCAGTAAATTCACCGTTTACCCGTTCAGATCTGTGCCAGAACCTCATGTATGCTATAGATGTATTAGTCCGAACCACTCATGAGTGTTATCTTGACTGGTCTCACAAGAGATAATAAGATGTGCGGCAAATAAGATACAAAGAATGATTCCGGAAATACTTTCAACCGTCGGTATGATTTTCCTCTGGGCACTCTGGATAATGCTTCCTGCATATATCTCCAATCCAGTGGCGGCTCTTGTCGGCGGCGGAACTCCTATTGATTTCGGGAAATGCACAGAAGACGGCAGACGCATCTTCGGAGATGGAAAAACCTGGAAGGGACTTATCGGTGGTATCATCTGGGGTATCATATTCGGAACTTTCATGATGTGGCTCCGCTGGTTTTTCAACTTTGATTTCCTGCCGGAACACACTTGGATTACAGTAATCTTCCTCTCCATCGGCGCACTTCTAGGAGACCTTATCAAGAGTTATTTCAAACGCAGACTGGGCAAAGACCGCGGCTCGAAATGGCCACTCGCAGACATGTATGATATGGTCATCGGCTCCCTGATCATTATGACACTGGCACTGCTAGTCACCGGAAACATCGGCTGGTTTGTCACCGTCCTTGGTTCATTTACGACGGGATCCGGCATGGATTTCAGTATCGTCTGGACCGGGATTTCCATTCTTGCAGCAATACTGCTCATCTCACCGCTGGCACACCGCTGCGCAAATATAATCGGGTACATCTTCAAACTAAAGGATGTCCCCTGGTAAAACTTCTTTTTTCCCCTGATTCGGGCAATATTTATCACGTTTTCAAACCCATGCGTTAAGACATGCATAAGGAAGAACTGTTAGAACTTCATCAGATATTCTATGAAATAAAGGAATACTATCATTTCATTCATCCCGAACTTACCTTTCCTGAATACTCTGCACTCAACATCTCCCCAAATGATGAGAGCAAAAGTAAACTTGAACACAAATATGCAATCTTCATTCTTGGTGCAGAACTTGCCTCTGCCATGAAAGAAATCGAAACAATTTCTTCGCGTGGCATCCCAGCACGCATGTATATTATCGCAGAGCATGCATTAAAGGAAATGGAGGCAGAACGCGATCATACGTAATTTTTTTACTAAATTCTTTGCAAAAAAATGGAAAACCTGAAGAATCATGATTTTTTTTCTTCGTATTTTTTTCAGTTCGAGTTCACACAGTTCCCCACGTTTAATCTTTCACGAGAATGATTTCAGTAATTTCTTAACGAACTCGATTGCCCCGGATACTTATACAATGCGGTCGTCTGTTTTACAAAGTCCTGAATATCATTGATAAGACGGTCAGATGGTTCATAACCATCATGAACAACGACAAATGCTTTGATGATGACGCCTCTGATATCATCCGGACTTCCGACAACTGCGAATTCCTTGACGGCTGGATGTTCTAACAACGTCGATTCGACTTTGAAGGGGAAAATACGGTATCCGGACGACTTGATGACATCATCGATTCTTGCCTTATCTCCGGTAGAGTACCACCCATTGACAAACATGGCGGCATTCTCTTCCGGATTTCAAGATACTCGCAGATGAGATAGGCCAGCTTCGGATTCAGGGAAATGAACGTCCTTTTCCATCAGATCATGCCAGAACTTGGTGGTGACCATTTGACCCGAGTTTTCAGAAGGCCGAGCACCAGAATCCCTGAAAAATCACACAACACTTGTCGTCCTCGTCGCGCTGATAATTGTCGTAACCATCATCACCTGGAAATACCCTGCGGTAATCACCATTGCAGCTTCACTGGCAGTGGTAGGTATGCCACTGTATCGGAAGTTGCAGCGCAAGCTTCCAGCCATAACCTTCATCATATTCTACAGTAGGATGACCGATTATGATCATTATCTTCATTGGTCTCTACTACCTCACGCTCGATGACTGGTATAAGCTCATCATAATCGTAACAGTAGGTTATTTCCTGACATGTGTTCTGATCGATCTGATTCTTCGTCCGCGGTTGACAGCAAAATTTGAGAAAATTCGACCAATGCTCATGTTCATCAGGCTCTTCGGCGATGCAGCGGTGATTGGCATACTTGGTCTTGTACTCGGCCCTGTTCTCCCCGTCAGAGATATGACCGAGCATGAAATTCTTCTTCAAAGAAATGCGCACGGTGAAAAAGGAGACTGACTCTGCCGACAACCCAACGGAGTTTGAACCGGCAGAAAAATTATAATCAAAAAACGGGAAACACTGTTCACATTTTTTATGCTTTTATCTGACCTGCAACATCACACAGAAATGCATCAACCACACCACGGGTAACATGCGGCATGAATACGAATCTGATATCGTTGTTTCTCGTGTGTGAAACCTTCCACCCTTCCGGAATCGGGAAGTCATGGAATGCAACCAGATTCAGAACAGGATCAAGAACCTTTTCATACCCGAATGCCGTAAGACCTTCAGCCAGTCTGCGGGTATTTTCCATACAGCCTGTCACAATATCGCGGAATCCGTCTCTACCAAGGTATTTGATGACCGCATAGGCTGCCGCAACATCCGCACCGGGACGGGTTCCGGTAAGTGTTGTCTGGACCTTGGATGAGAGATAGGGAGTATCCACACTGAGCGTCTGCTGATCCTGCGGAGAGCGATAGATGAGACAGCCACCTGGGATGGTACTCATCCCCATCTTATGGGGGTCGAGTGAAACGGAATCCACACCGTCAACAGCAAAATCAAATGGCATCGGATTGTCTAGGAATGGAATGACAAAACCACCGAATGCGGCATCCACATGGAAGAAAGTCTCGTTTTCTAGAGATAGTTTCCCGATGGTTTCGATATCGTCAACGACGCCGTATTCAGTCGTACCTGCAACAGCGGACAAGGCAACGGTGTTCCGGTCAATGAGTGCCGCCATAGCATCAGTATCGACCGTAAACTTTCCCTCTTTGTATGGAGCGATACGCAATTCCACACCAAGCATATCTGCAATCTTGTCAAAAGAGAAGTGAGCTGAAGCAGGTACTACGATATTCGGTTTGTTGGTTTTCTTCAACTTGGTTGCGACACGGATTGCCTGGATATTCGATTCGGTGCCTCCAGAAGTCATGCACCCTGCAGCGGTTCTGCAATGCAGGAGTTCACCGAGACTATCAATAAGAAGCGTTTCGACTTTGGCCGTGCCCGCAAAAATATCGGGATCACCCAGATTCGTTGCGGCAAACAATCGGCACACATCCTCGGTTATCTTATGCGGGACAGTACACATTGAACTCAGTATATGGTCGTGCGGAGTGTCAAGTGCACGATATCCTGCAAGAAGCGCCAGCACCTCCTCACGTGAACAGCCAGTAGTATCCATATTATCCCTGTTGTATTTGCGTTCCTCTGTATTTTACCTATCCTTATGATTTCGTAGGCCAGGGGCTTTGTGCCGACTACTGTTCACTGGAAATCCCCTCTTCGCAGGTGAATTGACTTGGAGCGCCTTTGCTTTGTCCGGACATGGTTTTCCCGTAGGCTTGCCTGCAACCATTCTGCACCAGCTGTTCCTCCCCATAAGCAGATTGTAGGCATTTTGCTTCTCATTCCAGCGAACCAGCACGGAATCGACGGCAACGACACTGCCATACGATGCGGTAAGAAGCGCTTCATGTTCCAGAGTGCGGTGATAGGCAGGTAACGCAAGATAGCAGGGGACTGACCCCGAGCCGTCGCACACGAGATAAAGGTAGGTCTTCGCATCCCCGATATCTGCAGACATTACCGAGACCGTAACATGAATCCGTTTGCCCTCATGCCGCTTGATCTGCGACAGACGGGCACATTTCGCATCTGCCGGAATCCTGTATCCGCACCGCCGATGGCTATCCTTTCTGAACACGGCGTACGCGAATTTCACGTCGGTATTGATAAAACGGTATGCTTCAGCATCCGATGCCAGCGCTTTCATAAGTCGTGTCGGCTTGATGTCTTCGTAACTCTGGAAAGTCCAGCAGGGAGACACGCGGCATTCGACTCCGCGAAGGTCATTGCAGGGAGCATAGAGCGGGAGACCGCGGGCCTTGACACCACGTGAAATCTCACGCAAAGGAACGGCATTTTCCAAATCTGCCGGTTCGAACACCAACATGCTTCCATCTGCGGCCAGATGGTCCGATACCGACAGCAGAAGAGACACTTTTCCCTCCGTATCGAGTGCCAGTTCATTGAGGACGTTGACACAGAAAATCAGATCAAACTCTCCGTCAGGAAGTTTTTTGGTTATATCCATCGATAGCGGTTTTTCCACGGTGCACGTACCCCCAAGCTGCTCTGCCAACGCCGGAATCAGATATGCATACGCTTCACGATGGGTATCTGCAGATTCTGCTGCGCGGATCTCAGCAGTCATACCTGGAATGGAAGAAATAACCAGAATAACTGCTGCCGAGGCCGTACCCGGCCCGGCCCCCAGATCAAGCACACGAATATGCTTTCTTACCAAACCTGCCGAAATCAGCGACAGAAGATACTCAGCAATCTCATAGACATATCCAACCATCTGATACGCGATATAGGACAGAACACTGTAAGCACCCTTGTAGATGACAACACGTTTCTTACCCTCTTTCCAGTAAGCATCCTTCTGGGATGTTACCGCATTCCTGATCTTTTCCAGTACGGCCGGATCATTCCATCTCTTGCCGGTGATTTTTACTATGTAGGATTCCGATAACCGTTCCAGCTCAGGAAACAAACGGACAGCAAGAACATTCTCCGCTACACTGAGCTCTGCTTCTGTTGGGATATAAAGTGGATTTGAATCCATAAAATATCAGGTATATGGGGTAAATGTCATCTCGCCTCCTTTCTTGCTCCCGAGCTTCGTCTTCTTTGCTTTGGAAGAAACGATACCAGAATTTCCGGACAGATCAGTTATTTTCAGAGTAAAAGCAAACATCCCGTTGCGTGCCTCCTGAATGTGCTGCAGAATGGTTTCAGCTGTTATTACTTCCTCACCTGCCGCAGAGATGAGCGCATGGCGCACTGCTTCTTCAGCCCGCTCCAAAACCCCTTCAACGTTGGATACAAAGCCGCTACATGCTGGACCTGGACGAATATTAAGCCCAAATTCTGGGATATCTATTTCTCCCGTGGTACTGCGGACTACCCGTGCATTGAGGTCTTCAACAGAATTTACGGCAAATTCCCACGCAGATGGTTCGCGTTCGTTCAGGACCATCGTATCGACGATTCTAAATCCACAGGATTCACACGCTCCGCTGATAAGCAAAATTTCTGAAAAATAGGGTATATTTTCCGTATCGTAGATGAAAGTAATTTCTTTACCGCAATCCGGACACGGCGCTTTTACCACCTGGCGCATTAGTAGCCGCAGATCTTCTCACGGGAAATACGGACACCGGTCGGAACGACAATTACATAACGCTGATCTCCAAGACCGATGATATCGCCGTTAACGTCGCGCGCAACTGCACGCATATCGCTCATTACACGGTCGAACATAATCTTATCAAGTTTCAGTTTGGTGATATCGATGATAACAATATTTCCATTGTAGATTTCGTCCTTAATCCTCGGGCATTCTTTAATGTCGGTGATTGAAGCGATTTTGACATACATCGTAGCAGGACCATTTTCACCCATCGTACCTTCATAGGACTGAAGGTCAAGCTTCATATAGGTATCTTCATCAGTCTGCTTTTTATCTTTAGATCCAAATACTCCGTGAAGGAATCCCATAGAAATGATTATTTAGCGAGAGAATTAATAAGCCTTCTGTCTGAAGAGCAATCAAAGCTCCAGATTCCAGAGCTCATCACCTACATAATGGATGCTTTTCGCTGCTTTTCCCTTTTCGAGCGCGAGAATTCCAGCAGCATCATAGAGAGGGATCACAACAGCAAGCGGTTTACCGTGGCTCTCATCAACAGCCACTGCCGGAAATCCAGCCTTGACATCGGAGGTAACATCGATAATCCCAGGACGCATGATATCCGCACCGTTAACCACGAATGGGACAGCACCCATGTCGACCGTGATACGGCGATGTGTAAATGGACGCAGTACTGCTCCGCGCAGAGTCGGAAATGCCCATCCTGACCCGCTCTCCTCTGAAGAGCCGGCAACCTTTTCCATCAGAATCGGTTTTTTATCTACCAAATAGATATTGAATTTTGACGTGGTTTCCGCAATCTCAACCATCGGTGCGGTATAGAGGTCCGCGTCATCTCCGATGGACTCGTGGAGTTTTTTCATAAGCAAGGTCAATTGACCTTTTTTTATTGCATGGCGCTTTTTGATTACCAAGTCAACCATAGTTGTTGAATTATTGGATGCATCATGTAATTAATGCTGAGGAATCGGAAAACTGAACCGCAGGCAGAAAACTGCGCCGAAAAAAGTGTAACTATTCAACCCAGACTCCTAAACTAATTTGAACAAACGGAAAAGAGAACATGGACATATTAGATCTTATCAATAATTACATTTGCAATGATAAGGAAACGTTGAGGAATGTAATCGTAACTTTTCTGGATGCCGTAATGGAGGAGGATGCAAAGAAGCAGTGTGGTTCTGAATACTATGAACGATCCGAATCACTGTCTGATTACCAAAATGGAGTTCGGAAAAATACCATCAGCCAGATATTGAGGTGAACTCATAGTATATATATATTTGGTATACGCAGGTTACTCTGCCAGATATATTTCCCCAAGCAATAAACACCCGCAACCCCCCCCCCTCTCTATCCCATATATTTAAGGAGAATTAAGACTGGGTGTTGCACGGGTGTCACCGCCCACAGATATGAAAGGAAAGACCACTGCCGATACTTCAGATCTTCGCAGTACGTCCAGCGATTATCTTTACCATGATTTTCTGATAGTTGATGGTTATGACAAACATCACGGCATAAACGATGGGTTGGAGCACACTCCCTGATGGGTGGTGAAGAACATGATAAGGTCAACCCCGCCGAGAAGAAGGACAGCAGAAGAGCCATTCGAATGCATTGGTAATCAGCGCAGGCGAATCCCGCGCAAATCCTTGAGTAAGCAGGACGAGCGTATAGGTAAAGAACGTCAGAAGCAGTGCAAAGAGAATCATCTTTCCCAAACGGTGATCATATTATAATTATTTCCAGTGGAGCTCACATTGGCGGAGTAGTTGGCTACACACGAGGGCGGCAGTGTCACTGCTACGAGTTGCTCACTAAAGGATTGTGCATCATCAACCAGCTCAGCCAACATTGATGGGCTAATTGGTCAAGCAGACGCCAATATCACCCTCACTGGCTGCAAGGTTGAGGATTGTAATCTTGTTGGGAAGGGAGGCAAAGTTGGTGGGTTAGTTGGTTATTTAACTGATACTAAATTAGTTAAATGTACTGACTAGACGGTGGATAGAGTAAAATTCGAGAATCCTAGCGGAGATTCAGTCGGAGGTTTTGTTGGTGCATCTAAAGAGAAAGATGTGACGATAACTGGGCATATGTTGCCAATGTCAATCTCACACATAAAAATTACGCTGCAGGTGGGATAATCGGCAGTTTTACCTCTATATACCTATGAAATTCAAGACTCATCTTCCCAACGTGAGACGACACTTTTCAGTGTGACTATTCAGGCCGAGCGACACGTATAACAACAATGTCACCATCTCAGGTACTGTGAAAGCTTCGAACATTACGGCGACTACAACAACCGGAAAAACCGGAGGTCTCATTGGCGAATCCGGAAAAAACACCTCACAGGTTATCATTTCTCCGGCCGCTAAGGTTGATTTTGCTGATATCAAGTCATCGCACCATCGGACAATGCAACACGGACGGCTGCAACAACGATAGTTCCGGCTTGTACAATTACCGTAACGCTGACGAATACCAACAAAAACGTGGCTGAAGAATTCATTACTGAAACACCGGCATATCTGACCAATTCAACTGATGTCAATAAAATGGTCACATATGACCCTGGAACAGCCGGACGTGCCAGCTACAAAGTGCTGGAATCCTTCATAAGTGTTAGAGGCAATATGACCGACAACACTATCACTCCAACAATCTCGACCGAGTATAAATCAGCCGCCAGTAGCCTGATTTCTGCTCAGGCCTCCAAAGTGACGGTATTCTCGATGGCAGCTGGAGACAGTGCCCCCAATCAGAACATCACGAACATGATACTTGTCTTCACCGTTCCACTTGCCTTCCCGCTCGACACACCGGAAAACATCCGTATTTGGCATGTTGATAATGGTGCAATCCTGAAGACATTCACGACTGCAGACAATGTGATGATAGCAGGTCTGACTGTCTCCCCTACCTTGCAGGAAACGGGGCGAACTTCTCGCCGTTCTCACTGGGATATATGACACCAGATACCGGAAGTCCGGACCCATCGAGGCACGGCTGCGTCCCCTACACCTACGGCGACCGCGTCGGCCAAACCTCAACCGCAGCTGAACATCAGAACTGCCGTACCCAAGGTGACGCAGACTCAGAAGCCGCCTGCACCATTCATTGGCATATTCACCAGTCTCGGAGCAGCGGTGGTCTTGCTGAGAATCAGAAAGTAACTTTAACAACCATTCTCTTTTTCTCACGATAGATTCCCGTATCCGCCTCGCTCTGCGCTGGGAGTGTCCGGAACACCGAAGACCAAACGCCCCATAGGCGTCGCGGTACGGGTAGTCGCTTAAACAGAAGGAAAAAAAGAAATTTAGTGGAGCATGTAGCGGTCGACAACGATGAAATCAGTGATATCCTTGACCGAATCAAACGGAATGGATATGGATTCATTCTCGACCCTGAATCCGGTAGTGTCGAACGCCTGGTCTGGGTGGACAATCAGACGCTGAAGCTGGCCGGTTGGCGCATCGAAGGTGATATTCTTGATGAGGCCGATGATCTTGCCGTCAGTGCTCATGACCTGTTTTCTGCGGATATTGTGGACGAACTGTTCACTTTGCATAATATATTTATTTTATGAAATTTTGCTATATATCGCTTCCCATAGTCCATGAGGGGAGCCGCTGGAACGATTTATCAATTCAGTGAATTAGCACGCATACCCGTTTTGAGCATCCCTTCTAAAATAAGGGATGAGATACAAATAATTAGGTGAGGAGAATCAGAATGTCCCGACCGCCGAACATAAGTGTACCAGACCAAGGGAAATCTGCTGCGTCTATGTGGAAATCGCCGCGGAATGCACATCGGGCTGAACTGCCGAAAGCGGGGAAGTTCATTCCGCCATAACTGGAGATTTTTGCATCCTCACAAGTGGGGAATTCTTAATCATTAGTTACAAACACTCCCTCCCGGAAACGGTACAGGAACTAACGATTCCATAGATTCCATATATATATAGAGAGAAAGGAAAGAGAAAAAAGAAGGGAGCTCAGAGCGACGGGAACACTCTAATGATGTCCGAATGTGTCAGGATACCGATGGGCTTGCCGTTCTGCAGCACGATGACGCGCCCGACTTTCTTCTCCTTGAACAACTTTATGACCTCGTAGAGCTTGCGGTCGTCCGGAATCGTGATGACCAACCTCACCATGATTTCAGAGACATGTGCATCGCGCTCGAGACCTTTCGAGAACGCCGTGACCAGGTCCGTTATGGTGACGATGCCTGCCAGAACTCCATTGTCGATGACCGGGGCGCCGTGGATCTTCTTCTGCATGAACGTCACAGCGGCATATGCGAGCGTCATGTCGGGTTCGAGCGAGATCAGCGGGACAGACATGTACTCCTTGAGGGGTTTCTTCGGCAGACTCGTCATCTCTGTCGTCGAGATCAGCAGGGCGCTGTTGATCTCGTCCCTGCCAAACACCTCACCCTTGATGAGCAGCTTGTTCACCGGCGTGGGGCCGATGGTCACCCTGTCGCCGATTTCGAACATCCGGATGTTGCCGATAATCTTGATGAGAGAGTGGCAGAGGTCGACATGCGTCAGCGTCGTGAACACAATCTCGTTGACCAGCACCCCGTCGCAGACGGTGCCATCCTTCATGATCGGTACATCGCTTTCGGAATAGTCGTTCGTCACGTTGAGTTCAGTGTATGCACGGACGGTCGGGTGGTACCCCCCCTTTGGGCCGGGAACCCCGTCGACCAGCCCCAGAACCTTGAGCGACTGCATCTGGTTGCGGACTGTTCCGGCGTTGCGGCGGATGATATCTGCAATCTCTTCTCCCTTTATTGGATGCGAATATTGATGATAAAGCGAAATCAGAGTAATAAGAATATCTTTCTGTATCAGTGATAGATCCATAACTACCAATCTATCTGCTTGCTGATATAATAAAGGAATTGAGAAAATGTACTTCGACAATATCCCGACAGTTCCCACCGCCGATGAACTTCTCGACCGGGTGTTCCGCCGTGCCGCGAAGAAGATGCGGGACAAGTCCAACAGACGCCGGGCGGACGAGGATTTCGTCCGTTCGATTACGTGGGCGGCGCACGACAAACTTGTCTCGATACTGCAGAGCTTTCCGGAGTTCACTGGCCTGCCACCGTTTTACCGTGACCTGGTCGATATCATCCTCGGCATGGACAATCTCAGGAAGAACTTCGGCATGGTTGGCTGGGCTGCGAAGAATGTCCGCGACGTCGGCATGAGCATCTCGAAGGGCATGCGGAGAGCCGATTCGGTCACCGAACGCAAACGGGCGGTCGCCCGCATCGCATCCATCGTCCACCAGGCGGATGACGCGCTCCGGCACCTCAACGACGCCCGCAACGTCCTACACAAGCTCCCGCACGTGGACCCAGAGGAGTTCACCATCGTGATTGCCGGCTACCCAAACGTCGGCAAGTCATCGTTCATCCGCCTGGTCTCGACCGCCGAGCCGGAGGTTAACTCCTATCCGTTCACCACTAAAGGTATCGTCGTGGGACACCGCATGGCCGAACGCCGGAGGAGGATCCAGTTCATCGACACGCCGGGACTGCTCGACCGTGCGGGTGAGGAACACAACGTCATCGAGAAGCAGGCGCTCAACGCCCTGGTCTACATCGCCGACATCGTGCTCTTTGTCATCGACGCGAGCGAGAACTGCGGCTATTCTTTCGACGCCCAGATGAAGCTCCGAGACGAGATTGACGCCCTGGTCTCGGTACCGATGCTCACCGCTGTCAACAAGGCCGACCTGAAACAGTCTGAAGGATTCTTCAACATGTCAACGATAACCGGTACTGGGGTCGAGGAAGTCCTCACCGAGCTCCTGCACATCCGCAAGGATAAACTCGTCAATGAGTCACCGGATATCCGCTCGGAGTTGCCAATTCCGTCAACCACACGGCACGGCAGTCGTTCACTCGCCAAAACCGGCTACTATCAGCAAGAATAGGGGGTTTTGCGCGTTTTCGCCGGTTGACGCGGAAACTATTTAAAAACATCACTGACTCCAACTGCGAAAAACCCCGTTTCAGGCGGGAATATCCTCCCTTTTGAGACGAAATTATTTATGCTTGAAGTGATTATGATTATTTGATAACCATGTCTGAATTACCAAAAGCAGCAATTGTCCGCATTGCAAAGGCAGCGGGCGCAGAGCGTATCGGTGAAGAAGCAGCAGTTGCACTCGTTGCAGCAGCAGAAGAGTATGTCGCAGCAGTCGTCAAGAAGGCAACAGGTATCGCAGAACTCTGCAACCGGGTCACTATCAAATCAGACGACATCAAATTTGCAAAATAAATTTCTTTTTTTATTTTGCCCGACGCAGGAGAACTATGGACCATAATCCCCAAGCAAACTTCCTATTTGGTGCAGTTCTTTTCTATCAACCACATCCGGCCATATTATTTCCAGGAATCATTCCGATAAACCCTACTGTTCTCCGTGTCGAGCGCCTGATTTTCTGACGGATGCCATTTGCGGCGGGATTAATGTTGTTGGAAAAATCGCTTCTGTCGACTGGTTAAAAAATTATTTTTTGAGAATGGTCTTGATGCTCAGTTGCTGCCGCTGTTCAGCTGCCAGCCGTGCAGCCTCCGCCTCCTCGGCCGCCTTCTGTTCTGCCGCACGGTTGGCTTCCTGCATCTCGAGCAGGCGGTAGTTGACCTTCGCGAACTTCGTCATCGGCATCTCGTAGAGGACCTCGATCTTGTCCGGCAGACTCCAACGGTTCAGCTTGTCTTTGCCGTATGACATCAGCTCCCTGCGCACGGTGTCCGGATTGTAGCCTTCGTTCAGCACAACGAACAGCATGATCTTCCGGTCCTTCTTCCACGGGGTCGAGACCGCACATACCTGCTTGACAGCCGGGTGTTTCTGGAACACCTCCTCGATCATCATCGGATACACGTTGTAGCCGTTAATTTTGATCATGCGCTTGAGGCGCGAGCAGAACACGATGTTGCCGTCGGACTCCTCGTAGACAATGTCTCCGGTGTGCAGCCAGTCGTAGCCATCCGGATGGCGGATGATCACGGCACGGGTCGCCTCTTCGTTTTTGTAGTAGCCATTCATGACGGTAGGGCCACGGAAACAGAGTTCTCCCTCTTCCCCTTTGGCAACCCCCTGCGTGGTGCCAGGAACGACCACGCAAACAGTACAGCCGGAGAACGGTTTGCCGATGCAGCCCGAAGATAGGCCCTCGGAATTCTCGGGCGAGAGCAAGACGCAGCCCGAAGCTTCAGTAAGGCCGTATCCCGCACGGAACCGGCAGGTGGCGAAGTCACGGATGAGTAAGTCATTGTACTTGCGGGTGAGTGCCTCGGAGACCTTGTCCCCGCCGGAAACCATCAATTTGATCTTGGACAGATTGTACTTCTGAAAGTAGGCGTACGTCCGCTCGAAGAGCGCAGGAACCGCCGCGATGAACAGCACGTGCTCACGCTTGATCTGCTTGAAGCATCCTTTTGGATCGAAGCGCGGGACCAGCACCATCTTCATGGCGGAGATCAGCGGAGCATGAACCGTAATCGCCAGACCGAACGCGTGGAAAATCGGCAGGACGGCAAGGAACCCGTCGCCCACGCAGGTGGTGCCACGGCCGACCTCGACCAGGACCTGCATCGAGATAGTGTTGACCGCATAGTTCGAGAGCATGACACCTTTCGACGCTCCGGTGGTGCCGCCTGAGTACATAATGACCGCGGTGTCCTCTGGCTTGCCGTTGTCCGGTGGCAGCTCGATGCCGGAATTCATCCGGTCACGCCCTTCTTTCAGGAAGGCGTCCCAGTCGGTGATGCTCTTGACTTCATGCGCCATCTTGTACTGGCGCAAGGCGAAGCCGTAGCCGAGACGCAGGATCAGGCCGCGAGGGGAGTACGGGAAGTATCTGCCGGTCTTGCAGCGGATGACTTCGACATTTCTGCCTGAGACGCACTCCTCATTGAGCTCCGTGGTGAAGATGATGCGGCTTTCCGTCAGGTCGATGGCGTAGAGTACCTCTTCGGCGGTCGACAGCGGATGGACCATGTTGGCGACCGCACCGATGCGGTTGACGGCATACAGAGCGATGACACTCTGCGGGATATTGGGGGTGAATATGGTCACGGTGTCGCCGGGCTTAACTCCACGGGCAATCAGTGCCGACGCTGCTTCGTCGATGACATCCAGGAACCGTTTCCAGGTGATGTGGCGGTTGAAATAGGCGATGGCGGTTTCGAAATCGCTGCCTGCCCGACGGTATCCGTAGAGGACTGCCTGGTACATCGTACGCTTGTCGGCCTCCGTATAGTTCAGCGGAGGATTTTTTGGACGTAGAAAGTTCATGGTATTGTTCCCCTGTTATTGAGTTTTAACTTTACATTTTGGTCGTGCGACTATAAATATACCCTGCGCCGGTTTCACTCGCCGGATTCTATCACCATTGAAGAGGAAGAAAGACTTGTCTATGGCATCGGCAAGCAGTTCTCCATTACGCTACCATCGAACCCATCGACCGGCTACAAGTGGGTCGTAACCGACGCCGTAGATCTGAAATATGAGGGTATCACCGCCGACTCGACTTCCAGAAGTTCAGGACTGCTCGATGCACCGATGTCCCTCCCAGGAGTTCGTCTTCACAACGCTTTCCAGGACTCTTCCCGTTCACGCTCTCCTATGTCAAATGCGGTGATGAGGAAGACCTCTATGTCTACAACGACGGCCTACTTATCGAGGAGGAGGGGCGAGCGGCAGCTTTGTCTTCGAAGGAATCCATGTTCCGAACGTCGGCGAGAATGTCCAGGTCATGATAATAGGCAATCCAGGTTCAACAGGCTAAGTCAGGACCATCACCGGTTCCGAAAGCTCCACGATGGTCAAGGAGGAGTTCATCACAGCGGACAGCGGACTTATCGGAGCGTCGGGCTACTAGATTGCCGCATCCGGCATCCAGCTATCAGACCAACAACTCGGTCAAGCTTACTGAATCCAAGTGAAATATGGCGTTCCAGGGTGACTACTCACTTATCACGAACGTCAACCTCAACCAGACATTGGCATTCTTTCGCTGAGCCCGAACCTCTCGGGATCATCCATCTATATCGACGGTGTCTACATGGGAGTGACCGAGAGCACCCTCGCTGCCGGTTCAAGAACCCATTCCATCACTATTTCAAAACCGAGATATGGATCCTATGGTTCCAAGATTACCGTCAATCCAGGCGTGACCTCCAGTATCGCAGTGACTCTGCCAGAAACCACGACCTACGCTATGTCAACTTCGGCTCGAGCCCGTCGGGAGCAGCCGTCTACGTTGATAATACGTTCGTCAGTGTCTCGTTCTCACCGACGGTCTCCAGCCCGAAACGCCGGACTATCTCCTGCGACAGGACATTGGTCTTGCCGACATACGCCTCGACTGCCTACAGGTCACAGGGAAGACAGCGCGTTGAAAATGCCAGATCCCCAGTACACATGGTAGAACTGTATCAACCCGATCACGACATAACCGAATCTGAATCGTATCGGAAAAACAACTGGGTAAACCTAATGCCATTGTTTCTTTTTCCGGCCCTCATGGAGAATCTTCATCATCTCGCAGGATGATTAGTAATACACCCTGTGAACTGACCTCCTGAGAATGGCCCTGAACAGCAGGGAGTTCATCAGTACCAATGAGAGCGTCGACGCCATCGGCTATCTGACAGCAAACGTCATGAAGGTTTCCACGAACCTCCAGAAGACCTAGAAGGTTCTGAACACCTCGCCGTAGGCGGAGAAACGCGGCGCGTCACCATCTGGGACAGCACGCTCAAGGACCCGCAGTAACCTTCCCCGTGCAAGAACCGGTTCAACCGCATCCCTTCTTTTCCACACTCTCTTCAAACACCCAACCTATATCTCTCACGGTATCCAATACATATATACATGGAACCGACCGAAAGCACGTATACCGAAATCATCCGCCTGATTCTGGACAATCCGCAGAGCACCGTCCAAGAATGCAAACTTTCGGTATGCCGGAAATATTCGCTCAATGCGATGCCGAAAAACTCCGCTCTCCTGAAGACGGCGGCGACCGTCTGGCCGGAACGCTACGAATATCTGCGGGAACGCCTGCTGGTGAAGCCGACCCGCACACTTTCCGGGGTGGCGCCGGTGGCCGTCATGACCTCTCCCGCGCCCTGTCCCCACGGCAAATGCCTGCCGTGCCCAGGCGGCCCAGACCACGTCTTCCACTCACCCCAGAGCTATACCGGCGAGGAACCAGCGGCGCTTCGTGCACGCCAGAACGACTACGACCCATACCGCCAGGTAACCGCACGCCTGTCGCAGTTCCAGCTGCTGGGTCATCACGTCGACAAGGCCGAGCTAATCGTCATGGGTGGAACCATAACCGCACGGGAACTCGCGTACCAGACCGAGTTTGTGTCACAGTGCCTGAAGGCGATGAATGAGTACGACGGATCGACGTCGACGGCTACCACTATCGACGGACTCATGACGGAAAACGAGGTGTCATCCGTCCGCTGCAGTGCGACCACATTCGAGACCCGACCCGACTGGTGTCGCGAGGAGCACATCAACCACATGCTCGACCTGGGCGTCACCAAGGTTGAACTGGGATTCCAACATACCGACGAGGACTTGCTGAAGATGAACAAGCGGGGACACACAGTGGCAGACAGCGTCGCGGCGAACACGTTCCTGCGTGATGCGGGAATCAAGGTCGGTTTCCACGTCATGCCCAATCTCTACGGCAGCACCATCGAGCGCGACAAAAAGATGTTCGACGAGCTGTTCGACGACCCGCGGTTCCGCCCTGATTTCCTCAAGATCTATCCGACGCTGGTGACCCCTGGCGCCGAACTCGAGGAGCTCTGGAAATCTGGCGCGTATGTCACGTATCCAGAAGAAGACATCGTGAGACTGCTCGCCTATGCGAAGTCACGCCTGCCCGAATACGTCCGGCTCCAGCGCATCCAGCGAGATATCCCAGCAAAGCTCATCGTCTCCGGATCTAGACACGGCCATATCCGGCAGATGGCGCAAGAACGCCTCGAAAATGAAGGAAGAAGGTGCCGGTGCATCCGTTGCCGCGAGAGCGGCCGACTCCCCTCGCATGTGGCCGAGACCGACGAGACCCTTGCCTACGACTGCTGCGGCGGAAAAGAGCAGTTCCTCTCCACGGTTGCAGGAGATGCACTGAGAGGATTCGTCCGCCTGCGGTATCCAGGAAGGGTTTTCAGAGTGGAACTCGACGGCGCCGCTCTGGTCCGCGAGCTTCATATCTACGGTCAGATGATACCTCTCGACCAGACCCGTGCGGGCGACGAGTGGCAACATCGCTCTTACGGCCAAAATTTGCTTGCCCGTGCGGAAGCCGCTGCGAAGGCTGATGGATTCAGCAAAGTAGCCATCATGGCGGGAGTTGGCATTCGGCCGTACTACCGCCGGCTGGGATACGAGCGGAACGGGCCGTACATGGTCAGGAAACTCTGAGACGGGTATGGCCGTCTGAAAAATAAAAAAAGTGATGCGGGCCGGAGTCATCCGGTATGTTTTTCTTCGGTGCCGGCAGTCTACCAAGCAGAGAGGCATTTTTCGGGTGCGAGGTATATCACTGGAGCTGACATTGTTTTGGAAGAACCCGTCAAACTGCTGGACGCCGGCATTGATACAGTACATTTCCAGGGGATGGACGTCTTTGAGCATGATATGCGTGTCGGTTTCTTTACCCATCGGCTGGAAGAGGTTGGTTGCGAACCTCTCGAAGAATTTCGTATAGTTGAAATTCTCTTTGGTCTTTGCCATGTCCAGCATGAGCGCCATGCCTCCCATGGGGCGACCATTTCACTGGTATACTGTTCTCCTTTGAGGTGGGTGACGGACAGCGCTTTGAATCCGCCGTAATAGTCAGCGACTGCAAGGATAGTTTCCTGGGATGGTGGCGGGTTTTTGAGATGGTCGAAGACATATCCGGCAAGGATGTTGATGGAATTGTCACTCGGGTTGTAGAAGGTGTTTACGATCTGTGGAAGGATAAGATCCGTATTCGTCATGTCCTTGATCCAGACTTTCCCGCACGGTTCATTGGTCGCGTCCTTGACGAGTTCCGCCTGGTTGTGCTTGCGTAGCTGGACGGACTGGTCGTAGAAGTTTCCTGCGTCCTTGTAGTCGACGTAGCCATATCTGCAGTACAACCAGTCCCCCGGATAAAGATCCCGTATCTTCAGGTTGTCGAGCTTGTCGAGTGCCGCCGTACGAGTGGATTCAGAAGGCCAGGTGGCGTCGTGCAGCCGTTTCGAGTATGCGGCTATGATCTCCTTGGTCAGCTCCGTGTACCGCTCTTTTGCACTGGCAGGGACTTTGTCCAGGAACTGTGCTGCCGTCTGGAACAGATTGTAGAGCATCTCCGCCTTGAATTCCTCGAGGTTCTCCCACGGATAGAGTTTGTTGAGGGTGTTAAACCAGCCGGGATCAGTAAGGAGATAACGGGTGACACCTGCGTCAAAATAGATTTTCAGGTCACCTACTACCGGAAACTTCATCGCTGAAAAACTATTCATACGTAAGCGGATTGTTGGTGGCCTTATAGGCTTTCTCGAGTTCCATCTCGCCGATTGCGTTCGAAGGCTGGGTCCTGCAGCCAAATCCCCTTCGTATTTCCTGAACGCCGTGACGGTCTTCTACGTATCTTCCGCAGAATAGCCGCATCTCTCCAGGAACGTCTTGAAATTGTTCATGAGATACATATAGAGTTCACGGTCACTCCGTGTTCGCATAGTTCTCGGGCTTGTACAGGACGAAAAACTGCGGGCCGATGGCGAGCACCGTCTGCGTTCCGCTATCTGGATTGGTGGTGACGGCTTCACAGACGAACACATCCTTCAGGGAAGGCATGTCGCTAGAGGTAATCAGTGGTGAGAATCCGTCCAGGGTGGTTACACTCCGGATTTCATTCACGCCGTGAGAACAGGCACAACACCGAGAAGGGTGCGGTTCTCACCGTTCACGGTGACATCATTCTTGACCTGCTAGAGCAGGTACAGCAGCTCCTCATTCGCAGTTCTTGTCTCGTTTTGGTTTTGGAGTATGGTTATGCCTAAGAGACTAACAAGGTTGCCGAGATCATCCTTGGTCAAATTTACCCTTGTTCGATTCGATCTTGCTGGTTCATTGGCAGTCGAGCCTGTCAAACTCGCCTGGAAAATCTGCGGATACACATCTGCCCCAGTTCCTGCAAATTGTACTCTGTTTGCATAGGCATAGAACTTGTCCTTTGCCGTGACGTTCTGCTCCAACTGCTATGAGCTGCCGATCATGCTGCTTATCAGGTCGTAGTTCTTCCACTCGATCGCATTCGTCGGTACAGTGGTGCAGCCCGTGGCAAAAACGCGCATAGCACCAACGCGACGGCCGCAAAAACCACGATGCCTCGTTTCATTTTCGCATTCATACACTTCCATTATTTATATTTACTGTAATAAGCGTAGGAGACACACTTTTAGGGGTCTGTGCCAGTCGCCGGCACCGTAGACAGTGATAAAAATAAGGACAACCAAATATGATTATAGAGTTTTGAGACGACCGTGAAGCCTGCAACCATCGATTTCGTGAAAAAGCGGTTTGCGACCTACTACAGCGAAACCATGAATGGAGCGGGAGCCGTCTATGCCCCCGCCTCGATAGAACAACGCGAATGGGGTTTTCTCTTCTTCAGGGAGACGACCAAGTCTGGCATGCGCCGGCATATGGCGTTTTCCGCCGCGGAAGACCTACAGATGTACCTGAAGGCGATGACGCCCGCCCACGTCTACTACTCGACAGCGTTCTATGCCCATCCGTCGGCGCCACAGATGGCCGACAAGGAATGGCTCGGTGCCGAACTCATCTTCGACCTGGATGCCGACCACATCCTGCATGCCGCCTACGATGTCATGCTTGCCCGTGTCAAGGGGGAGCTGTTCAAGCTAATCGACATGCTGACCGAGGAGCTTGGATTCCGGAAGAACGACCTGCAGATCAACTTTTCCGGCGGCAGAGGATACCATGTCCACATCCCCCTCATGTCGGTGCGTAACTGGAGCAGCGCCGAGCGCCGAGAGCTGACAGACTACATCTCGGGCACCGGCATCACCCCAGAGGCCATGTTCGCGGAAGGCGACCGCGCCGGATGGAAGAAACGGTTCTCGGAGGCGGCCGAAGAGGAACTCATGCGGATTGCGGCGCTTTCCCCGGAGGGGGCACAGAGCCAGCTTATGGCGCTTCCCGGGTTCACGGAGAAGAATGCGCTTCTTTTCTGCCACACCACCCCCACACTCATCAGCAAGATAAAGCAAAATCCTTCATCTTTGAAGGACAATAAATTACTGAAAGTGGTGCTCAGCCCCGAAAACAACCCGGCATTCCGCGAGAAGCTACTGGCCCGTGCGGTCCAGACCGACGAACCGGTAACCACCGATATCAAGCGCCTGATCCGCTATCCCGGCTCTCTTCACGGTGGATCGGGCATGCGGGTCGTTCCAGTCGACATCACGAACCTCACCGATTTTGATCCGCTCATCGATGCGGTCGTCTTTGGTGAGACACCGGTCACCGTCACCACAAAGTTCCCACTTGCAACGCCGATGCTCGGCAGCACCTATACGCTAGAAAAGGGAACCTGCAAGGTGCCGGAGGCATTGGCAGTCTTCCTCTGCTGCCGCGGCCTCGCCGAATACGGAAGTGATACCTGATGGCAAAACTCACGATCTCCGATCTTCACGGCTATATCCTGGACGAACGCAGCCAGGGTGCTCTTGTGGAGATTCCAGCGGGTCTCTACGAGGAGATCGCGGCCGAGACTGACCGTCTGTATCGTGAAGTGACGACCAGCAAGGACCAGCTCTCCGAAGGTATCCAGACCCTCATCAAGGAGTGGGAAAGCCTGCGCGAGCTTCAGCGCGGCATCTACGCCCTGCGGACGAAGAAAATCGTGGATCTCGCGTATGCTGCCTCGAACGGCGAGGAAATCGACCGGAATCAGCTCCGTCTAATGGTTGGCGGCGAACGCGCACTCTATTATGTGGTGTACGAATCGTGCACCTCGTGTAGAAAAGCTCTTTTAGAAGGAAAGCAAACAATAGAAACTACTGCTTACAAATATGCCGCACCGGAACGTGCCGCGGAGGCGCTCGCTTCACCCACAGCCGCGGACATTCTGGAGGAAACGGACGATTTCCCTGAAACCGCACCCGAATTCGAGGAGGGCCGTGCAGAAACAACTCCAGACCAGTACCGTGTTGTAGCGGTCCGGTCACCCATATCAGAATTCCAGGATCTGTCTGGAAGGATTTACACTCTGTCGCCAGGAGATGTCGTATCCCTGCCGCAGTCGATGGCAGATATTCTGTGTAAAGACAACAAAGCATTAAGTATTCGTATTCGCTAATAAAACTGATATTTAGTGAGACCCGGATGTACGTACGTGTAGGTCTTTATCCTTAGAAGAGGTAAATATGAAGAAACCAGTTAAGTTCAACACCTACTGCCCATACTGCAGAAAGCACACTGAGCACGAAGTTGAAAAGGTAAAGAAAGGAAAGACAAACGGCATGCACTGGATTGACCGCCAGAAAGCACGCAGAAGCAACTTAGGAAACCGCGGAAAGTTTGGTAAGGTTCCAGGAGGAGACAAACCGACCAAGAAAATCAACGTCCGCTACCGGTGCAAGGAGTGCGGAAAGGCACACCTGCGCGCAGGATGCAGAGCCGGCAAATTCGAACTTACGGAGTGATTAGGTATGGTAAAAGCAATACGCGAAAACCGGAGTAAATTCTTAAAAATCAGATGCCCCGAATGTTCCGAGGAGCAGATCATCTTCGAGAAGGCGACCTCTGTCATTGAGTGTCCCAGATGCGGAAAGATCCTCGCTGAACCAACCGGCGGAAAAGTTCACCTCAATGCCGAGATCATCGAAACCCTCGAGTAAGCAGAGGGTTTTATTCCATGAGTGAACGAGACTGGCCGCAGGAAGGAGAACTTGTTGTCTGCAGTGTGACCAAAGTCAAGGACTTCGCCGCATTCGTCACGCTCGACGAGTACGACAGGCACGAAGGACTCATCCCCATTGCCGAAGTAGCCCGTGGATGGATCAAATATATCCGCGACTACGTCCGGGAAGGGCAGAAGATCGTCTGCAAGGTCCTGAACGTCGATTCCGCCCGCGGTCACATCGACCTCTCGCTGAAGGATGTCAACGATCACCAGCGCCACGAGAAAATTCAGTTCTGGAAGAACGAGCAAAAAGCTGAGAAATGGATCGAATTCGCCGCCAAAGACTCGGCTATCGCCGAAGAGAAGTTCCGAGACGCCATCTACGTCAAGTACTCGTCACTCTATGATGCATTCGAGGACCTGGCGTTGGAACCAGAGAAGACCGCGGTGAAGCTCGACCTCGCCGACAAGGCAAAGAGGGTCCTGCTCAAGCTGGCAGTCGACAACGTCAAGATTCAGAAGGCTACCGTCACTGGTACCCTGGTCCTGACCTCTAACAAGCCAGACGGTGTCAACATCATCCGCCGCGCCCTGCGAAGCGCGGAGCCCAAGATTGACGGCGCCGAGATCGAGATCAAGTATCTTGGCGCCCCGAACTACCGCATCAAGGTGACCTCAACCAACTATAAGAAGGCTGACCGGGCACTGAACAAAGCGGCGGAAGCCGCGATCAGTGTCATGCAGCGTGCAGGAGATTCGGGCAGCCTGCAGAAACAGAAATAAGAAGGTAGTTTTCATCATGCATGATCACATTCACGAATGCAGACGTGACCATGTCTATACTCTTTTGGATACCTGCCCCACATGCGGAGAACCGACTGTCTCGGTGCATCCGGCACGGTATTCCCCTGAAGATCGATACGGAGCGTATCGGAGGAAACTTTTGCATGAAGCAGGTAAACGTTGATTGGATAGAGGAGAGCGCAGCAGCCGTGAAGAAGAGAGGTATCGGCATCGCCGGTCTTCCGGGCGTGGGCCATGTCGGCAAGCTAGTGGTTGACCATCTGGTCCGCACGCTCAAAGCGAAGAAGGTCGCCGAACTCCGGTCGACATTATTCCCCCCGCAGATGTATCTCTCTGAAGATGGCATCATCCGGTTCCCCCGCAACGAGGTCTGGTATGTGCCCAAGAGGAAGAACACGCCGGCCCTGGTGCTTCTGGCGGGAGACTGCCAAAGCGTGGGGTCCGAAGGCCATTACATCCTGGGTGAGGCCTATGCCGACATATTCAGTAGTCTCGGCGTCTCCCGTGTCTATACACTCGGCGGCTATGGTCTCGGCCGGCTCGTCGACCATCCGCGGGTGCTTGCCGCGGTCTCCAATTCCAACCTCAAAAAAGAGGTGCTGGATGCCGGAGCCGTTCTCAACGGCGTGGAGCCGGTCGGTGGCATCATCGGTGCTGCCGGACTCATCGTAACTTTCTGCGCCGCGCTTGGTATCGACGGCGTCGCCCTGCTCGGCGAAACCTCGGGATACCTGATCGATCCAGTCAGCTCGACCGCGGTTCTCGATGTCCTCGAAAAGATGGTAGGATTCAAGGTCGACCGCCATGACCTCTCACTCCTCGCTGAAGAGATGCAAACGGAACTGACGGCGTTTGCCTCCTCGATCAAGCAGAACTCGGCCGACGATCTCCGCTATATCGGCTAGGCAGCATGGAACTCAACACCGACCTCCATATTCATTCGCGGTTCGCGATGGCAACCTCGCCGGATCTTGCACCGGCAACTATTCTGGAAGGATGCCGCCGAAAAGGCATCGATGCGATTGGGAGTGGCGACGCGCTCCATCCCGCATGGCGGGAGATGTGGAAGGAGCATCAGTTCGATGATCCGTCGATCATTGTCGTGCCGCAGACCGAGGCCGAGGACGAACGCCGAGTCCATCACCTGATCCTCGCGGAGACCTTCGACCAGTTCGACGAAATGCAGGAGCTCTTTTCTCCGTACTGCACGCATCTGGAGACCGCCGGCAGACCGCACCTGTATGTGGACGGTGAAAAGATCGCGGAGATCGTGCATTCAGTGGGCGGCATGATCGGACCCGCCCATGCCTTTACGCCGTGGACCTCTCTGTTCGCTGCCTACAAGTATCCATCTGACTGCTACGGCGAAGAGCCATTCGATTTCTGCGAATTGGGCCTGTCTGCCGACTCGTCCTACGGTGCCGGCATCCCCGAGTTTCAGAACGTGCCATTCCTGAGCAACTCGGACGCCCACAGCCAGTATCCAGAAAAGCTCGGCCGCGAGTTCACCCGTCTGCAGGTCGACGACACCTCCACGAAATCAGTACTCGATGCGGTCAGAAAATCGGCAGTTACCCTCAATGCCGGATTATTCCCAGAGGAAGGCAAGTACAACCGTACGGCCTGCGTCCGCTGCTATACGCAGTTCTCTTACGACGAAGCGGAACGCCTGCACTGGAAGTGTCCGCACGACAAGGGGCGCATCAAGCTCGGCGTGCGGGAACGGGCGCTTGCCATCTCGACAGTGCCGGAAGCCGAACGCACACCGCGTCCGCCGTACATCAAGCTCATCCCGCTAGGCGAGGTCATCGCCCGTATCCTCGACATCTCGTCGCCGACGACCAAGAAGGTATGCGCTCTCTATGGGAAATTCATTGAATCCTTCGGCCGCGAGATCGATGTGCTGCTGAATGTGCCGGAAGAAGATCTTGAAAAGATATCCGTACCTGTAGCAAAGGCGGTCGCATCCATGCGCAGCGGCAATGTCATTCTGCATCCGGGAGGCGGCGGTCAGTATGGCTGGTTCGAGTTTCCGCCGGTCTGAAAAGTGCTGGCCTAGTCTTCATCATTTTTGACACTCGTATATCTGCTACAGCAGTTTACCAGTAGCCGCTGTATCGTCATTAATCATGCACAATCCAAAATACTTCTGTTGGACCGGGAACTGGCTCTTCCAAACACCCGCACCGGAATCCGATTCTCACTTTTTACTCTTCTGCCTCGCACATACCCCAAGGCATGCGAAAACGCCGGCAGCAGATCGTGCTCTTCGATATACGCTTCAATGGCTTTTCAGTTAGTTCTTTTCCCTTAGTGTTCTGTGATGCCCGCTGCAGATAGTCGCGGACCTGCCGTTTCGACGTGCCCTGCATGCCAGCCATCTGCACGATGTCCGTCGGAAACCTATCAGTGTTCACAGGACAGATCAGTTTCTGCTCCACACTCATGGAGCCACCTCGAATCATCCTCTCTCCCTGAATCTCCGTTTCAACGCCGAATCTTAATCATACAGGAGAGCATATTATTATGTATTATATGACACTTGCATTGCTCTCTGTCTGGAACAAGACCGGTATCGTTGACCTAGCTAAAGCCTTGACGGCAAAGAATATCGGCATCCTTTCGTCCGGAGGTACCGCCAAAGCCCTACGTGAAGCAGGTATTGCAGCAAAGGATGTTTCCGAGTACACCGGATCCCCGGAAATGATGGACGGACGGGTTAAAACTCTGCATCTAAAGGTCCATGGCGGGCTACTGGGCAGACGCGGCAAAGATGACGCTGTGATGAAAGAATACGGTATCGAGCCGATTGATATCGTCTGTGTCAATCTCTATCCGTTCGAGGAGATGTCCAAGAAGAACCTCCCAATTGACCAGCTCATCGAATACATCGATATTGGCGGTCCAGCTATGATCCGTGCCGCATCCAAGAACTTCAAGGATGTCACGATCATCGTCGACCCTGCTGACTATCCAGAAGTGATCAGAGCAGTAAACAACGGTGGAACAACGTATGAACAGCGGTTCCGTCTGGCTGCAAAGGCATTCACCCGTACAGCAGCATATGATGCGGCAATCTCCAATTACCTTCAGGGAATCGGCAAGGAATTTCCGGACACGTATACCGTACAGTTCACCAATGGCCGTGTTCTCCGGTATGGCGAGAACCCGCACCAGAAAGCCGCGGTCTACGGTACCAAAGGCATTGCTGGAAAGACGTCCGGTCAAGGAAAGACGATGTCCTACAATAACTATCTCGATGTCCATGCGGCCGTATCGCTGTGTCGTGAACTGACCGGATTTGCGACGGTTATTGTAAAACACAACAATCCGTGCGGTGTTGCCATCGGCAAGAACCAGTTTGAGTCCTACATCAAGGCACGCGGCGTCGACCCAGCTTCCGCATATGGATCCATCGTTGCGATGAGTTCCGAGGTCGATGAAGAACTCATGAAGGAAATCTGTTCTACATTTGTGGAAGTTCTTGTAGCTCCGTCTTATACCAAGAAGGCGCTTGAACTCTCCAAACTGAAGCCAAATATGCGGCTTATTACGTTACCGCCGGCAGTGCCGCCGGCAGATGAACTGCGTACCATTGACGGCGGTGTTCTTGTCCAGAGAACCCCTACATACAAGGAAGACTGGAAAATCGCTTCCAAACGTGCACCGACCGCAGACGAGACTGAAGCTCTCAAGCTTGCCTGGAAGGTCGTCAAGTATGCGAAGAGTAACGCCATCATCTACACCAACAAGACTGAGACGGTCGGTATCGGTGTCGGTCAGATGAACCGTGTCGACTCGGCACAGATTGCGATTGAGAAAGCCGCGGCGTTCGGCCGAACCATGAAAGGGACGGTAGTGGCATCGGATGCGTTCCTGCCGTTCCCGGATACGCTGGAAGTTGCGGCGAAGGCAGGGGCTACTGCCCTTATCCAGCCGGGAGGATCGATTCGTGACGATGAGGTCCTGAAACGGGCTGACGAACTAGGTATCGCCATGGTCTTCACTGGCGTTCGGCACTTCAGACACTAAAAAAGCTTGCAAGGCTTTTTACCTCCCTGCAATCTTTCATTTATTTTTCTACAATATTCTTACTGTTTTTGCGGTTTCGGCGTCTTGTCGGTTTGCCTGCATCATAGGTTCGCAGTTCCCGGCAACTCGCTGTCGTACCGGTCTCTATCTTATAGCGTGCGAGATTCTCAGTCATACTTGTTGATGGGTTTTCAGAACGGATAAAGGGACCGATTTTCCGCGCGCTTCAAAATTTATTGAATTGCACATCTATAAAAAGGCACCGTTAATCATTTTTTGGATTTCCTAGAATAAAATGTTTATATATTCGAAAATATTTATATAAAATAAAGGAAAGTGATACATCATGACAGATACCAATATCTTATCATTAATTGTACAGGAAGCTGACTATGCGGATGCCCACAAAGGGTATGCCCGCCTTTCGTCTTCCACCATGGAAAAACTCGGCCTTTCTTCCGGTGATTACGTCAAGATCAGCGGAAAAAAGTTCGCTGTAGCGAAAGCAATACGTTCTGATGTCGGTTCCTCTTCAGTCTCCATAGACGGTGAGACCCGTCAGACTGCAGGTGCAGGTATCGGCGATACCGTATCCATCGAGAAGATAGAACCGAAGACCGCGACTAAAATAACTATACAGCCGCTGTCACGGGATGTCGAGGTCGATTCCGAGTCCCTGCAGTCCGCAGTCCGCAAAGGCCTGGCCGGCAAAGCAGTTGTCAAGGGCCAGGTCTTTGCGTTCCGGCGTGCAGGAGCCGATCCATTTGACTTGTTATTTTCGAACTGGTGGAACTTCACCAATTACAGCACTACCGACTTGGTGATATCAGATATCACTCCGGGTGATGTCGCCGTCATCGGCGAGTCAACAATAGTTTCATATAAAGGTTCGGTCTATTCCGGAGAAGATGCACCAAAAGGCGGGAAATCAGCTGGCAATATCCATTACGAAGATATTGGCGGACTGGGCCGTGAACTTTCCCTTGTCCGTGAGATGATCGAGTATCCGCTCAGGAATCCGGAGGTCTTCGAGAAATTGGGCATCGAACCTCCGAAGGGTGTTCTGCTCTATGGCCCACCAGGAACCGGTAAGACTCTGATTGCCCGTGCGGTCGCCAATGAAGCGGGAGCATATTTCGATACGATTTCTGGTCCAGAGATTGTATCCAGGTACTACGGAGATTCCGAAGAGAAACTGCGTGATATCTTCAAAAAGGCGGAAGAGAACGCTCCATCCATCATCTTCATTGATGAGATTGATTCGATTGCACCCAAACGTGACGAATCGAAAGGTGAGATGGAACGCCGCGTGGTGGCCCAGCTCCTTTCATTAATGGACGGCCACCTGAGCAGAGGCAAGGTTATTGTCATTGCGGCAACCAACCTACCAGATACCATCGATCCGGCACTTAGACGTGGCGGTAGATTCGACCGTGAAATTGAAATCGGTGTTCCGGACAAAGACGGCCGTGCACAGATTCTCCAGATTCATACGAGAAACATGCCGCTCGGCGAGACCGTCGCCTTGAAGAAGTACGCGAACCGCACCCACGGTTTTGTCGGTGCCGATCTTGCCTTAGTCGCCAAAGAGGCGGCAATGCATGCTCTGCGCCGTGAGTTCCCCGGGCTGAATCCGGCGGAAAAACCGTCAAAGGAACGGCTGGATGCCTTACGGGTGACGCCGGACGATTTCGAGGCTGCTCTCAAGATGGTTCAGCCGTCGGCGATGCGTGAAGTTCTGGTCGAAGTACCGGATATCCACTGGAGTGATATCGGCGGCCTTGATTCTGTCAAGGAAGAACTACAGCAGGCAGTCGAATGGCCAATCAAATACGGTGAGGTATACCGGAAGTTTGCAACCAAGTCACCGAAGGGATTCCTGATGTTCGGACCGCCAGGAACCGGCAAGACTCTGATCGCCAAAGCAGTGGCGAACGAATCCGAGTGTAACTTCATCTCGGTGAAAGGTCCAGAACTCATGTCGAAATGGGTAGGGGAGTCCGAGAAAGGTGTCCGTGAGATATTCCGGAAAGCACGGCTTGCGGCTCCTTCAATCATTTTCTTCGATGAGATAGATTCGATGGTCCCCAAACGCGGAAGCTATGAAGGTTCTTCGCACGTAACCGAAAGTATCGTCAGTCAGTTCCTGACCGAACTTGACGGACTTGAGGAACTTAAGAATGTCGTGGTAATCGGTGCAACCAACCGTCCGGATATGATCGATCCGGCGTTGTTGCGTCCAGGACGGCTTGAACAGCATATCTTCATTCCTCCGCCGGACGAGGCAGGCAGAAAGCAGATTCTCGAGGTCTATCTAAAAAGAATCAAGGATATGCTTGCTGAGGACATCGATGCGGATGCACTGATTAAGGCAACCGACGGTTTTGTCGGTGCCGATATCAAGGCACTGGTCCGTGAAGCAAAGATGATTGCTATCCGTGAGTTCATTTCAAAGGTGGGCAATCTTGATGCCGCAGAAATCGAGAATGCGCTCACGAATGTGAAAGTGTACAAACATCACTTCGACGAGGCACTGAAACGCGTCCGTCCGTCTCTGGACAAGGTCGGTAGACTTGCCGCTGAGGAGAGTTCGTGGCAGTACCGCTACACCGAAGAGGAACGCAAGACCCTAGAAAAGGCTATGGAGCAGGTCAGGAAAGCTGAGTATGCTTCCGGTGATCCATTTGCAGACGTGGTTGAGCTGACCAATCTGCTGACGGTGCATCAGAAAGACTTTAACAGAATTAAAGAGATAATTAAGAATAGAGAAAGTTAAGGTGAAGATCAACAGCTATGGATGACTCCGGGAAAGAAATCATCGATCTCATTAAAAGCCTGATTATGGAACATCTGTCAGGTTCAAATGACGACAAGAAGAAAGGAGGCATACCACCGGTCATCGGTGTCAAGTTCTTCGTGGCAGGAGGTGCTCCTTCCTTTTCTGGTACCGGTTCGGTTAAGTTGCCGACGCTTTCGAAACGCCAATTGCCGCTCGAACTCTTCGAGGACGAGACAACCTACATGTTGCAGACTGAACTACCGGGTAGCTGTACCGAGTTCACGCTTGAATTCTCGGATGGAAAACTCCATCTGAAGACCGGCGGACACAGTAATGAATATTCGGCGGAGATTCCTCTGTCACCTATAATCACGGAAAAGATCGAATCGCACCTCAAAAATGGGGTGCTTGAAATCATCTGCTACAAACAGCAGACGTAAATATTTTCAACAGTTTAAAAAAGAAGAATAGTGACTATTTGGGTCAGTTAGTTTTTTGTGTGCAGATTCTTGGTAATCATACCTAATGTGCGGTAGACGGATTCGATTTCATCATAGACCGGAACGTTGTTCTGCCGGCAGAGATCAACTCCTGGCTGGAGACAGTCGCCGCCGACAAAGCAGCCGACTATCAGGTTCTCACTCTTTTTCTGATAATCGACCAGGACATTGCCGACCTGTTCCGCTGATAATACCTTATTCGGGAAGTTCACGATGACACCGATATCCCATTTTGTCTCGTTCTCCGGCCTGGTCAGTATATCCAGAACACCGCGGAACCGGTCTTCATCAGCATCTCCCAGGAGATCAATCGGGTTGTTGCGGTTCCAGAATTCCGGCAGGATGGCATCCATTTCCTTGATAAGTTTCGGTGGGAGGTCAATCATGTTGATGCCCCATGTCTCGGCATAATCGTTGGAAAGAACAGCTAATCCTCCAGCGTTGGTGATGACAACCGCACGTCTGCCGTAAATCGGTTTCTTCAGCGAAGTCATGATCTTTGCACACTGGAACGCCGCAGGAATTGTGGTAGCTGCGATAACACCGCACTTTCTGAAGGCTTCCATATAGACTTCGTAGGAGCCGGAGAGCGATCCTGTGTGAGATGCGGCCGCTGCCTGCCCGCGGCGTGATGAACCTGCTTTTATGGCGACGATCGGTTTTTTCTTGGTGATTTCTCTCGCCATCTCCATGAAGGCAACACCGTTCTTAATTTCTTCAATGTAGAGAATGATCGCTTTGGTGTGCGGATCGCGTGCCGCATAGCTCAAATAATCGAGGAAATCAAGGTCGCACTGGTTGCCGACGGATACAACTTCCGAAAATCCGATCTCCTGGCCTTTCGAAAGGGACATGCCGACGACTGCAGTGGCAAGTGCACCGGACTGGGAAATGAATGCGGTGTCTCCCGGGAGTGGTGAGGTCGAGACATATGTCGTATCCAACTTGTATGGCGGAAGAATCAGGCCGAGGCAGTTCGGACCGACAACCCGTACACCGTATTTGCGGGCTATCTCCACCATCTTGTTTTCCAGTGCTCGCCCGTCTTCGTTCATCTCCTTGAATCCCGCAGTAATAACCACCGCCATCTTCACACCTTTTTTGCCGCATTCTTCCATGATTTCTGGCACCTTTTTTGCCGGAACGGTAATGACCACCATATCGACTGGTCCTGGAATGTCACTGAGGGAGGGGTAGGCCTTCTTGCCCTGGATTGATTTACGTTTATTGTTTACCGGATAGAGCGCTCCCGGAAACTGGAGAAGGTTGCGAAAAGTTGCATATCCCATCTTGGTTGGGTCGTCGGAGGCACCGATAACCGCAACAGATGCCGGTTTATAGTAGTCAATTGGGACAATCCGTGCCGGATCGTAGTGTGCCAGCATTGTTACCGGGTCATCCTGAACGATGACACGTGCATCGACGGCAGCTCCTCCCTTTTCGTAGAGAAGGAACGGATTGATATCGAATTCGACAACATGGTCATTGGTTTCGAAGAAATGACAGGCGTTCTTTAAGGTATTGAACAAGAATTCCTCATCCTTCGGGGCTGCGCCGCGGTATCCTGCGATAAGTGCATATCCCTTGATTTCATGGATAATCGACCGTATTTCCTCATCAGTTACCGGCAGCAGGCGGATAGCCGTGTCGCGGTGGAATTCGACCAGAGTTCCGCCCAGGCCGAAAGTCACCACTCTGCCGAAGGTCGGGTCAATCTTGCCGCCGATGATGAGCTCCAGACCGGGTTTCGCCATTTCCTCAACAATGATTCCTTTAATTTCTGCCGCCGGATTGAAGGCTTTAACGGATTTCATGATCTGGTTATAGGCAGCTTTTGCTTCGACCGCATCCTTGACCCCGACAACGACACCGCCTGCGTCACTTTTGTGGATAATCTGCGGTGAGACAATCTTCATTACGACCGGATATCCTAATTTTTCTGCGGCTTTAGCGGCATCTTCTGGGCTGGTTACGATTTCATACCTTGGTGCGGGAACATTGTATTTCCGGAGCAGACTGTATCCGTCCGCTTCGGACAACATGCGTGTTGGTTTTACTGGCATACTACTTCTCCTATTGATTGAATTGTGTCATTCGCCGCGGCGGCGAATGATTATACATTATTTATCATGTAGATTTATAAATATATATCGTATGTTTTGACGCTCATTAAGCCTTGTTATTCAAAGGACTCGGTCGCGGCAAATCCCCTAGGCTTAATACAGATTCGCACCAATATACTCTCATATACCGAATGGAGAGTTGAAGAGTATGAAATATGTCGTAGTCACAGGTGGCGTTATGAGCGGTCTTGGGAAAGGCATTACTGCTGCCTCTATCGGCCGTATCTTGAAGAACAGAGGGTATCATGTTACCAGTGTCAAGATTGATCCTTATCTCAATATTGACGCCGGACTGATGAATCCTGCCCAGCACGGTGAAGTGTTCGTCCTTAAGGATGGTGGTGAGACCGATCTGGATCTCGGAAATTTCGAGCGGTTCCTTGATATTGAATTTACTTCTGACCATAACTTGACTACTGGTAAAATCTACCAGTCGGTCATCCACAAAGAGCGCCATGGAGACTATCTGGGCGGCACCGTCCAGATCATTCCACATATCACCAACGAAATCAAGGACAGAATCCGTCATGCCGCCGAGACCTGGACCGATGCGGACGGCAACCGTGCCGAAATTTGTATCGTCGAAGTCGGCGGAACAGTCGGAGACATCGAAAGCATGCCGTTCCTGGAAGCTGTCCGC
This sequence comes from Methanocorpusculum sp., assembly GCA_045639425.1. Classification (GTDB taxonomy): domain Archaea; phylum Halobacteriota; class Methanomicrobia; order Methanomicrobiales; family Methanocorpusculaceae; genus Methanocorpusculum. The sequence continues at coordinate 83,132 of JAZUDC010000036.1, forward strand.
CAGATGCACTGGGAATACGGTAACGGTGATTTTGCTCTTGTCCATGTGACATTGCTTCCGTCGGATACCATGGGGGATCTCAAGACGAAACCGACCCAGCACTCTATCAAAGCACTGCGTGAACTCGGTCTTGAAGCCGATGTCATTGTCGGCCGCAGTTCATACCCTATCCCTCCTTCAACAAAACGTAAAATCTCCTCTTTCTGTGATGTCGATGTCAGTGCGGTCATCAGTGCATGCACTGCTCCCGATACCTATTTGGTTCCGCTTGAACTCGAAAAGGACGGCTTATCGGACGTTCTCTTGAAACTTCTGAAACTCGATCCGCGTGAACCGGACAACAGCTGGTACTCCATCGTTTCCAAAGAATACACCAGCAGAGTCTCTGTCGGTATCATCACCAAATATGGTGTCGATGATGTCTATATGTCCATTAAGGAAGCACTCAAGCATGCCGGCCGTCATTTGTCGACGGAGGTCAATATCCATTGGCTCGATGCGGAACAGTACATCGACGACGATCTCCATGACCTCGATGGCATTCTGATTCCAGGAGGATTCGGCAACCGTGGTATTGATGGGATGATTAATGCTATCCAGTATGCCCGTGAAAACAAGAAACCGCTGCTTGGTCTGTGTCTTGGATTCCAGCTCTCGGTTATCGAGTTCATGCGCCATGTTGTGGGATACAAAGATGCAACCAGTGAAGAGATGGGAGAAGGCACCCATGTCATTGCCATTCTGCCGGAGCAGGGAGGTGCCGAAGATCTGGGAGGGACCATGCGTCTCGGCAACTATCCGGTCACGTTACAGAAAGGATCCAAGCTTGCTGAGCTCTACGGTGCAACCGAAATTACCGAGCGTCACCGGCACCGGTACGAGGTCAATCCTGCCTATATAGATGAAATCGAGGCGAAAGGCCTGAAATTCACCGGAAGAAACGGCCACCGTATGGAAGGTTTGGAGCTTGAAGGCCATCCGTTCTTCGTGGCGACACAGTTCCACCCGGAATTCCGGTCACGTCCGACGCGTCCATCGGCACCTTTTGTCGGGTTCGTTACTGCATGTCACGACAATCAGAGGAAAGAGTAAATGGAATCTGTTCTTGTCCTTGACTTCGGAGGACAGTACAATCAGCTTATTGCCCGAAGAGTCCGTGAAGCGAGTGTGTTCTGCGAGGTAAAACCCTGTACGATTTCTCTTAATGAAATCAAGAAGGGAAACTATATCGGAATTATCTTTACCGGCGGGCCTGCCAGTGTCTACGAGAAGGATGCACCGAAAGCTGCTGTTGGTCTCTTTGATCTGGGTATTCCGATTCTTGGCATCTGCTATGGTGCACAGTACACTGCCTATACGTTGGGAGGTACTGTATCTCCCGCAGATAAACGCGAATTCGGTCGGACTCAGATTACCGTTAAAAAATCTCTGCTGTTCAATGGTGTTCCAAAACATACCATCTGCTGGATGAGTCACGGCGACCAGATCACCCAGGTTCCGGAAGGATTTACAATTTCCGCAGAAAGTGCTATCTGCCCGGTTGCGGCAATGGAAGACCAAAAACGCAGAATTTACTGCGTACAGTTCCATCCAGAAGTCATCCACACCGTCGAAGGAACAATGATGATAGCTAACTTCCTGCATAACGTATGCGGATGCAAAGGCGAATGGAAGATGTCATCCTTCGTTGAAGACACCATCAAATCACTGCGTGAAAAGATCGGCGATAAGAAAGTTCTCTGTGCCTTATCGGGAGGTGTTGACTCGTCTGTGGCAACATTCCTTGTACATAAGGCGGTTGGTAAGCAGCTCACCTGCATCTTTGTTGACCATGGACTGCTTCGCAAGAACGAAGGCGACGAGGTTGAAGATGTCTTCCGGAGACAGTATGACATCAACCTTATACGTGTCAATGCGGAAGATCGGTTCCTAGGAAAACTTGCTGGCGTCACCGATCCGGAACGCAAACGTAAGATTATCGGGGAAGAGTTCATTCGCGTATTCGAAGAGGAGGCGAAGAAAATTGGTGCAGTCGATTTCCTTGTACAGGGTACAATTTACCCGGATATAATCGAATCTGGGCCAGGAAATGCCGCGGTAATCAAGAGTCACCACAACGTGGGCGGTTTGCCGGATCACGTTGATTTTAAGGAGCTTATAGAGCCGCTGAGAGTTCTCTTCAAGGATGAAGTTAGAAAAGCAGGTAGCGAACTTGGCATACCGGATAACTTGGTATGGCGTCAGCCGTTTCCGGGTCCGGGTCTTGCCATCAGAGTAATTGGCGACATCACAAAGGAGAAGTTGGATATCCTGCGCAATGCCGATGCAATATTCCGTGAAGAAGTCGCCAATGCAGGCCTAGGTCGCAAAGTCAGTCAATATTTCGCAGCACTGACGAATATACGCAGTGTCGGTGTCATGGGCGATGGACGGACCTATGATTATGCGGTAGCCCTGCGTGCAGTTGAGGCAACGGATTTCATGACTGCTGATTGGGTACAGATTCCGTTCCCGGTTCTGGAAAAGATTTCCAACCGTATCATCAACGAAGTTCGGCACGTTAACCGTGTCCTTTATGACATCACCAGCAAACCACCGGCAACTATTGAGTACGAGTAACTTCTTTCATGTATAATGTCAGAATAACTGTAATGAAGATTGTCTGTTATCGGGATCTCATGGAAAAGTAAGAGAATCCGATAGAACATGCTTATTTCATGTAGGTTGGCGATACATTTGTAGCGAACGGTTATCAGAAACTGGATGGATTCTGTGACAGTGCAGGGGAGAGTAGCTCTCCTTTTGTCCTGACGCTTTCATGTGGCGAAGCGGACATCTATGACGGCTGGATGAAGAACAAGAAATCAACAATGAGATCCTGCAATGATGGGTTCCGTCCTGTTAGTTTCCTGCAACTTTGATGACTGCATAGATATTCTCATTCAGGATAAGCTTGGCACATGATTTAGGTTCGAATTTTGGAATCACGACCAGCTGCATACCGTCAGAAAATGCCTGGTGAATAGTAACGCCGAACCAGAATGCATGGAATGCTGGAAGAACGCCCAGGAATGATGTTCCGGCTGCAGGGATCTTGTCATGGAAGAGATTTCCAATCGATCCACAGTGGTTGCGGTTGCATCGGTAACTAATGCGTGTTCAGTTCCGGTGTGGAATCTCTTGCCGGTCTTCATCTCTTCAATTTCTGCATCGTTGAAGAGGTTCATTTCACGTCCTGCACCGATGATTGTCTCGAAAGTATCGAACATACCAATCAGACTGAGGGTAATGATAGTAACGATAACTAGCGGAAGATGGGTGGGGACCGAGAACAGAGAGGACCAGTTGATCATCTGGTATGCACCGGTGACATCAAGGAAGTTGATGTTTGGTAGACCGATGTAGGCGATAAAGAGACCACTATTGCACCAAATAGCGACTTTCAGTACCTTCAGGACGCTTGCAATGAGATAGGTTATGATCTTCGTCATGGTGATGATCATGTTCAGAATACCACATTCTAAAAATGATGGATCCGTCGGGAATCGAACCCGAGACCTCTTCCGTGTGAAGGAAACGTCATACCGCTAGACCACGAATCCACAAAACAAACAAATTCTCACAAACACCAAAAAGAGTGCACCGACCGGGATTCGAACCCGGGCTATTGGCTTGGAGGGCCAAAGTCATGCCTCTAGACCATCAGTGCCTGAGGTATTTGCGTTAATTAGTTTAATCTATTCAGATATAAAGATGCCGGACATATTTTTGTCCAGGAAAAAGAGGGATATTCAGAAGCGTACCGGTTCGCCCTTGGCAAACCCATTCAGGAATAGAACGCTCGGGTATTCGTGGACGCTGGCGAGAAGCAGCGTTCCGTTTCCGATTTTCCACTCGGCCATAACCGGAGTATTCTTCGTCTGGGAAGTGATGAGCGCCTTACCGTCACATTTCTCGAACCAGCCGTCGCAGGGAAGTTTCTGCAGATCGTATCCATCGGCGAGATTTGAAAACGGCGATGAAGAATCGACTGTGGTGGCATGCTCCATGAACTCGAAATGGTAGTCGACGTCGACCGGCAACCAGTCGTAGCATTTCGGTTCCGCATCGGCGGCACCGAAGACCATCATCTTCCCCCCGTCCTCGAGGAAATTCTCGATCCGCGACGCACAAGCGCGAAGGGCGGGAAGCATCTTCGAATAGTGCGTGTTTCCGAAACCAGTCGGTATGATGATGCTCGCAAACGAACCGTGGTAGAACGGCGCCGCAAGCATCAGCGGTGAGACAGCCTCGACCGGTCCTGCGGCGTCGGCGACAACCGTGTGAAACATCATCTTGTTATCCCAGAATACAGCTATCTGACTCATATTGTTTTTCTCCTTATCCTTTGATTACCCCTAAGGGTTTCATCCGACAGATGATCAGTGAGAGCCCTGCGGTCGAGACTGTCTGCACGACCTCACTGCTTGGCTTGTAGACCTCGGGAGATTCCTCAGCGATGGCCACCGGATTCGGTGCCTTGACGAGAATACCCTGTTCAAGCAGGGCGGCAGCGACCGCGTCGCCGGTTTGCATCTTCTTGGCACTCGCCCGGCTCTTCACTCTGCCGGCACCATGGCAGGTGCTGCCGAACGTCTGGTCCATGGCATCTACGGTTCCCGCCAGAATGTAGGAGGGAGTACCCATACTGCCAGGAATGATGACAGGCTGACCGGCATCGTGGAACACCTGCGGAATCCCCGCCCGCCCTGGTCCGAACGCCCGGGTAGCGCCCTTCCGGTGGACGCAAACCTTCGTTCTGACACCGTTTACCAGATGCTCCTCGTGCTTTGCCACGTTGTGCGCCACATCGTAGACGAGCAGCATATCCTCGTAGGCAATGCCGAACCGTTTCACGAAAAGTTCTCTGACGATGTGCGTAATGAACTGACGGTTCGCCCAGGCATAGTTGGCGGCCGCTGCCATGCCACTGAAATACGCTTCTCCCTCCTTTGAGGTGAGCGGCGCACAGGCAAGCTGGCGATCAGGCAGTGTGATGCCGTATCTGCCGACGGCATCCTCCAGCACCTTGAGATGGTCAGTGCATACCTGATGCCCAAGTCCACGGGACCCGCAGTGGATCATGACGCAGATCTGGCCTTCAACAAGACCGAAGGTCCTGGCGATCTCCGCATCGAATACAGCCTCCACCTTCTGGATCTCCAGGAAATGGTTGCCGGAGCCGAGCGTGCCGCACTGTGGAATGCCGCGCTTGCGCGCCTTGTCACTTACGCTGTCAATATCCGTGCCATCGAGCCTGCCGCCGTCCTCGCAGTGCTCGACATCACCTTCCATGCCGTATCCCATCTCGACGACATAGGTGGACCCCATCTCCATGACGCTGATCAGATCCTTCTGCGACAGCTGTACCGGACTCTTCGCGCCGACGCCGGTCGGTACCGCATCATATAGGTCGTTGATGATTCCCTGTTTGTCGGGCAAATCGGCTTCGGTCAGTGGCGTCGTGATCATGCGCACGCCGCAGTTGATGTCGAAACCGACGCCACCGGGCGATATAACGCCTTCGGTCTCGTCGAAGGCAGCGACGCCACCGATCGGGAAACCGTATCCCCAGTGAATATCAGGCATGCCGAACGAACTCTTCAGGATACCGGGAAGGCAGGCAACGTTAGCAAGCTGGGTCAGTGCACCGTCCTCGATGGTGGCAGCCAGTGTATCGGAGAGATAGAAGGTGCCAGGAACCCGCATGCCATCCACAAATCCCTGCGGCACTTCCCAAGACACCGGGCCGGTCTTTCTGATCTGTTCGTTCATGCTATCTAAATGTCAAAGATTATTTTGAGTTCATACTCCCTATTTGTTTTGGTAAGGGACAGTCCCGAATACGAGATTCCCTTGACGCCGGTCCCACCCGCATGCTTCGTGTGGTCGAACGCAACACCAGCGACCGTTCCCGTTACAGAAGTGCTATCGACCTGCAGTGCGAATGACATCGGCACCAGAAACTCGGTCTCGGTCAGGAACAGCAGTTCGGAGAGGAAGTTGACGCAGAGCTCTTCGGGGGTCGCGCCGTCCGCCTCGATGGTGCATGTCATCGTCGCGGGTTCGTTCTGATAAGAGCCGTAGAGGACACGGGTGAGCGCGAATCCACTTTCGCTTAAGAGATCGGTGAATCCAGTGCCGCGGATGCGCATCTTGACGTCGGCCGTGTGTTCGAGTTCTTCAAATGGCATACTAATCGTTCGAGAAGATGAAATGGGGCACCCTCCGCATGGATATCATATGATATTGAAAAAAAGAATCAGCATCCGGCGACCAGCCGCTTGACCAGCGCAACATACTGCGGCTTGAGATCGTAGACACCCAGGTCTCCGTCGCGTTCACGTCTGACCGAGATGATACCTAGTCTTGCTGCAATGATGCCAACCATGGATGCCACCGACTTCATGGTGACAGTGAACTTCTGCGAGAGGAAGTCGAAGACCTGCTGAACCGTGACTGTTTTGATTTTGAGGATGAACTCAAGGACAGCTTTGCGGATGCCTGATTTGTCGCGGGCGATATAGGTGGTCGCACGCTTTTCGATTTCAGCCCTGAAATCAGACGCTTTAAACATACTTTAATTTTTCTTTTGCCCCGTATATATACCTGTTCGTCCAAATCCCCGAAATGCGCTGATAAAGAAGGGGTCTTCCGGCCGAATCGACGGGAAGAAAATGTGCGGCGGGATGGATACATCTATTTCACGGCACAGAACACATATTAAATACAACAACCATGCGGCATCCGATCTATGAGGCCCGTCTAAAACATCAGCTTTCTGTGTTCCCTCGCGAACTCTGTTTCATGCTGAGCGCAGCGGATATGATGCGGGATCCGGAAAAGCTTGCCAATGCGGTTGGCTGGGTCGCCGACTTTCCGAAGATCAAGAAGGTCATCATCCACATCTCGACCATGACGCCCGATAAGATTACCGTCGACACCTCCCATCTTCCTGGCACGGTACGGCTGGTTACCGGCGACTATGACGCAACCACTGGCACCGGATCTCCTGAAATCATCATCGCCGTCGGCAAGAGCGGCAAGCAGGAGATCTGTGAGGCGATCGCCGCTCTCGCAGCGGAGCGCTGCCGGCCGGAGGACATCAATGAGGCGGCCATCGAAAGTCATCTGAAGTTCCTCGTGACGCCAGACTTCGTCATCAAGACCGGCGGCAGCCATCTGACGGATTTCCTCATCTGGCAGTCGGTCTACTCGGAGCTCTTCTTCACCGAAGTCAACTGGTCGCGGTTCCGACGGGTGGATTTCCTGCGGGCGATGCGGGATTTCCAGACGCGTATCCGCAGGTTCGGGAGATGAACAATATACTCAAAACGACATACTAAGAAGGTACACAACACATGTCTCTGCAAGATATCCTGCATCCGAAAACGGCGACCGGAACACTCCTCCGTGATCTTCTGGTCGTTGTGCTCATTGTAGCGGTGACCGGCATCGGTCTCTTCGCAATCTCGGGAACCTGGCCAGCACTCATCGCCGTCGAGTCGGGCAGCATGGAACCCAACATGACCACATACTCCCTCGTATTCGTGGTGGACAAGAACCGGTTCGGTGGATGGCAGACCCAGGAGGAGGCCATCACCTCTGGAGCTGAGCTGACCTTCAACGGTTATGGCAACGTCATCGTCTATCGCTCTAATGGCATGACTGGCGTCACCCCCATCATACATCGGGCGATAAACCGGATCACTGCAGAGGAAGCCGTGACCGACTGGGGATTCACTGGCGATGCGGCACATGCGGGCGTCATCACCAAAGGCGACAATCCGGTGACGAACTTCGTACCCGACCAGGCTAGCTACTCAAAGCGCTACGGCAGGATGCAGCCAGTCAAGGAGGAATGGATCGTCGGCAAGGCTGTCTTTGCGATACCGCTCATCGGCTGGGTACCGCTGAACATCATCCCAAGCGTTCTGATAGCCGCGGTCATTGTTGTCATAATCGAGATCGTCGCCCATATCATCTCATGGAGAAAGAAGCAGGCCTCCGCATCCCGTCGAGACAAACGCAGCCAAGACTTCAGGGACAAGAAAAAAGAATGATTGTCGACGAAATCCTCGCATCCATCACCGGACGACGCATGGCCGAAGATGAAGCATGTAGGCTTCTCGCGGCGACCGGGGCGGACATCTGGAAAATCGCAACCGCAGCCGATGCGGCACGAAAGAGACAGTGCGGCGACACAGTGACGTTCGTCCGCAACATGAATATCCACCTGACCAACATCTGCAAGAACCGGTGTGGTCTGTGCGCATTCGGCACGGCCCGAAATGCTCCGGACGCCTACTTCTTCTCCGACGAGGAGTTCCATGAACACGCACGGCAGGCGCGCGAGGAAAACGTCACCGAGGTCTGCTACCTTGCAGGCGTCCATCCGTCATTTACTGTCGACAGCTATGTCAATATCATCAAGGCGTTCCATGAAGAGATTCCGGACATCCACGTCCACGGGTGCAGTCCAGACGAGATCTTGTTCGCGGCGACGCAAAGCGGCATCTCCACGAAAGAGGCGCTGCAGCGGCTGAAGGATGCGGGGCTAGATTCAGTCCAGGGAACCGCCGCCGAGATTCTTGATGACGATGTACGGAAGATCATCTGCAAGCGGAAACTTCCCGTAGTTGACTGGATCCGCATCATCAGGGAGGCGGCGGCCATCGGATTCAGGGCGACCGCGACCATCATGTACGGTTCAGTGGAGACAGTGAAGCAGCGTGCGCACCATCTGCAGATTCTCCGCGACATCCAGGACGATACCGGCGTGTTCACGGAACTCGTGCCGCTCGCGTTCCTGCACAAAAACACGCCGCTTGCAAAGGCCGGTATAGTCAACCACGGTGCGTTCGGCCGCGAAGATTTGCTGATGATTGCGGTATCCCGCCTGTTCCTGGACAACATCAGAAACATCCAGGTGCCGAGGAACAAGGTCGGACTGAAGACGGCACAGCTGTGTCTGTGTGCCGGCGGAAACGATCTGGGAGGTACCATGTACTCTGACTCACTTTCACACACGGCAGGCGCTGGTGAGGAGGCCGATTTCTGCAGTCCGGAAGACATGGCGATGATCTGCAGAGACATAAACCGGCCGCTTGCGCAGCGCGACACGCTCTATCATATTCTCTGAAAGCAAGGGTACGACACTATGGACACGTACCGGGCCTTCGTGGCATGGTATGTCTCCGACGTGATGAACAGCGAAGGCCTGATTCTCGAGATCAATATCTGTGAGCCAGCGACATCAACGCCTGCAACGGGACGAATCCTCAGTCGAACTTCTGGGTCCCTGAACTGGTACTTCCGCATCTGATCACCGCCCATTACATGAGCGTCAACGAGATGCTCACCTATCTTGAGACCTAGGACATCTATACCGCCCATTTCCCCATCCTCACCTAGGGCATCACACACGGCGGTCGATGCAACCGGTCGGTACGGTGCTCTTGAACTTTCCCAGAACAGGGGATCAACCTACTTCAACACTGTCAGAGAGACCGTGAAGATCTACACCGGTGACGGTTCACACTAAAGAGGAAGAACATCCTCAAAAATTCTAAGATAACTCAAAAAAAGACAGATCCTCATCATAACGATGAGGGATTATGGAAACTGTCCCAGACCCTCAGAACAATCCGGAGATCTTTCCATTATTGTCCACATCAATACCGCATGCAGCAGGCACCAGCGGGAGCCCCGGCATCGTCATGATATCGCCGGTCTCAACGACAATGAATCCAGCACCGTTGCAGAGCCGGACAGTAGCCGCATTAATCTTGAATCCCGTCGGCCTTCCCAGTTTGTTAGGGTCGTCGGATAAGGAATACTGGGTCTTCGCCACACAAATCGGCAGATCCGCACGACCAAGTTTTTCAATATCCTTGATTGCGGACTCTGCCTGAGCGGAATAGACAACACCGTCTGCACCGTATATCTCTTTGCAGATAGTCTCGAGCTTTGCCTTTATTGGTTTCTTGGTATCGTAGAGACACTTGAAGTGCGTCGGTTTTGCACATGCTGCAACGACTTTCTTTGCCAGATCAATACCGCCATCGCCGCCTTTTGTGAAAACTTCGGAAATGGCGAAGTCTGCACCAAGGGACTTGCACTTCTCCTCTAGGGTCTTTAGTTCCTCCTCAGTATCTGCCGCAAACCGGTTGATGGCAACGACGAGTGGAACACCGAACTTCTTCAGGTTCTCGAGATGAGCTTCGAGATTGACCATTCCTTTCTTCATTGCGGCTACATTCGGTTTGTCGGTATCCTCCTTCTTTACCCCGCCATTGTATTTCAGGGCACGTACAGTTGCCACGAGAACAATACAGTTTGGTTTCAGATCAGCATATCTGCACTTGATATCCAGGAACTTCTCGGCACCAAGATCGGAACCGAAACCGGCTTCCGTAATGAGGTAGTCAGCCATCTTCAGACCGAGCTTGGTAGCCCGAACCGAGTTGCATCCGTGTGCGATGTTCGCGAACGGTCCGCCGTGAATCAGACAGGGAGTATTTTCAAGTGTCTGCACCAAGTTCGGCTTGATTGCATCCTTCAGAAGAGCAGCCATGGAACCAACTACTTTCAGGTCCTTTGCATACAGCGGATTTCCTTTCCTGCTGTAACCGAAGATGATGTTACCGAGGCGTTTCTTCAAGTCGTTGATATCATTGGCCAAACAGAGAATTGCCATGATCTCCGAAGCAACTGTAATCAGGAAATGATCCTCGCGCGGCACACCGTTGGTAACCCCGCCGAGACCGACGATACAGTTACGCAGAGCACGGTCGTTCATATCCATGCAACGCTTGAAGATAATTCTCCGTGGATCGATATCAAGAGCATTGCCCTGGTGGATATGATTGTCAATCATTGCACACAGGAGGTTGTTTGCTGCAGTAATTGCATGGAAATCTCCTGTGAAATGGAGGTTGATGTCTTCCATTGGGATGACCTGTGCATACCCTCCGCCTGCAGCACCGCCCTTGACACCGAAAACCGGACCTAATGACGGTTCACGCAGGGCAAGCATCGCCTTTTTTCCAGTCTTGGGCATAGCTTCCGCAAGACCGACCGACGTAGTGCTCTTTCCTTCACCAGCAGGCGTCGGATTAATTGCCGTTACCAGAATCAGTTTTCCGTCCTTATTCTTCGACAGACGCTTTTCCAGTTCATCGGAAATTTTCGCTTTATAACTGCCGTAGAGTTCAATCTCGTCTGGTGCAATATCGAGAAGAGCAGCTATCTCCGTAATCTTTTTCATCTTCGATTTCTGGGCGATCTCTATGTCGGATAACATAATATAGCAAACCTCAATGTTGTAGTATAGAATCTCTGAATATATAAATTTGGCCGTGCCGACCTGTTCTCATCCAATGAAAAGGAGGCAGTCTGGTGATTAACACCATACTTTATTATCGACACAATCCAATTAATTAAGTAACATGGAAATAAATGGTGTAACTATTGAAGATACCTATGCGGAAGCCTTCAATGTTTGGGCTGCACGCATCATCATCACCGCAGCCACTAAGGACTGGGCATTTTGGGCAGCAACCGAGGCTACCGGATTCGCTTCATCCACCATCCGCTGCCCCTGCGAAGCAGGTATCGAATCCTATCTTCCACCGAGCGAAACCCCAGACCACCGCCCAGGATATGCAATCCTCATCTGTTCAAAGAAGAGCTCCTTAAAAGAACAGGTACTGTCCCGTGTTTCCGACTGTATCATGCCGGTACCTACTACTGCTGCGTTTAACGGCCATATCAAACGAGGAAAACATGAAGGCGATGCAATCTCACTGCCGGTCAAACTTCACTACTTCGGCGACAAGTTCGAGAAGAAGGTCACCGTCGGTGGCATAGAGTGCTGGTCCATTCCGCTAATGGGCGGAAACTTCATTGTTGAGGAGGAAGTAACGGCAATCAAGGCAATCGCCGGTGGGAACTTCTTTATTCTAGGAGATTCCCAAATGTCAGCATTATCCGCAGCAGCGGTTGCGGCTGATGCCATCAAGGATGTCAAAGGCACAATTACACCGTTCCCAGGAGGCGTGGTCTCCTCTGGTTCGAAAGTTGGTTCAAAATTCTATAAGTTCATGACAGCATCCACAAACGAAAAATACTGTCCGACCATCCGCGATGCAGTCATCGCCAAGGGACTGAAGACGAATGTTCCCGACGGGATAAAGGCAGTCTATGAAATTGTCATAAACGGTGTCAATGAAGAGGCGGTCAAAGCTGCAATCAAGGCAGGAATTCACACAGCATGCGCGATTCCCGGCGTCGTCAAGATATCCGCAGGCAACTACGGTGGAAATCTGGGACCATACAAGTTCTATCTGAAGGACTGCATCTAAAACAATACTTTTTTTCTAAAACTTATTAAAAGAGAAATTCAGTCTCTGATGTATTTCTTCATTAGATTGAGGATGGTGTCTTTGTTGGCAAAGTTGGCGATAACCGCCTCTTCCGGATCTATCTCAATATCGAACTCTTCTTCGAGCTGGCTGACGATTTCAATCAATTCAAAGGAATCGAGCGTCCCGTCTTCCATCATATTCGGACCATTGTAGGTGAGAATATTTTCGTTGATTCCCTCAAGGACCTTAAGGATTCTTTCTTCTATATTCATTGATAACACAAATTAAGGATACTGCTTTCTATTTCTTTATAATTCCTTATATTTTAACTTAAGGACGGAGTTCCCACCAAGCGAGAGGTAAATCGACCAGTCGTCTTCCTGCTTTGCCGCATCAATTTTGCGATACCGGGTAATCTCGATGTTCTTTCCCTGATAAACGGTTTTCATGTGCGGGAAAATATCATTCAGGCCGTAATCCGTCGACCGGAGCAGGCGATAGATATCCTCAGGCTTGTCGTCAAGCGAGAAGACACCATCATTGGGAACCATTTTCGAGAGGTAGATCTTGCGGTTCGGTGGGAATACTTGGTGGGTCACTTTTGCGGTACCGGTCACAACACCCTCAAAGATTTCACAGAACCCTTCGAAAGCAATCTTCATCATGGTTCCCGCAAGCTCGTAAGCTTTCATATCAGGACCTATCTGAGTCTTCTTCTGGATAATGATAGCACCGTCATCCACACCAGGTGTCACATAATGCCAAGTGATACCAGATTCGGTCTCTCCAGCATACATCGCCCAGGATGGAGCATTGCGTCCGGGGAATTTCGGCAACAGTGCATTGTGGAAGTTGATGATAGTGATGTTGTCCTTGTTAACGACATCGGCGGGGAAGAGATAGTTATTGCTTGCACTGATAATCAGGGTCTTTTCCATCAGGGCAAGGAACTTCTCCGTGACCTTCTCCTTTTCCGGCAGCTGTGAATATGGGATGTTCTCATCGGTGCATATCTTGTGCGTGATGCTTACCGGATGGATTTCATATTCAATAAACTCCATCGTGTATCCGTACTTCTCTTTCTGGGCATTCACGAACGAGAGAACCTCACCCGTTATCTTTCCGTATCCGATAACTACAATGTGCTTAAATATTCCTTTCATTTCAATTGCTCCTTAAGGGCCAATCTATCGATTTTACCGTTACTGTTAATAGGCATTTTATCGATGATAATGATTTTGTTCGGAATCATATATTTCGGAAGTTCATTAGAGAGCATATCAGATATTCCCTGAATATCGGGCACCACACCATCCTCAGGTTCGACTATCAGGAAGATCTTGTGCCGCTCCGCATCATAGAGGGCACAGGATCTTGCAACGGATTTCAACGAATCCGCAACCGTTTCCAGCTCTCCGGGCTCCACTCTCCGTCCCAGGTGCTTAACCTGGAGATCTTTCCTTGAAATATAGATGAGTTCTCCACGGTCATTGTATCTCGCTAAGTCACCTGTTTTGTAGAGCAGTCTCGAGGCGTCCACCGAACTTTTAACAAATGATTCTGCCGTTTTTTCCGGATTATGATAATAGCCGGGAGACAGACAGACGCCCAGCACACCGATTTCCCCGATTTCACCAGTAGGAGCAGGAGTACCATCTTCAGCCAGCAGCAGAATTTTCACGTTGGATATCGGCTTGCCTATCGGCAATGGTTCGGAATCGGCAAACTCCCGGTCAACAATGAAACAGGTACATGCATCAGTGATTTCCGTAGGACCATAGAGATTGGCATAAAGCACATCCGGCAGGTACCGTCGCCAGATGTTCAGTTGTTTAGTTGGCATGATTTCACCGCAGAACAGCACCCGTTTCAGGGAAGACGTCAAATCAACCAATCTAAATGCCTTCAGTTTAGAAGGGCCGATGAGTGCCGACGGCACCCAGAATATGGTGGATATCCACTGTTCAGCAAGATACTGCAGAAGTGGAACAGGCTGAGAAAACAAACGCGGCGGAATGATATAAAGTGTTGCACCGGATTTCGCCGAACAGTATATGTCAAGGATGGAGTTATCGAAACAAAAGGGTGCCTGGTTACCAAATGAGTCCGATGGCGCAAATGCGAATGTTGCATCAGCCCACTCAATATAGTTGATTACGGAACGGTGGGTAATGGCCACGCCCTTGGGAACTCCGGTGGATCCCGACGTGAACAGCACGTAGAGCAAATCTTCACCTCCAATGGATGACTGCAGCGGCAACACAACTGATGCATCATCATTCTGCGGCACAACATCTTCTAGAAACAGATAGGGACCTGCATACCCGGATGCATCAAAAGCCGTTTTCAAAGATTCCCGCGTAATAACTAATGCTGGCCGCAAAATGGCGAGCATCTTCCCGATACGTGATGGGGGCAGTTCAGTATCTATCGGTGAATAAAAATTCCCGCTGTAGGCAATGCCGAAAAACGAGGTGAGAATCTGCACACTTTTTTCAAGATAGATTGCCACCGGGGCTGAATGAATATGGTTCTGCAGAATCAGCCGTGCGATAGCCAACGCCTCCTGCTGATACTCACGATAGCTCAGTTCCCTGACTTCGTCATGCAACGCTCTCTGGTCAGGATATCGTGCGGCTGTCGCTTCCAGCCAGTCTGTGACATTATGGATTATCGTATTCACCTCCCATTAACTACCTTTTAGATATTTCTAGTATATATTCAAGGCAGATAAACAACAGCAGTAGCCATTGCGTACTCTCCATCATGACTGAGACTGAGATCAGCAATCAGTTCCGGCGGCAGTTTCTTTTCCGAAATCGCTTCACCTATGAACTCAACCGCCGGCCTCCCGGTTGAAGAGATGACGATTTCAACATGTCCGATTCCGTACCTGACATCAAGCCCCGACAAGGCCTTAAGAACAGCTTCCTTCCCGGCAAACCGTGCTGCAAAATGCTGGGCCGGTGAAGACTTTGCAAAACAGTACTTCTGTTCCTCTTCCGTAAAGCATTTGTCCAGAAAACGAACGTCGGAAAGATGCTCTGAAAAACGCTCTATCTGTACGATATCACAGCCAGTAAACAGCCTCATTCAGCGCCCTCCAGAGTCATACAGCAAAAAAGGATCAGGATTTGAAATAGCCGATTCCTTTCGGCATCTCTTTTACATTCGTGAAACTCTTGACCTCCGTATCCGAGACGATGAATCTAAGTACCGGAATAATACAACCGAAGGTCTTTGCACGGAACCAATAGGAGTTATCCTGATTGTCGAGGGTGGCATTGGTTACATGCAGAACTGCACGGCCCGTGTCAAGATACTGGAAGGCAATAGCCTGGTTACACCCGCTTTCCGGATACTGCAGAGCACCAAGAACACGGCTCTTCAGGTCATCCATCCCGAAAAGGCATACCAAAAACGCAAGCCAGGTTTCTATCTCATAGGTGACGAAGATATCAACATCCTTGTTATTCATCTTATACTGAGCCGACTGAATCTTCAGGTACCCATAATTATTCTCGCCGTTCACAAGAGCAGTATCCAACGTTTCATTGGTCTCCTCCAACGGAAGAATCGTATAGGGAGCCACAACTAACGCTGGCACGCATATGAGGGCCAACGCAAGAAGAAGAGATAACACTACCTTACCCTTCATTATTTTTTATTTGCCGCTCGTACCGATATACTTTCTCACCATGTCGATTAAACATCTGAAAATCTATCCCCGTAGAGACCACTTGGCGTCCGTCGACTGGAACTGTCACGCCGCTGCCTGCCGTAATGACAACCTCAACGGTACGAATCAGATCAGCATCGTTTGCTCCTGCTGCCATGCAAGATTTGCTGTGGTGAGATTCGGAACGATAAACAGTGGAAATTCAGCAGAAACCGCTGGAACTTTCACCCGATCGGAAAGTCCCATTGCATCTGCAGCTGGCAAGGTAGCCATCGTAAGAGCAAGTTCCTGGGACAGCCCGGCCTGAAAAATGACCGTCAACATGCTTGAACAAGGAAAGCTTTGCACAGACTTCCGGATCATCGGAAAGAATACCCGGTACATTCATCATTTCACCCAGACCAAGTACAGCAGGGTTTCCAACATATTTTTTTCAGGTTTCCTGCAAATACACGGGAAAATATCGACAGGAAAATATAAGGACGGGTATTATTGGCATTATCATTCTAAAGATCCGGCACATAATCATTTATGGATATGGAAAAAGACATGACTGAAGAGCATCATCACCAGAGAGTAGATTTAGAGAGCGGGTATATTGAGGCCACCCGCGACGATACTGATGAGTATCAAGATTTAAGAGTTAAGGCATATATCAACGACGGCCAGCAGGTATATGAGGGGCGTTTTATCTATAATATCCAGTATGATTATTACCGTCGACGTGAATGGTATGATGAACTATTAACGCAAGATGAATTATTTACCGGACAATCATACGGCCATTTACAGGAGGAATTTGCAGGATTGAAATACCCGCCTGAAGGGTGGGTTAATCCTTATCCCGATAATTACGAACCCGTAAAAAAGGAAGGAGCAGACATTTTCCATAGGGAAGGAAGAGGGTTATGTATTTCGATCTATTTGAAAACACACGAAATAAGAGCCAATGTTAATTTCTACATATGGAATGATTTAGAGAATTGGAGAAAGACGGACAAGAATCTTATAACTGATATAGATATAGAGGAATTGGAAACACCCTATACACCCCGCCCCCCCCCCGACTACGGTCAATAATCCCGAAGTTCTTTTTATGGAGAGACCGACATAACAGGATTAGAGACTTAAAGCAGCATAGCAAGTACATCGGGGTAACAATCCCCTATAATCCGCTGTTTATCGACTGATTTTTATAACCGCCAGCCTGATCCTCTCTTTCTCTTTTTATACAGCCTGCGATATTTCACAATTTCACCTTGTGGTATTGCACTTAACGCTGTTACCGGGTCAGTGGTAGTCTTACCGCCCCGAGGCGCGTATGTCGGGTCCATAACGCGAACGTTGCTGATAACCTTGTATGCCGCCCAGTCTTCTACGATGTGGATAAGAGGTTGAGGTACCTCCTCGTCTGCGAGGTAATTGATAAGATTCCGCATCCTATCCATCTGCTCGGCATATACCATCTCAACCACCTTGTCAAGTAACTCAGGTTTGTTGGGATATATCGATGCATCAATCCCCATCGACTCGAGTTTTGTGAGGACATTAGATATACTCATGCATCCTCCTTCTCTCTCTCTAAACCATACGTGAATACCGCGAGTAATGTCTTGTATGTATATGTCGTATGTAGGTTATGTATACGTCTGGAAATTATTTAATTATTTTGGGAGTTCATTCAAATTAGAAGAGCTCAAGCTGCCGGTAGGCGGCGTCGACAAGTCACAATACTCAGGAATGATATCAATCCCAATGTATCTCCGGTTCAATTTATGAGCTGCTACGAGTGTTGTTCCCGACCCGCAGAATGGATCGAGAACTATGTCTCCAGGTTGAGTAAATAGACGAATGAACCAGCTTGGTAACACCTCGGGAAATGTTGCGCTATGCCATTTATTATTGGATACCGTCGATAAATGCAACACGTTAGCCGGATATACCGTTGTTCTACCGACCCAGTTTACCAGCTACCTACTAAATGATTGGCCGATACGAGTAACTCGGTATCGTGTGCACCAAGCTTAGCTACCCGTCGTACGAGGAGCTTCATCACAGATGATGAGATCGAACGCAAAGCCAACACGGTTCTGAACTTCATGGACGACGTCAATACTCTGATACGTCGAGAAGACCACGGTCATGCCATCATGAGCGCACCGGCACAGCATCCTGAAGAAGAGGAAGAGCCTAACTATGATGAGGAGGGGATGAGGCCACACAATTAGGGAGGTAGTCAAAATGAGTAAATTGAGAAAGGTCATTTCTATTTTTTTGGTATTTTCATTGATTTTTTGTATTATCACACCAGCAAGCGCAGCACCATTATCATCATCATCGAATCAATTGCCTGTTATAGACACAGACCAAGAAACCTATTTTGCGCCGGGTGTTGTATTAGTTATTAACGGGGTCACTTTTATCGTCACATCAGGAGCATTTACTTTAATTGCAATAGAATTGGGTCATCACTCCGAAGAAATACGTGAAAATCTTGGTTGTGTCGTAAAATGTGTAGAAACAAAAATAAAAGAGGTATTGAGTGCGAAGGATTGGATAAAAGTTTCATCACCTGAGACGATATCTATTCTGACTACATATTATGAAGCCGCAGCGGGATCAGCGGGCGGGAAGAAAGATGATGATAAGTGGTTTTTTGAAGCTCGTAAAAATCATGGTGATATTGAGATTAATCCCAAAGCCATGACTGAAGAGGAAGCCTTAAAAGAAATGGCACGGGGGAAGAATATCATGACCGTGTTAAAACAACATGCACGTGAATTAGTTGAGTTATATGAACGTAAACCGCTGGATAAATCCAGATTTGCATCGCCACACCAATTGGGCAAAAAGGGATATTATGACCATATCAATTACAATGCCAAAGGCATGAGATTACATTGTTGGATATGGAGGCCCTGATATGGAGACAAAAACAGACGAGAATGAGAAAAAAACGAACGAAACAGACGCATACGAAGACGAGACATTATTAGAAATGGAAAGATCAGATTTTATCCATA
>JAZUDC010000037.1:0-36561 GCA_045639425.1 Methanocorpusculum sp.
TCCCATGGCCGCCAGGATACCGGCGGTGCCTGCTTTGCAGGCTAACTCATAGTCGGCGGCGGTCATGACCGGCGTCGCGCCGATGGCATCTCCTACGGTCACCGCTGTCGGCTTTACCGCGTACGGGTGTGATTCCGAACCCACATAGACCGCCTTGATGTCTGCGGGGTTGACCGGGCGCCGGCGCAGTGCGGCGCGAGCCGCCTCGACTGCGAAGGTCGCCGTATTTTCATCATAATCCGGCACGGACTTCTCCACGACGCCGAGTCTGCCCGAGATCTCTGCTGCATTCGCTCCCCACACCCGTGCAATCTCTTCCACGGTTATTCTGTAGCGGGGAATATAGGCTCCATAGGAGATTATTCCTACCATTCCTGTCTCCTCAATCTGACAATAATTTCTTCCACATCCAGCGTTGTGCACAGGGTCGTGATATGGTCACGCTCCGCAAGTAGCCGCGCCAGCGGATGCAAATTCTCGCGGTCGAGTCCCTGGAAGATGACGTACCGCGGCTTGAACGGCGTGACCCGTATTGCAATCATCGGTGACTTTCCCGTCGACACATTGGTGAAGATGAGGACACGCTCGGTACTCCAGCCATAGATACGGTTGAACTCACTCGGCGACAGTTTCAGGATCGCAGTCTCGCTGTTGACCACTGTATAGCCGAAGATCGGCGCATCCAGCGATCCGCTGATATGCTGACACTCCAGAAGCGCAGCAAGATTGTCGATGGGTATCACCGATGGGAACTCATGGATATCCAGAATCACATCGTCATCGTAGTTGGAGATGAAGAGTTTTCCGAATTTCTTGATGTTCTGTCCACCGCTTCGTTCATCAATCTCTAGAATTGAATCGACAATCTTGCCGACGACGGCGGTTCCCGGACTCTTCCGCCGTCCACTCTCGTAATCACTGACGACCGAAGGAGACACCCCAAGCTGTTCGGCAAGAACGCTGGGCGGTATCTGGAAACTGACACGCCACTTCTTCAGCGCCAGGCCGGGAGAGTCGGAAAGAGTGATCTCTCCTGCCATCTTCTCGGCAAGCTGCTGCCTTAGTCCTGGTTTCATACCCCATACGTATGAACTTCCCGGGATAAAATCCTGTTCGTCGATTCACGAATTTAGGTAAGACAAAAATGACAAAATCGGCAAAACAAGACCATTTAATGCTCTCTGAATTCGCCGAAATGGGACTGGGGGGCGTCGCAGCACCTCAAAAGTTTTTACACTGAAATGAAAAAGCTTTAATGATTTTTCCTTTGCCTAACCAAATACTAATAACCCATATATAGTTGGCAAGCTAATGGTGAGGATATGAATCCTATAGATGGAAAAGACCTGATGTGTCTTCGTCAGCTTGCCTCACTCGGTGGTATCAGAGGACCCGTGAAGATATCCACCCAGGTACTGGGAGAAAAGCTGGGCCTCAGCCAGCAAACGGCATCTCGCCGCGTTCTCTCGCTCGAACACGAGCACATGATCTCCCGCAGCGTCGAATCGACCGGACAGTTCATTCTCATCACCCAGACCGGGGAAGAGCTCCTGCGCCGTGAGTTCACCGAATATAGCAAGATCTTCAGCGAACCCAGCGAGAAATACTCGCTGAAAGGAACCGTCGTCTCTGGTGTGGGCGAGGGGAGATACTACATGTCGATTGCACACTATCAGGAACTGTTCACCAAACTGTGTGGATTCACACCGTATCCCGGCACCCTCAACGTCAAGCTCAATCCGCAGAGCCTGCAGTTGCGTGCACGCCTCGAATCCCTCGACTGGCTGATCGTTCCTGGCTTCAAGGACGAACACCGCCAGTTCGGCGACGCCCGCTGTCTCATGTGCAGTATTCTGGGTATTCCGTGCGCCATCGTGGCACCTCTGCGGACCCATCATCCATCGGAGATCATCGAAATCATCGCGGGCAAACGTCTGCGGGAAAAGCTGGGTCTGACCGACGGAACACCGGTCGAAGTCTTGGTCAGCTGAACCGTTCATGACCGCCGAATTCGACACGTACGTCGCCCATCCCTCCTTCGTGACGGGAATCCTCGGTCGGGTGCTGGTCGATACCGGCTATACGGTCGCGGTCATCAGCCAGTCTGAATGGCGCGACTGGGACGGAACACCATTCCAGGAATTCAGCTCCCCCAACATTTTTTGTCTTGGTGCCGGGTGAAATCGATTCGCTTATCAACGCCTGTACGTCATCTCTCAGGAAACGCCGCGACGACACCTATTCACCGGGCGGAAAGGTGATCCAGCTGGACGGACCCCCAGGGGAATCTCGGTGATCTACCACACGGTCACGGTCGCCAAGTTCGAGGCAGGCAGCGACTCGGATGACTGCAGCAGAAAAAACATGACCTTTTCGACTGCGATGTACTATTCCGACAAACATCCTCCGATCTTCTAAAGGTAGACCACCACGACCAGATCGGCGACATGGTGCCCGACCGGGGCATTCCAGAATGCTGGCTGGATTACAGAAACAGGAGATGTCTCCTTCCATTTTTCCTCTCTTTCTTGAGGAAGATGCTGTTGAACACCAGCGGTGCGATGATGGTCGTCACGAGCGACACCACCACGATGGAGAGGAAGATCTCGTTTCCTATCTGCAGATAGGAGGCGGCCTGCGCCACGTCCGCCGTTGCCAGGTCCTGGAAATGGCTGAGGGGCAATAAGGCCCACAATCATCGCGACCCCGCCTCAGGGAGTCATGCCGAATCCGACCATGAGCAAGTCGCTCCAGATCATGCCGGTGAGTTTCTTCGGCAGACCGCAACCGATGATCGTGGTTGCGGTTGCGACGAGACAGAGCACACCGATAAAGATGATCATCTCAGGTATGATGTAGCGCATGTCGGCGATGATCCCGATTGAGACGTCGAAACGAAGAAGATCGACGCGAAGATGATATGGAGATATTTGGATCCCGTCTTGATATCCATGCGGTGCTTCAACTTGATGCGGCTGATGCAGAACCAGTGAGGAAGGCGCCGACGATGGCGGAGATGCCAACCGCTTCAGCGCACATCGCATAGAAGAGTGTGATTATCATGGCGAAGATGAAGACGAAGCCGAACGCCCTGAGAGCGATCAGAGGGATGTCGGGGTGCTCAGAATCTCCTCAAACATGTTGTCTATTATTTTTCTCGTTCATCCATGTAATGGTGTGGGAGGATACAGTACTTCGGGTCTTGTTCGGCTGGGCAGTAGTTGCACAGAGCTTGCGGCAGATTCTTTTCCTTTTCGCGTATCGGACAGTAGATCTTTCCATGATCCTCGTAGATGCGCCAGCCGCCCGGAAACGGCATGCCGACCGGGTGGCCGGTCTTTCCTGCAATCAGCATCGCATAGCCGTAGACCAGCCAGTAGAAGAGTTTGCCTGCAGGGTTCGCAAGAGCCGGCCGGGGGTCGTTTTCCGCCCGCTCCTCACTGAAGAGCACAGAGGTTCCCTTCTCCCAGTACTCCTCCCAGAGCTGCAGATCGGTGATTTCCACATTCTTGGGTGGGTGCGAGACGAAGCCGTGGTACTGGTCAAGCAGGTCCTGCGCATATGGACGGTACCGGGCCCTATAGGGTTCCGGCAACCTCTCCACCTCGAACCGGATATTGGCGCCAATCGTCTGCAGGTCGAATATGGTGTATTTCCGCAGGGTATCGGCAAGAAGAGCGGTTGCTTCGGCCCCGTCGGTAACGGATGCTAGGCGGGAGCAGGTTTCTTCGGAGAAACGGCGGAGCTCTTCTTCGGAATAGGCGAATACGTTCACGGATATTCTCTGAAAAGTTATTGGGCCTGCGGCGATAAATATGTTTAGCACTCCCGCCAATCAACAAGAGATTTATAAAATCGGTACAAAAGTTAGTTAAGTCTATCTTGGGTAAGACGGTGGTTCCTGACCTGGGGTCTGCTCATTGCCGTCTTCGTCATCCGCGGTCTGCTGCCGTGGATCATCATTTGGGCATCCACATCTTCTTCGACAAAAAGTCGCTGGGGCTGGAACACACCAAGCCAGTGGACGGCGTCGAGGACCAGAAGTCATCGAAGCATTCTGAGCGCCGGCGGTCACCGTTACTATCGTCGGCATCTTCCTGTTCCTCTCGATTCTCAGAAAAGGAAAGTTTGGTGCCTGCAAAGTACGGTAATTTTAATTTTTTTTAAAAAAGAGGGATGTCATATTTAAGATATCTTCTTGATTTCTTTGGTGATATCCTAATCGAGCTTGAAGAATATCGCCTTCTCGTTCTCGTCCGGGGGGTACTTGAACTCGGTCGGGTTGTGCCAGATTTTGATACAATATCTTGGAGGACACATAACAGAGTACAGAAATGGACAAATATACCTGTATCAAAGAACAGGTTCTTTAAACTCTCAAGGAAAAGATGCTGGAACTGTCAGAGTGTCTTGGAGTGGAAACGCTCGGTATATTCGGTTCTG
Organism: Methanocorpusculum sp.; assembly: GCA_045639425.1. Lineage (GTDB taxonomy): Archaea > Halobacteriota > Methanomicrobia > Methanomicrobiales > Methanocorpusculaceae > Methanocorpusculum. Next base: position 4,444 of record JAZUDC010000037.1, read on the forward strand.
TTTCACGTGGGGATGACACACCCCCGTCAGATATTGATCTTCTCTATACCTTCAGGGAAGATATGACACCTATGACAATTATTTTGACATCTGTGATATCTAGAGGGTCTTTTCAACAGAAATGTTGAACTGATTCAGCCGAATCTTCTGAAACAGAGCATCCGTCCACAGATACTTGCCGATGCCCTTATGTTTCAGTAAATGTGTATCCAATAAAATTGTAAAATTTATCTCTTCTCGGAAATGCCAATGAATACTGCAAGACCATCAATATCCCAGGCTGTATCCGTCTCTTTTCCGGCATTTCCTGCCGCGATTGTCAGCGAGATCGCGCGGACCTCGTTTGCAATGACGTCGTGCTTGAGCTCGACGAGTCTGCAGACGCGTTCGTCGGCGATGGTCACCACGGCGTTGATGTGTGCGTCGACCGCAAAACCCGTCTGCTTGCGTATCTCCTGGATTCTGCGAATGACCTCACGGGCGTATCCGTCGGCTTCGAGCTCTTCGGTGAGCGTCACATCGACATAGACCTCGGCGTCCGTCATCTGGCAGGAGAAGATGTTATCCGGCATCTTCTCGGTGAATGTCATGTGCTCTTCGGTGAGTTCGCAGGAGAACCCGTTCACCGAGAACGGAATCTTGCCTATAGAGGCAAGCTGTTGCTTCAGTGCGCTGCCGTTGGCACCTTCGATGAACGCCTTGACCTTGGGTCCGTCACGCCCGAACTGTTTTCCAATGGTTTTCATGACCGGCACAGCGGTCCATTCCAGCTTGTCCCAGAGACCCTTGACCGCGGTGACCTTGCGGGCGTTCGCCCGGTTACAGGCCATGTCGTTCATCGCATGGATGGCGTTCACGACCGCATCGGATTCAGTTGCCACAATGACCTCGGAGATCGGCCAGCGTCCTTTCCTCTTGCCGTTCTGGCGGGCGTTCGCGACGGCTTCGTCAAAGGCCTGGATGATCTTCATCCCCTTTTCGAGCACTGGGTCGCGTAAAGCATCGATGCCAGCGAACCAGTCCTGCATGTGGACGGACTCCGGGTCGTTTGCGCAGCGCAGGTTCTGGTACATCTTCTCAGCCACATGCGGTGCAAACGGCGCCATGATGGTGATGAGCCGGCGCATGCAGTAGTACATGGTATCGTATGCCTGCTGCTTGGATGCAGAATCCTCTTCCAACCACATCCGCGGTCTGACCAGCTGCACGTACCATCTCGAGAGTTCATCAAGAATGAAGGTAGAGATCGGCCGTGTCGCCCGGTGCAGGTTGCAGACGTTCATCTCAGCGGTCACGGTTTCGGCGAGCAAATTGACGCGGGATATCAGCCACCGGTCCTCACGGCAGAACTCTTTTACGTGGGATTCGATGGATGTGGCATCCCAGACACCGTTTTTCTCCGCTGGCTTGTAGCCGTCGAGCGCCATGTAGGGCAGCGGGAACTTGTAGACATTCCATAAGACATTGAATATCCGCATTGTCGTTTTGATGCTTTCCCAGGAGAAGCGCAGGTCGTCCCACGGAGCAGAAGCCGACAAAATGTACTGTCGCATGACATCGATGCCATACTTCTCGATGACATCCTCTGGAGCGACCACGTTTCCTAAACTCTTGCTCATCTTCTTGCCGTTGCTGTCCAGCGCAAAGCCGTGCATGACGACGGACTTGTACGGCGTCCTGCCGAATGCCATCGTCGATAAGACAAGCTGCGAGTAGAACCACCCGCGGGTTTGGTCCTGACCTTCCAGGATCATGTCCGCCGGCCAATACTTCTCGAAGTCCTCTTTCTTCTCCGGATAGTGCAGCGTCGCCCAGGAAGCGACCCCGGAATCGTACCAGACATCGAAGATATCCGGAATGCGTTTCATCTCGCCGCCGCACTCGCATGGAATCGTGATTTCATCGACGTATGGTCGGTGTGGATCGGTCATCTTCTGTCCCGACAGCTGTTCAAGTTCCGCGTAAGAACCGACAACATGGTACTTGTTGCATTTCAGACAGATCCAGACCGGAATCGGAATGCCCCAGTACCGCTGGCGGGAGATGCACCAGTCGCGTGCCTCCGAAATCCAGTCGTGGAACCGTGCGGATCCCGCCCAGTCCGGATACCAAGTGACATCCCTGGCGATCTCGTCCAGCATCTGGTCCTTGACCTTCTTGACCTTCAGGAACCATTGAGAAGTCGTTCGATAGATGATCGGCGTTTTGCACCGCCAGCAGTGACCGTACCGGTGAGTGATCTTCCTGACCGCGAGTATGTAGTCGCCGAGCTTATCGATGACTTCCTGGTTGGTTTCTGGCGCCTTGACGTATTTGCCGGTGAAGACGCCCGCCTGCTCCGTGAAGTTTCCATTGCCGTCGACGGGGCAGATGATGGGCAGCTTCTCCTTTAGTCCCACCAGATAATCGTCCCAGCCGTGACCCGGCGCGATATGCACCATACCGGTGTTTTCCATCGCCACATAGTCGGCGGTGACGACCCGGTGCTCGATCTCCTTTTGGACCGGCACCAACTCGGCCAATGGCGATGCATATTTCGTACCGGCGAGTTCCGCACCGGTCTTGGTCTCAAGCACTTCGTATTTCTGGTATTTGCCGTATTTCAGAATCTGTTCCGCCAGGTCCTTAGCGATCCACAGTAGTTCGGTCTTGCCGTTTTTCTTCGCCTTGCATTTCGCGTAGACGTAGTCCTTGCCGACGGCGACCGCGATGTTTGCCGGCAGGGTCCACGGGGTGGTTGTCCAGATGACCAGATATTCGTTGTCTCGCCCAATGATGGGGAATTTAACGAAGATGGACGGGTCGGTTTCATCGGAGTATTCGACTTCCGCATCGGCGATTGCGGTACCGCAGCGGGGACACCAGTTGACGACACGGCTGCCGCGTTCCAGATATCCCTTGTTGGCGCAGAGCTTGAGGGTGTACCACGCGGCCTCGATGTATCCCTTGTCCACGGTCTGGTATGGGTCGTCGAAGTCCATCCAGGTACCGAGGTTCTTGAATTGGTCGCTCATCAGGTCCTTGTGCGTCAGTGCGAAGTCGCGGCACTCCTCGATGAAGTTTGCGACCCCGTGGGTCTCAATATCGGCCTTGTTCTTGAACTCGAGTTTCTCCTCGACCTTAACCTCGATAGGCAGACCGTGCATGTCGTAGCCAGCGCATTCGATAATATGTTTGCCGAGCATCGACTGATAGCGGATGATGGTGTCTTTCAAGATCTTGTTCCACGCTGTTCCCAGGTGGATGTATCCGGTGGTATACGGTGGTCCATCGACGAAGAACCAGGGGGTGCCTGACTCCCGCAGTTTTCGCGTTTCACGATAAGTGTTGTTTTCGTTCCAGTACGCCCGTACCGATGCTTCCACATCTTTCGGAACATAGATTTCAGTTACTTCTTTCACAATGATTCCACATTAATTATGGTATACATATTGTTTCTCCCTATAGAAAGTAATTTCTTAAGGGCCGAGACAGCCGATTGGCACGACAAACACGTTGTCTTTTTGCTGGTATCCGTACTCGATTCCGGTAAGAATCATTTTTACATCCAGTATCCGAAGCGGCATCTGCGTCTCGTCGTTATTGTGCTCTTCAATCAACTTCTCTATCTTGAGGGGATGTTGTGCCCCTTCTTCAATGGCATTTCCACCTAGTTTGGGTTCGATGAGGGCATATCTCCCGTCATTCAGATGAAGTACCGCATCGGCTTCAAGCTCGTTTCTGTCATGATGAATCTGAATGTCTTCAGGTCCGTATTGAACAGTTCCGGCGAGGCGGGCCACCAGCCACGGCAGGCAGTAAAAATCAGGTCATCCATCGAAAGCGATGAGATATATCCGTCCCGACTGTCCATTTATGTCTGGGTAAAGAGTTTCATCAACGAAACTGTCCCGTCCGATTCCCTCGATTTATAGAGACCCATCGGGTACATTCTGAGTTCTGGAACTCGTCCAGTACTGGTATGCGAAGTAGTGACTTTTTTGGCGTTTGAACTGGTCAGAATGAAATGTCCTGTTCCCAGATATTCATCACAGTAGACTCACATCACGTCCCAAATTGCTGGGAAAGTAGACCCAGAAGAAGATCGGATTCGTCTTCGGTTCCAACGGCAGAAATGGTGGCGCACCTGGGTCATCACCGAATTCCTGCAGAAGGTTTGATAATTTGTACCAAAAGAAATCACCGGTTCACGAAAAAAGGCGCGTATAGTCCCTCTTTAAAACTCTTATTCCATGAAATTCACCGTCATCTCAAGTACTACCGATTTGAATCAATCGATAACCATAATTTACCGTTCGACCAACGTAGATACTATTTTTATGAGAGACAAGATAGATGTCCTTATTCCGGAAGAGCAGATTGAAAGGCGTATCCATGAACTGGCTGCACAGATCGAGAAGGATTACGCGGGAAAGGAGCTGACGTTCCTCGTCACGCTGAAAGGTGCGGCATTCTTCGCCTGTGAACTCGCCAAACGGGTCAATCTCCCCATCTACATGGAGTTCATCCAGGCTGTAAGCTATGTTGGAACGGCATCGACCGGCGTCGTCATGATGAAGCTCAACGTCGACGAATCCGCCATCACCGGCAAGAACATCATCATCATTGAGGACATCATCGACAGCGGCAGAACGCTCGCGAAACTCAAGCAACTGATGCTTGCCCACAAACCGGCGTCGGTGAAGATCTGTGCTCTGCTCGACAAGCACGAGTGCCGTGTCATCGAACTGGAAGAAGATTACATTGGGTTTACCGTCGGCAACGAGTTCCTGGTGGGATATGGCCTGGACATCGACCAGAAATACCGCCATCTGCCATACATCGGCATCTATCGCGGCAGTCAGTAAACACTTGTCCATCTCTGATAGGACAGATCAACCTTTTTTCCCAATCGTTTAAGGATACAGTACAGAGCCACCGGAGCCGCTTATGTCAAGGGATATTTAGTGAAGAGTACAGTGATTCTTATGGAAGTGAAACAAAACAAAAGAGCATCATGATATGAGTTCGGGAGTAACCACACTCCCGTACTCAACAAATGAGATTCAACTTACCTTAATAATTAGATTGTAAGTGCCGGTATATATCTTTTTTCAAGGTTGCAATTAAAGATGGTCATATTGATAAACTCACCCATTGACACAGGGGAATTTCTTCAGGGTAAAAAAATGGGAAATTATATTTTGAGTGCATCAATCGCAGCGGACGCGATGGCAAGCACCTGGTTGGGTCCGTACTTCTCAGTACTGATGACCACATCAAACGGGTCAGTCGAGATAATATCGATACCGTAGTATTCACGGTATCGGAGCGCTTCACAGCGCTCGCGTTCGACCGTGAGTTCATAGGATTTCTCGGGAGTGATTCCTTCCCGCTCGGCAATCCTTGACGACCGGCATTTCTGCGATGCAGTCAGCAGAATCTTGATATCGGCATTTTTCACCATCCATCCGGCAAGCCGGCTTTCGATAATGATATTGTCGTTGTCCTTGGCGAACTGGGTCTGCCGGCGGTCGATCTCATGGTCGATGTCCGGATTTTTCTTGGCGAGTTCGCCGAACTCTGCAAGGGTCATGCCGCGTTCGGCGGCACTCTTGCGGAAGAACGAACCGCCGGAGTAGAAGGAGAGTCCGTACTTAGCGGCAAGCGCCTTGCCAAGCGTGGTTGTCCCGGAACCAGGCTGACCGTTGATGCAGACACGCATTTCAGACGCCTCCGATATTGAGGGCCTTGCGGATGATCTGTGTCATGCACAGAGAGCAGATAAGGTACCAGATAAGCCATATCGGGAAGATGAACCAGGAGGTATAGGACTCAAGACCGCCGAACGGAATGATGATGGCGTTCGAGAGATCGGCAAGGTTCGGGAAGAGGGAAAGCATAGTTTCCGAAAGCGCGTGCTCGTCGATATACTTGTATAGCCAGAAGAAGATCGGAATGGTGAGGACAAGAATCCACATCATCGGCTTAAACTGGTTCTGTGACATTTTCATCTGGTCCTTCATCATGACCTGCTGCTGCGCCAGCATCTTCTTGATGAGGCGTTCGTCGCCAAGCTGCTGCGCTTCGCGGAACTTAGCGTTGAACTCCTTCATCTTGACGTTGTTCTTCTGCATCGCCTCGTAGTCGATGGTATACTTCTGCAGAATGGAGGAATAGAATCCGGTTATCGTCGAAAGGATGAGCACCAGCGCAAAGAATGGCAGACCCATCGCGACGAACGGACTGATTATCACGTCCACGACCCCAGCAATGGCGTTGCGTGCTGCTGTCCACTGGTAGAGGAGCATCATCGCGACCATGGCGCTGAGCGCTATGAACATCCCATACTTGTCGAATATCTTTCCCATTCAGGTCACTTCAGGGCGGAGATGAGCTCATCGACCGCCTTGTCGACGAGGAAATCGGCGTTCGTGAGGATCTTGACGGTGCATCCGGTCAGCATCGAGTATGCCGCGGCGAACGCACGGTTCATCTCCTGGTGTTCGGCGATGGATTTTGAGCCTTCGACATCACGGACACGGGTCTCGTCGGAGAGTCTGCGGACGAGAATCTGGTCGTTGTCGGTCTCGACCAGGACGATGGTGTCCGGCATGATGGCCGAAATTACCCATTCTGGCAGACCCGCTAGGTATCCTGCCCGGGTTTTGATGGATGCATGGGTGTCGATGATGACATTGCCATCGATGGCTGCGATCTTTTCCGCCGCGAGTTTCTGCAGACGTTTCTGCTGGGTGCGGTCGAGCTTTCTCATCTGGTCGCGGTTGGTCACGAGATTTTCCGCCTGGGCGACCTCGAACATGAAACTACCGAAATTCAGGTTCTGGTACTTGATGCCTTCTGCAGTGATCTTGTCGTATGCAGAGTTGATGACAGTCGTCTTGCCGACGCCCGGAACACCGGTGATGATAACTTTTTTTCCTGCCATAATTCACTCCTTAAATCGTGTTATATTTTGAGCTTTCATATTAACTTAATAGGCTTAATAGGAGAGGGGCGCCTTAATGCTCCTCTCTGGTCATGGTAATGCACTTCTTGGGGCATTCGTTCGAACAGATGCCGCAGCCCTTGCAGTAGACGAGATCTATCTCCTGGGTATCAATGTCGATGACCGCGTCGGGGCAGTACATCTCACAGATGCCGCAGTGGTTGCAGTTGTCGCGGTTCACGACTGGGCGGAACGTTCTCCATGCGCCAGTCTGGCCCATCGCCGCTTCTTTCGGCGTGCTGATGGTGATCTTTGGGATTCCCTTGTAAGTCATGCCATCACTTCCTGATACGCGGTCTCCGCTGCCTCAACGTTGCGCACGTCGGCTAAAGTCTCCTGAATCGTCTTCTTTCCGGATTCAGGGGAGAAGATGCCAAGTTTGGCGAGGGCTCCGATGACCGGCGTGTTAAGGATCGGACTGCCTGCAACGAACATGTTCTTGGCGAGCGCAATACCGGTCAGATCGGCGCAGTACGCCTTGAACTGTGGTGGAAACTTGAGGTGTTCATGGGTATTGACAAAGATGACGCCGCCGTCTTTTAGGCCGTCAAGTACGTTGACGGTGTCCATGATGGTCGAGTCGAGCACGACAATCATATTGGGTCTGGTGATATGGGAATAGATCCGGACAGGTGTGTCATCGATTCGCACAAAGGAGACGATCGGTGCGCCACGGCGTTCGGCACCGTAAAACGGACAGGTGGTCGCGAACTTACCGTCCTTGACGGCTGCCGCCGCTACCATGCGGGCTGCGGTAACGCCGCCCTGGCCACCGCGGGAGTGGATGCGTATTTCGTACATGTTACTGATCACCTTCCGGAATACCGAACCAGAGCTCGGTGCCTATCCTGCGATTGCGGACGAATCCGGTGATATCGTCATACGTTACTTCCTGGCCGCCGAGACCCGCAATGATGCTTGTCATCTTCGCGTCTGGGTAGCGTGCCTGAATCTCGCCGGCCACGACGCCGCCGAATCCGAACGAGTAGTCACGGTCGATGACCACGAGCTCGCGGCCTTTGATGGGCATGTCGAGCGGGAACGGGCGGAGCCAGCGGATGCGCATGACGCCTGCCTTGATTCCTTCCCTTCTGAGGATATCGGCGGCGACTTCGGCCTCCTTGCCGAGGGTACCGAGCGCCACGATGATGACCTCGGCGTCGTCGCAGAGGTAGCAGTCGACCGGCTTGTAGGTTCTGCCGAAGCGTTTGGAGAACTCGGCCTCGGTCTCGGCGATGACGGTGCGTGCGGCACGCTGGCCCTTCTCCATATCGAACCGGAACTGGTAATGGGTCGATGGGGGGCTCATGGCGCCGTATCCATGCGGGTCGTCGACGTCGATGGCGTGCGGGAGCTCGATCGGCGGGATGAAGTCCTTGGGGTCGGTCATCTCGTATGGCTGCATGATGTGCGACAGCAGGAATCCGTCCATATTGATCATGATAGGTAGGAGGACTCTGCTGTCTTCCGCGATTCTGAACGCCATCAGGGTCGCATCATATGCTTCTTGGACGGTTGAGACATAGATCTGCAGCCATCCGGTATCCCGCTGGGATAGGGCATCCGAGTGCTCCGCCCAGGTGTTCCAGCCCGGCGCGATGGTACGGTTGACCTGGCCCATGACGATAGGCAGGCGTCCACCTGCCGCCCAGTGGAGCATTTCGTGCATATAGAGCAAACCGTGGGAACTGGTCGCCGTAAAGACTCTGACTCCGGTGGCTGCGGCGCCGATGCAGGCGGTCATCGCTGAGTGTTCGGATTCAATTGGAATATAGCGTGCGTCCATTTCCCCGGCCTCGACATACTCGGCGATTGACTCCATGATCTCGGTCTGCGGCGTGATTGGATAGGCGGCGACGATGGTCGGCTGCGCCATCTTGACTGCGGCGGCGACGGCCTTGTTTCCGGTTGCCATCACAAGTTCCTGTTTCGTCATACGAGCTCCTCCGCAATCTTGACTTCAGCTTCGAGGCGCTTGATGTTCTTATCGACATTCTCCTGGATACGGGCGGCAAGATCGGCATCGACTTTCTGGAACCGACCCTGAATGGACAGGTAATCGGTCACCGGTATCGGATTCTTCATGGCGGCACGCGAGGGAGCGCTTATGGTAAGCTTGTCGTACTTGCGTTCCCACAGGATCCAGATCCCGGATTTGACCGCAAGTTTGCCGACCTCGATGGTCTTTTCCGAGGGAATCTTCCATCCCGGTGGACAGGGGGCGAGGATATGGATGAACTTCGGGCCCGGAATCGACAATGCCTTCTTGACCTTGTTATAAATGTCGGCCGGATAGGAAGCACTTGCGGTCGCTTGATAGGGCAGGTGGTGAGCCTCGATGATGCGGTCGAGATCCTTTTTCACAATGCGCTTGCCGTTGGGTGTCGTGGTGGTGATGGCGCCGAGTGGCGTAGCACTCGAGCACTGCATGCCGGTGTTTGCGTAGGCCTCGTTGTCGTAACAGATATAGAGGAAATCCTCTCCCCGCTCGAGAGCTCCCGAGAGCGCCTGGATACCGATATCGGCTGTTCCGCCGTCTCCCGCATAGACGATAACGTTTGTTTTCTTTCCCTTGGCACGCAGTGCCTCCGACATGCCGGACGCACAGGCCGCCGATGCCGCGAACGCAATGTTGTAGACAGGGATGGTATGCAACATATATGGGAACACTCCCTGAGTCACACTGTTGCAGCAGGCAGGAATGACCAGGACGGTATCCTTTCCCGCGGCTTTCAATATATAGCGGAGAGCCAGCAACGAACCGCAACCCGCACAGGTCGATGGACACTTGAGCAGCATTTCCTCCTTTGGAATTTCTGTCATGAAATATTTAATCATTCGTCATAGGTTGATATAATAGTTCTTATCATTCCCGTCCAAGTTCACAACTGGGAAAGAACCACATGACTACTTGGAAACAAAAATCATGAAAAAATAAGGAAATTTTAGGTTTTTTAATTACTTTCTCAGTTTCGAGAGAACAACTGTCACGCCAAATTCGGCTGTGATGCCGAAAAACAGGGTTGGTGACTTCTGTGCCGGGTGTGAAGTACTGCACGGAAGATGGCGTCGGCAAAGACACAGGTGCGCTTGTAGATTCTACTCAAAATCTTCACGACATACGCCAAAATCTCTTCAGAGGAGATGAATACTGGATTATTTACTAGTATATCGTTTACATCTTTATGCCCTGGTGGTTTGTATCGTCATATCCTTTAACCAGAGTGGAACCACCTCTGCCGGAGTGAACAGGTCTATCACAACACCAGCTCCTGCAACGCACAGCAATATAGTAATTTACCTGTTCAAGTAAACTCCTTGGTTGAGTGCCTCCTGAAAGACGTTTTTCAGGAATTCATCCGGTAGAATATATTCATGTTTCTGGAGCGTATTTCCACTAACTTCGCGAGAAAATGGCAGAATACGCCATCAAAGAGAATGATTTATGTAGCATCATGGATAATTATTGATATATGACAGAAGGAGGAGCACCGAAGGCGGAGGCTTCTCTGACCGACGAAGAGATTCTGAAACGTGCCGAAATGATCAATGAGGCACGCAAGTTCGAAGAGGGGGAGAAGATCCGCCAACTTGAGGAGGAAAATGCCGCACGTGCAGGTGAAGCCAAACGCATCAAGAGACAGCAGGAGGCGGAAGCCCCGAAGAAGAAGAAACACACCGGACTGAGGGTGTTCATCGCCATTATCCTGGTTCTGTTCATCATTTGCGGTATCGTTGTGGTCTCCTACAACATGACCAGCAATCCCGCCACCGAGACCGCAATGCCGTATTCGACGGCATACACCCTCTGGTTCCCGCAGGGCACCTCGAACTTCCTCGGCCTCGACCTCAGGGTCATGGGTGATGCATCGCAGATGATGATCACCATGCCGGGTTCGCCGACCGTTACCGTCAAACAAGGACAGTTGTTCACCATCGAACCGAAAAAATTTGTGATCTCCTTCTTCTGGGGAGGATGGAAGATCGTCGACCTGACCTACAAGGTCACCATGACCTATATGGGCATCAGCAACGACAACTTCGTGACCATCAACGCGGTCTTCACTTCAAACCAGGTGATTCCGGAGTGGATCCTGAATCTCGTGCCCGGCATCAAATACGCCAAAGCGTAACCCGCTTCCATCATCTCTTTTTTCATGTTCGATGTCCTCCTGAACCATACCGAAATCCGTTCACATGCATCTTCCGCATGGTCCATCGTTATCTTTGCTGAGATTCCGTCGACCAACGCGGAAGCGGTCCGGATTGCCAGGGAGCAGGATTCCTGCTATACGGCGGTCATCGCCGACATGCAGAGCGCCGGCTGCGGCCGGATGGGACGATCGTTCTTTTCACCACGCGGCACTGGCATCTATCTCTCTGCGATTCTGCCGTGCGATTCTGCGTATATGCTGAAGGTGACGCCCGCCATCTCGGTCGCCGTCTGCCGCACGATAGAGACGTTCAGCGCCGATAAAGTGGAACTCAAATGGGTCAACGATGTGTTGATGCGCGGGAGAAAAGTCTGCGGCATCCTCTGTGAATCAATTCTGGAGAAGGGAGTTGTCGTCGCCGGAATCGGCATCAACTTTGCGACTGCAGCGTTTCCGGACGAGATTGTGGATACTGCTGGGTCGGTGTTTCCGGAGAATGTACCGGTGTCCCGCAACGAGTTCATCGGCTGTCTGCTGAAAAACCTGTATGAGGTCTCGCTTGATTACGGCAGGTGCATCTCGGAATACCGCAGCCGTTCCTGCGTTCTGGGGAAAGCGATCAGATACTCGGAGGCAGGCATCTGGCACGATGCCGTCGCGGTCGACATCGACGGGAATGGAGGTCTTGTCGTGCAGGAAGATGAGGTGAGAAAAACGCTCATTTCCGGCGAAATCAGTCTCCGGTATCTATCCCGGTAGAGGTATTTTTTCGCTGCCGGCAGTTTCTCATTGTGGAATACGGGGGAATTCCTGAAATCCGAGCTGTTCCTTTTGGTATACGGCAAGAAGCGCCTGCAGCGGCTAGTCCGTTTTCTGGGCCGCATCCGCATCGCAGAGGACAAAGAGAATCTCATCCACGGATTATGTGTACACTGGAACAGCGAACAAAAAAATGTAAAAAAAGATTTTATTCTTCTTTCTTCAGTTTTTCCGGCTTGACGTAGCTGATGGCGAACATCTCTTTTCCGGACGCTTCGCGTTCCGCTGGGGTTGCCGCCGCCGGATAGCTGGTATCCATTGAAAGCGAACCGAACCTGCACAGGTCGATGCAGCTGCCGCAGATGACGCAGCGGAACCGGTCAATGGTCCAGGTCTTCGCCGCCTTGTCGACTACAATCGCCTGTGAGGGACAGCGTTTCATGCAGATGGTGCATGAAGTACACTTGGACGGGTCGAAGATGAGATGACCGCGGGTTGCTTCATATTTCTTCGCCGGTTTCACTGGGAACGTCGTGGTCACCGGTTTATGGCAAAACTGCTTGATAATGGTCTTGAGCATTTTCATGGTATCAGCGCTCCATACAACCGATGCACGGATCGATAGTCAGCACAATCTGCGGAACATCCGCTAAGTCGCATCCTTTCAGCATCTCGACTAGAGAGGGGACGTTAGTCAGGGTCGGCGTCCTAACACGGAACTGCCTCAGGTTCTTCGTGCCGTTTCCGCGCAGATAGTGGATGACCTCGCCGCGGGGTTGTTCCGATCGGCTGAAGTATTCTCCATCGGGATTTCCTTTGACCGGAACCTCTACGTTGCCTGCTGGAATATCGGAGATGATCCTTCTGATGATCTCGATGGAGGTGAAGAGTTCCTTGCACCGGACTTCACAACGGGCATATCCATCGCAGCCGTGGGAGACCACCGGCTTGAATCCAATGTCCTGGTAGGCCAGATACTTGGTCATGCGGACATCCTGCACCAGACCGCTGCCGCGGGCGACCGGACCTACTGCTCCCAACGCGTAGGCATCATTTTTCTTCAGCATGCCCTTACCGCAGAGACGTTTTTTGAGTGTGTAGTCCTGCAGAAACACTTTGGTAAGTTCCCGCATCTCATCTTCCATCGTGTCAAGCCGGTTGTTCATCTCTGAGAGCATATCATCAGAGATATCACGGCGAACGCCGCCCACCTTGCAAACGCTCTGGATCACGCGGCCACCGGTCGTCGCCTCCAGCTCGCCTAAGACTCCTTCCCGCAGTTTCCAGGCGGAATAGAACAGGCTCTCGAACCCGAGCGAATCGGCGAAGAGCCCGAGCCACAGCAGGTGGCTGTGCAGACGGGAATACTCTCCCCAGAGGGTGCGCAGGTACTGGGCACGCTTTGGGATTTCGAGGTTCATCAGACCTTCCACACCTTGGCAGTAGGTCGACGAATGGGTGAAGCTGCAGATACCGCAGATGCGTTCTGCCAGATAGACGAAGTCCTGATAGTCACGGGTACCTACCAAAGATTCAAGGCCACGGTGGACGTAACCGATGGAGGGTATCGCCTCGACCACATGTTCGTCTTCAACCATCAGGTCAAGATGGATCGGTTCCGGCAACACTGGATGCTGCGGACCAAATGGAATGATAGTGTGTCTGTCGGTCATTTCTCCGCCTCCTTTTTGGTTATAGTGACCTTCGGTTCCGGTGTCTTCTTTCTGAACGGATAAGGTACAGAAGTGCGGATGAACGTGCCCTTGAAGTCTATCGAGATATTTTTGAAGGTGAATCCATACAGATCGTGAATCTCGTTCTCGTAGACAAATGCTCCGGGGAACGATGGGGTGATGGAGGGGATTTCTGCTTCCTCTTTTTCGTTGAGGCGGATATGTCGGAAATTCATACCCCTGTCGAAGGTATAGGTGATATCGTAGTTTTCCGCCGCAGGTGTACAAGTGATCACCACCAGGCGGTATCCTTCTTTTTTCAGCGACGCCGCAGACGACTCAAGGTCGGACACGGTCTTTATCTCAAAATCAGCGCTCATTTCTTCTCCTCTATATCCGCACGTTTTTCCTCCAGAATGCCGATAGCTTTCATGATGCCTTCAATCAGGGCTTCTGGCCGGACGGAACATCCTGGTACATAGACGTCCACTGGAATGATGGTGTCGATGCCGCCAGACACATTGTAACAGTCCCTGAACACGCCACCGGACGCTGCACAGATGCCGACTGCGATCACAACTTTGGGCGCGGGGATCTGATCATAGAGGTTCTTTAGGACTTCCTTGTTCTGCTCATTGACGCCGCCTGTCACCACAAAGATATCGGCATGGGCGGGGTTGCCGGTATTGACGATGCCGAACCGCTCGACATCATAGAGCGGGGTTAAGGCCGCTAGTATCTCAATATCGCAGCCATTGCAGCTCGATGCATTGTAATGCAGAATCCAGGGTGATTTCGCCGATGATGTCATATGATTATTCCTCCTGCCATCAGCATGCCGATGATGATGGTGTTGAGAACGCCCAGAATGAGGGTGATGAGCCACAGACTCTTGACAGTCATCTGCCATGTGATGCGCGGGAACACGTTATCGATCACAATTTCAAGGAAGAACGCGACGAGGGCCACGATGATACCAAAGATGGGCATATTGCCGAAGAACAGGATGATGAACCCCAGCAGGATGATGAGTTCATACCAGTGGGCGAGCTCAACCTTGGCCAGGGTCTTGCCGGCAAACGAGGAGGTTACTCCTTTTATGATTTCCTGATGGGCATGATGCGACGTCGAGATATCAAATGGAGACTTTCTGAGTTTGAGGGTTATCACCGCAAAGAGTGTGAGGAACACCCCCGGGAGATAGCAGACTGCGGGTAATGAGGTATTGAAGAATATCTCGGAGACGGTAAACGTTCCGGTCACCATGAAAAGTCCTCCCGCTATCAAAATCATCACCGGTTCTGCCACCATGGTAGAGAGCAGTTCGCGTTCGGCACCGATATGGGAATAGGGTGCGTTCGCCGCATAGGCTGCGAGGATGATGAACGTGTGGGCGAGTACCAGACAGAAGACGACCAGTAGGATATTGAGGCCCGCAAATAACAGTGCGCCAGACACCGCGATGAAGACCAGATAGGCTGTTGCGAAGATGGTTTCTATCGGGTTCGTGACAATCTTTTCTTTATGCCAGAGCTTGGAGAAATCGTAGAATGGCTGGGTGATGGGAGGGCCTCTTCTGCTCTGCATCCGTGCGGTCAGTTTCCTATCAATACCGGTGAGGGTACCACCAAGGAATGGAGCTGCGACCAAGAACACAGTGGCGCCGATAATTGCCATGATGATGACGTTCATATCATCACTCCCAGGACAAGCATGGCGACAATGATGATTAAGGCGATTATCTGCGAGGGGTTCAGCAGTTTCTTTTCGCCAACATACTTTTCGAGGTAATAGTTGGCGGTCTTCGGTTCCTTATAGATCCCTAATGAGCCGAGAAATCTTCCCTGTTCATCGACTGCTCTGCCATTTAGGTACGGCTTGACAATTCTGGTGGAGGCTTTCGAGCCGACAAGAGCCACCGCGATCAGGGCGATGATGATGGCGAGCATCAGGCCGCACATGGCGACCGTGTCTGAACCGAATAGACCTATCGTCGACAAACCGCCTGCAAACGGCGCAATGATGAACTTCGTAATCAGTGGGAATCCTGCGGATACCAGCACGGTTAGGACGCCGATAACGGATACGGTAACTCCCTCACTGGAATTGAGCTTTGGTTTCTGCTCGACTG
This sequence comes from Methanocorpusculum sp., assembly GCA_045639425.1. Taxonomy (GTDB): domain Archaea; phylum Halobacteriota; class Methanomicrobia; order Methanomicrobiales; family Methanocorpusculaceae; genus Methanocorpusculum. The sequence continues at coordinate 20,149 of JAZUDC010000037.1, forward strand.
GTTTTGCCATTCGCATGAACAGTTTGCCGAGCCATTTGGTCCAGAAAAACACGGTTAATGCGGAGCCGAACGCCAGGATGGCAATGAAGACATAGCCGAGCGGGGCCGAGAGGAATGCCTCGATGGTCGCCCATTTGGCGATGAGCATACCGAACGGCGCAAGGTACATGCCGGCGATACCCACGACCATCATGACGGCCAACAGCGGAAGCCGGACTACGAGGGCGTCCATGTCCTCGATGTCGCGACTGCCGATTTTATGCTCAACTGCCCCGACACACAGGAACAGCAGGCATTTGGCGACCGCATGGAAGATGGTCAGGAGGATGGCTGCGACAATCGCAGCCGGCGTTCCAATACCTGCACAGGCCGTAATCAGGCCGAGGTTGGCTATCGTGGAATAGGCAAGCACGTGTTTGGCGTTGCTCTGCGCAATTGCTAAGGCGGAAGTCGCCAGGAACGTGAATACGCCGATGAACGCCAGGGCGATTCCCTCCCAGGTTTGGTGGAACAGCGGGGCAAGCACAATCAGGAGATAGACACCCGCCTTGACCATCGTCGAGGAATGGAGCAGGGCGGAGACTGGGGTCGGCGCCACCATGGCGCCGGTAAGCCACGTAGAAAACGGCAGCTGGGCGGCTTTCGTAAGGCCTGCCACTGCCAGGAGTGCCAGCGGGATGGTGATTGCTGCGATATTATCGTAGCTCAACAGCAATGGTATATGAAGGAGATCCGCCGCAGGGTCGGAGAGTGCAAGGAAGTAGATGGCCCCCGTGAAAGCGATGCCACCTATCAGGTTCATCCAGATGGCTCTGAATGAGTTGGTGACAGCTTCGTTGGTCCTCGAATAGCCGATGAGTAGGAAGGAGCAAAGGGTGGTGACTTCCCAGAAGCCAAGGACCATTAGCAGGTTCGCTGAAAGAACGATGCCGAACATCGCGGTCAAGAACAGGAACATGACCACAAAAAAGTAGCGGCGGCGGTCGGGGATATCGGTATTATGCGCAGCATAATCCTTCATGTATCCTAGGGAATAGATGCAGATCAGGGACCCGATGATGCCGATGATGAGGACCATCGTGAGCGAGAGGTTGTTGAGGAAAAAGGTGATGGTCGACCCGGTGCCAGCAATGCCGGAAACTTCCAGCCCGATCAGGAGACCCGTCTGAATCAGGGCCAGCACGAATGCCAGTGGTTTCTTGTATTTTATCGAGAGGGAAATGATGATGACAGCGACAACCAGTTCTACGATGAAGAGTGCCGTCCATATCCTGGGAATCGACGCCGTTATCACGGAAATTCCCGTACTCCAGGCAAATACGGTCAGGAAGACAGAGGCAGCCATCAGTACAACCGCGGTGGCCGTCACGATGACGCTTCGTACCACATTGTGCCGGAAAATCGCCAGTAGTGCAGCTGCGGATATCGGCACCAGAAGAAGCAGGAATATTGTGAGCAATTCCGGCGTGTACATGAATATCACTATCTTATCATATGGTATTTATCATTATTAATTATTCTGATTCGATTCTGATTCGGGTAATCTGTACATACAGAGTGAAATTACCCAGAAATAACTCCTATTTCCCCATTGAAGCGCAAATTTAAAAAGTTTTAATCATAGAAGACTAATCCTCTGAAGGAATATTCCAATTGACCTGAATGCCGGAGTGATGAACATCATTCATTCCCCACCGCAAGCCACCAGGGAGAGAATGGTGAAATCCACCAATCCTTTGATATAGCCTTCCTACAAATGATATATCCAGTAAAATGTCCTCTCTGATATCAGTAACTGGTCATCTCTGCAATGATTTCATTCTCACGGTCGACGAATACCCGCCCGTCGGTGAATCTCGCCGGGTAGTCGACCGGCAGACGTATTTCGGTGGCGGTGCCGCCAATATCGCGGCAGGCATAGCAATTCTGGGGGGAGAGGCCGAACTGATTACCTCGGTCGGCAGGGATTTCACGGGTTCCGCCTACGAGCGGCATCTGAAGACGTTGGGAATTAAGACACATCTCTATCGTTCGGAGACCCAGAATTGCTCAACGGTGTTCATGGTGAACAATCGAAACGGCGATCAGATCACCTACTTCGAGTGGGGAGCCGCAGAAGCGTTTTCCGACGCAGATCCACCCAAGCGGGAGTTTATCCATATGGCGACCGGAGACGCCACCTACAACATCCGGGTCGCGAAGAATGCCCAGTTCGCGTCGTTTGATCCGGGACAGGACGTCAAATACTATTCAAAGGAACAGCTGGAGACCCTGTTCGAGAACATCAGTCTCCTGATCTGCAACAACTTCGAACTCAGCATCATGCAGGATACGACCGGGTATTCGGCTGATGACATCATCAGGGCAGTTCCTGTCGCCATCATCACTGAGGGAAAGAAAGGGAGCACTATCTATGAAGATGCGTCCGTGACGAGGATTCCGGCGGTCACCGTCGATGCGGCAGATCCTACCGGTGCCGGTGACGCGTACCGGGCGGGTCTCTTTACCGCTCTTAAAAGGAGATTCGATATGGAGACCTGCTGCAAGGTAGGGGCGGTCGTCTCGTCGTTCGCGGTCGAGAGGGTGGGGACGCAGACGAATCTGCCGACCTGGGAACAGATGACTGTGCGGTTCGTGCACGCGTTTGGAACCCTGAAGGAATGAGACTGGCAGCGCTTACTTCCGGTGGCAAGGATTCCATTTTGGCCATCTGCATGGCTCTAGAGGAAGGGCACGACGTCCTCGCGATGATTACGGCAGTTCCCGAGAACACTGAATCATACATGTTTCATTCGGTGAATCTGGATGCGGTGACGGTGATGGCGGCACGTGCTGGCATGCGGTATGTTCCTGTTCAGACGAAAGGCGTCATGGAGGAGGAGCTGGCGGATTTGAAAAAGGGAATCGCTTCTGTGAAGGAGTCATTGAAGATCGTGGGTATCACCACCGGCGCGATAGCGTCACAGTATCAGAAATCGCGGATCGAGAAGATCTGTACTGAACTTGATTTGAAAGTGTATGCCCCACTGTGGGGCATGGCGCCGGATGACATCATCGACGAAGTTGCGGAAAAGCTGGATGCCCGGATTGTGGTGACGGCTGCCGATGGGTTGGGGGAAAATGTGCTCGGCAGACGGATTGACGAAAATCTCAAACCGGTCCTGAAAATCGTGGAAAAGAAACGGCGGATCAATATCGCGGGAGAAGGCGGTGAGTACGAGTCGCTGGTTCTGGATGCGCCGTTCTTTTCGTCGCCGGTTGTCGCCGAAGGCATGACGGTACAGATGCACGGCATGGTGGGAACGGTCAGCTACAGCCATTTTTCGTGAAGAAAGCTGCAGGAAAAAACGACCGGTATCAACTTGCATCCATTTTTCGCCGATGGGAAGAAAGGCGAAAGTTATGCTTGAAAAAGAGAAAATTATTAGAGAAGCTTTAAGTCATTAAAATTAAAAAGGTCATTAAAAAAATCAATTTATAAATAACAACAACATGCCATTGAGGATTAATATCGAATAGCTGCAGACTCAAAAGAGAGAAGGAATTTTTCTCACTGGCGGAAACAATACCGTATGACGACAGGATAAGTTACTCTGCATCGCTGGAGGATTTACGGCCAATCATTATCTACTTCTACTAGTATCTTTCGGAAGGCAAAAGCGATTTCTATAAACAGGCTCTGGTCATCTCCCTTCCAAGACTCGCGACAAACATGCATATCTGTGGTGGTCCATGGTCCTGCAGAAGCCGTCAGACTATTGAATGTATATCCTGAAATCTAAAAAAATCTGTTTTTCCCCCCGTTGTGGGGGAGAAACATGTTCTCTGAAATTATTCTTTCAGTTTTCTGTTCGCCATGATTTCCATGATGATCTTACCATAGGCAGGTCTCGTGATGATGACACCGATAAGGATACCGAGGATGTTGATAATGGCGAATCCCTTGAGCGTGGATAGGTCCATGATGATCAGTGGGAACATCGCAATGATGACAGTGGCGGCCGATGTCATGATGATGATCAGGGCACGTTTCAGCCGTTTCAGGTACAGGTTCCGTCCCGGCACCACACCGCCATGAACAACCTCATCGGTGATGATGACCAACTGGTCGATACCCGTACCTAGAACCGCAATCAGTGCGGCTATCGCCGCCAGATCGAGCTGCTGGAGGAACACCGCGATGCCGAGAAGAATGACGAACTCTGCGATGTTGGTAAGAATCATCGGAACGACGATGGAGATGATGCGGTACCGGAGATATACCATGAGTGCAACTGCCGCCAGTGCCGCCAGTGCCGCGATGATACAGATGACCTTGAAGTAGTCGCCGAGAGCCGCGGAGGTCGAGCCGGAACCGGCAATCTTGACTTCCACCGGCAATGCGCCGGCACGCAGATGGACCTCGAGTTCCTTTGCCTTCTCGTATCCCTTGTCTCCGGTTCCGGTCGAGGCCGAGAGCGAACTGACCGTCGTCTTGGCGAAGGAGGCCGCCAGACTGGTTGAAAGTGGTGCAGAATAGACCTCTTCGCCGTCAAGGTACATGTTGATGTAGTGCTGGTCCGGATAGCAGGTAGCACCGGTACCGATGCATGCCTGTCTGAAGGCGTCCGCGCCTTCCGTGTCGAGCGTGAATCCGACTCCCCAGACACCGGTGGTAGTCTTCGTCGGGTTCTGCACGGATTGGACGTTCTGTCCGTAGAGGACATGGGTCGTCTCGTTGTCGGTGATCTGGATCCGTATCTCGAAGAGACCCTGGTTGCCGACGATGTTTTGGGCTTCCTGCATATCGACGCCGGCCATCTCGATACGGACGTACTGTGCAATGCCGTCAAAACCGGTCAGGATGTTGACCTTGACATCACTGGTACCCAGGCTGTTGATCTTGGACTCAAGTGTACGCTTGATGGTATCTGCCGTATCCTTGCCGAGACCCGGCTGCGTGTTCTTGAAGACGCCGCCTGCCGCCGTCACTGCTTCCCACAGTTGGGATTCGGTGAACTTCTTGTCGACCTCCACCTGGTTCTTGCTGATGACGTTGACGTTGCAGTCGAGTGCCTTGCCCATCGTGTTCGCTATCGTAAAGATATCGTCGGTATTCTCGACGGTCACGACATCGGACTGGAACTCGAGCTGGATCCAGGACCCTCCGTCGAGGTCAAGACCGAACTGCAGGTTAGTGCCGTTGTAGTTCGAGGAAAACGGAATGAATATCGCACCCAGGGAGGCGATGACCAGGATGACGGCAATGATGACTCGCTGGTTGCGGATGACCGCCGCTACGCCGTGGTAATTGTTCTTTTCCTTCTTCTGATGTTGCATGGGCCGTTTCATCGCCTGCCACCTCTCCTCTTCCGTTTTCTTACAGGCTCCTTTTGCTGCTGCGTCTTCTGCGGCGCAGTAACCGATGTTTCCCCAGTCTTTTCCGGCTCTTCAGCCACTTTTGCTGCTTTCTTCACCCATATCAGCTGTGGGTTCTTCTTGTCAAGATAGAGTCGCAGGGCACCGACATTGAAGACCCAGGTGAATACCAGATCGCAGATCAGACCGATGAGCAGGACCGTGGAAATGGTATAGAGCGTCTGGACCTGACCGATGAGCGAGACGATGAACATCGCAAAGATTGCGGCGAATGTCGTCGTCGTCATGATGAATCCGGTATGGAACGCGTTCGCGAACTTCTCTTCCTGCTTTCCCTGGTGTTTGAGGACCCGGGTTGTCAGCAGGATGTTGCTGTCTACCGAGTATCCGATAAGCATCAGGAGAGCTGCGGTTGTCGCAAGCGAGAGTTCGATTCCCACAATGTTCATCACGGCTGCCGTGACGGTGATATCGGCCAGAGCCGCTGCAACGACGGTCAGCGCTGGCATCAGTTCGCGGAATGCAATGAAGACGACGGCCGCCATGCCGATGAAGGCGATGATGATGGCAAACATCGCCTGCGTCTGCAGCGTCGAACCGAACGAAGATCCGATCTGCTCGATACCCGCATCCGGATATCCGGCAAGGATATACTCATTGAATGCGAGCATCGCGTCATTGTCCATCGGGCCGAACTTCAGATAATAGCTGCCGCCGACACCCGAGTCAGTGGACTTCAGGTCATATCCGCCGAAGTACGCAGTAAGCTGGTCCCGCGTCTGGTCCGTATGGATAGTGACTGCAGTACCGCCGGCGAAATCAATGCCCGGATGTACCGGAAGCCCGCAGGTACCGAAGGATATTCCCACAATAATAGCCGCAACTACGAAGAAGATAGCCGGAATCGCCTCCATCTTGCGCGGGTCGTACCTATTAATGTCATATTTGAAAAATTTCATATCATTACTAATATTGGAGTTCATCTGGTAAATAGACGAAGTAGGAACAGGGTATCGGTGACTGAGGAGGACAGCTGTTCCATCGCGTAGGAGAATGCGGTTCTGCAGTGGATGATGCACGCAAAAAATGCAATGTGCGCGCTTCCTCTCAAACTTGCATTTCCAGTGGAATGAACTCGAATCTGCTGACTTAGATGACTCTGGGACTTTTAGGGGCCTTCGAATCGGGCAAACGGGGGATGGTAGGGAGGTGACTCACCCCTACTCGCTTCCCTGTTCATTCAGTGGGCAGAACGTGAACAAAACTTAACTACTTTTGGTAACCCAAGCTATAAATACGGGTTTGGTCAAAGATGAAAAACAACGTAATGAACATGATCCAAAATCCGCAGGCTCAACCAGCCGCAAAAAAATGCAAGAAAAACAGATTATATCCCCCTACAGCCAACAGATAAGAAATGACAACCGTAGCAGCATTCGGTATGGGCCGCATCGGCGGAGAAGCGGCGTATCTTTCCGCGGTCACCGGATTCGCCGATGAACTGATCCTTTACGACATCAACATGGAACTTCTGGAGGCGCAGAAATTCGATATTCTCCACGGTCTTGATCTGCCGATCTCGACCGACGTGAAGGACATGAAAAACGCGGATTACTGCATCTTTTCGGCGGGATATTCACGGACACCGGACGTGAAGACGCGGGCCGATCTCTTCTACAAGAACCTACCTATCGCTAAGGAAGGCGCCAAGAAGCTGAAAGGGTTTGCGGGAAAGCTGATCGTGATGACCAACCCGATGGACGTATTTACCTGGTACTTCGCCAAACATGCGGGGCTGGATAAGACCCAGGTGGTCGGGTTCGGTGGGCTACTGGACAGCAGGCGGTTCACCCTCGCCCTGCATCACATGGGTATCGAGAGACCGGGCATCGTCATCGGAGAACACGGCGAAAACCAGGTACCGCTCTTCTCCCGTCTGCCGATGGAGGTGCCGCTTGCCGTGCGGGAAGAGGTTTTACAGGATCTTCGCGGGTCGTCCATGCCGGTCATCAGGGGAAAGGGCGGCACGGTGTTTGGTCCTGCCTACCACCTCGCGCACATGCTCGAGAACATCGAGCACAGCCGTGAGATCGTCTGTTCTCTGCCGGCAGACGGTGCGTACGGCGTTGAGGGGTGCTCGATCGGTCTGCCGGCAAAGGTCACCAAGAACGGTGCGAAGATCAACGAGTCACTCAAACTGGATGCATGGGAGTTTGACAAGCTCAACGCCGCCGCTTCGTTCCTGCAGGGGATCTGCCGGAGAGTCTGAATGGAGATCAGCGTTAATCAGGCCGAATACTCGAATACACCTGCCGGGCCAATCGTCCACGTCTATGGACGGGAACTGGACGGGACGTTGCATGAGGTAAGGGTTACGGATTTCAAACCGTATTTCTGGGTCAGAGAGGCAGAAGCCGCCAAGCCGCACGGTGAGAATGTGATGGTCTCCGACGAATGGTCGCTGTCCATCCGGGGCGACCGTGTGCGCAAGCTCTACACCGCGAAACCGACCGACGTGCGGACAGTTCGTGAAAACTATCACCATTTCGAAGCTGATATCCCGTTCACCTCCCGCTTTTTCATCGATATGGGAATCACCGGTGGAATGTCGGCTCCTTCTGATGTCTGCAGGTTTTCGGAGATCCGGCCGGCTGTGGTGGCGTCGAAAAGCCGGGTATGCATCTGTGATATCGAATGCGAGGTCCGGGACGGACTCTCTGAAGCGAACCTGGACCGGATCACCGCGATTACCTGTCATGATTCATTCACGGATCGGTATACGACGTTTCTCCTGCAGGGGGAGACGCTTCTGCCTGAACAGCGTGAGGCGCTTCCGAACGGGTGTTTCGATCCGGCGGTCCATACCATCTCGGTTCATCCGACCGAATGCAGTCTGATGAAAGCGTTCATAGCGTATCTGCGGGAGACCGACCCCGACATTCTGACCGGGTGGAATTTCACGAGTTTCGATGCGAACTACATTTTCACCCGGGCGAAGATTCTGGGGTTTCCGCTCGATGTTTTCGCAAGATTACCCGGCCAGATTGAACGTGAAGCCATCAGAGGGCGCGTGATTTTCGATCTACTTGCGGCGTACAAGAAGATGCATGGCTCGCAGAAGGAGTCCTACAGACTCGATGCTGTCGCTGAGGATGAACTTGGGGAACACAAGGTGTTCCACACGGAGACCTTCAACGAACTCTGGAACAATCACCCGCTCAAGTTCGTCGAATACAACTTCAAGGACGTGGAACTCTGCGTCAAAATCGATCGAAAAATCAAGATCGTCGAGTTCTTCCTGGAGGTTGCGCGGTATGTCGGCTGTCCTTTGGATAAGACACTGAATTCTTCGAATGTGGTCGATACCTTCGTGCTACGTAAAGCCCACGGCCGGTTCGTGCTGCCATCGAAAGGAAACGGTGTGGGTAAGGAGTTCGAGGGGGCGATCGTCCTGTCTCCCTCGAAAGGTGTCTGCGAGAATGTCATTGTCCTGGACCTGAAATCGCTGTATCCAATGGCCATGATGACCTTAAATGCGTCGCAGGAAACCAAGTCGCCAAATGGTGAAATCCATGCGCCAAATGGCATAAGATTCAAGAAGTCGCCGGATGGGCTGACCAGGGCGATCATCGGCGAATTAGTGGAGGAACGCGACAGCAAGAAAAAACTCAGGAATACGTTTCCGTACGGGTCGGCCGAATACAATCTCTACGACATGCAGCAGAACGTTATCAAGGTCATCATGAACTCGTACTACGGGGTTTCCGGTTTTTCGCGGTTCAGGCTCTATGATGTCGAGATCGGCGCGGCAGTGACCTCAGTCGGGCGCGCTATCATTCAGCACACGAAAAACATCATCCAGAAACACGGGTATGAAGTGATCTACGGGGATACTGATTCCTGTTTCGTTCAATTGCCCTCGTCATCGCTCAAAGAGACCATGGCGATTGCACGGTCTTTAGAGAAGGAACTTAATGAAAGTTATCCGGGATTCGCGAAGGACACGCTCGGCGCTGATGTCAATTACTTTTCCATCAAGTTCGAGAAAGTTTATAAGCGGTTCTTCCAGGGAGGCATCAAGAAGCGGTATGCCGGTCATCTGATCTGGAAGGAGGGGCAGGAGATTGATAAAATCGATATGGCGGGTCTCGAGACCAAACGCTCGGATTCGTCGCAGATGACCCGCGAGGTTCTAGGACCGGTGCTAGAGATGATTCTGAAAGGTGGCGGAAAACCGGCAGTGAAAGAGTATCTGACGCAGGTGATCAAATCGTATCGGGCAGGCAAGTGTCCGCTGGAGAAAGCGGGGATTCCAGGAGGACTCAACAAGGCTTTGGACGCTTACGAGCATCTGGATGCGCACGGGCGCGGTGCACGGTACTCAAACGAGTATCTGGGCACGCATTTCGCGCGCGGCAGCAAACCCAAACGGCTCTACATCAAGAACTCATTCAACATCGAAAAGTATCCGAAGACGGACGTGCTCTGCTTCGAATATCCGGAACAGATTCCAGAGGGAGTGTTCGAAATCGACTGGGATGTGATGTGCGAAAAGACGCTGCAGACGCCATTGACACGGATATTCGAGTCGCTCGGGTGGGACTGGGACGAGTTCGATCCGAAAGGCGCAAAAAAGACGACGCTGGATATGTTCTTCTAGATTTTGTAACCCAGCGTTTTTCTACTCGTATTTGTTGGGGTCCAGTTGCCGATTTTTAAGGGCACGGTACCAGCCGAAGACAACGGCGAGAACAAGAAGCCAGACACCTGCAAAAATGTAGATGATAAGATCCCGTCCTTCCGCATAGAACGGAACAGTAGCCTGATTTACGCCGGTGAAGGTGACTATGGTGGCGTTGTCTGTGTACGTAATGACCCCGCCGTTGCTTGGTTTGCCGAGAATCATATGGCCGGTGGTCTGCGGATTGGTGAGCATGACGGTGACATTGAAGGCGGCAGGATAGCTGAAGTGGAGGGGTCCGTCTCTGACCGGTGCGGTATACTGCAGCGTATAGTTGCCTTTTGCGAACGTATAGACCCCGTTGTTCGTCACCTTAGGCGTTATAGCTGCACCGGATTCATTGACGAGCCTAAGATTCGTGACACCCATCAGAGCGGTCTCATCTCCAAAGAAACCCGGCGCTACCAGATTGTAGGAGGACAGATTATCAAAGGAGATGTTGGCATAGACCACAGACCCATTTGCAGGAACCGTGTAATGCGCGACATTCTCCGCTGACACTGGTGCGGTACAGAGCAGAAGGACTGCAGCTAGTCCTAGGATTATAAGGCTGAAAGCAGTGCTTCGATGGTCGGGTCGATTTCGATTGGGGGTACGCATTGTTTAATTACGGTTTCTGGGTCTTTCAGGAGGTGGCCGGTAACGATGCAGACAATCTTCTCATCCTTGTCCAGCAGCCCCTGTTCGGCTATTTTCCGGATACCGGCAACGGATGCCGCGGATGCTGGCTCGACGCCGATGCCCTCCTTGCGGGCGATGTCGCGCTGCATGGCAAGAATCTCCTCGTCGGTGACCGATTCAGCAGTTCCACCGGTCTCTCTGATGGCTTTCAGGGCTTTTTCGGCATTAACCGGTGCGCCGATACGGATGGCGGATGCGATGGTTTCTGGATTCTTCTCAACTTCAACCACTGGCAGATTGTTTCTGACGGCGTTGACGATAGGCGCAGATCCTACGGCCTGGATACCGGTCATTTTTGGAATGGTGTCTATATAGCCGATATCCTTCCACTCGCACAATCCTTTGTAGACCGCGGAGATGTTGCCGGCGTTTCCTACCGGCAGAACGAACCGGTCAGGGACGCAGCCCATCTGGTCGATGGCTTCGAATCCGATGGTCTTCTGACCTTCCAATCTGTAGGGGTTGATTGAGTTTAAAAGATAGATGCCGTGAGTGATGCAGAGTTCGTGCACCATTTCGAGCGCACGGTCGAAGTTGCCTCTGATGGAGATGACCTTGGCACCATGCATGAGCGCCTGGGCGACTTTGCCGAGCGCAACATGGCCTGCCGGCAGTAGGACAATAGCCGGCATGCCCGCCTTTGCGGCGTAGGCCGCCATGGAGGCGGATGTATTGCCGGTGGATGCACAAGCGACGATATTTTTCTCAAGCTGCTTTGCCATCGAGACACCGAGCGTCATGCCGCGGTCCTTGAAGGAACCCGACGGGTTCATGCCTTCATGCTTGGCATAGAGGTTTTTCAGACCCAGTTCTTCACCTAAGCGCTTGAGATGATAGAGGGGGGTTCCGCCCTCCTGGAAGGAGATAGGTTCGATTCTGACTGGTAAGAATTCTTTGTACCGCCAGACGGAAATCTGGCGTTTCTGCAGCTCTTCGTGGGTTACGGTGATATCGTCGAGATCGTATTTGACGGCTAACAGGTGGCCGCATTTTTCACAGTTGTACACGATAGCATCCGGAGGATACTCCGCACCGCAATGTACACAGACGAGTTTATACATATACTGTATCTATTTGACGTCTCGTATTAGAAATGTTTGCTGTCTTTTCTTTGCTGTCTTTTCTATTATAGGATCAGAGCCACCACGGCCATGGAATGCCGAAATTCGTTATCAACTGCTTGATCTCATCGTGGATGCCCTTGTCGGACTTGAGCAAGAAGAGGAGGTAGATGACAGCGCCGAACGCTACTGGAATCAGCGTCCGTCCAATACTGGACAACGGGACGAATGAAGTGTAGATGAACACCACAAGACCCATTGCAAGCGATGCCTGAACGATATGCAACATCGGTTTTCCCTCGACTTTGACCGGCATGACATTCTTCAGTTCATGGGCAACGATCAACGTGTTGGCGATGATAGCTACCAATGAACCGAGTGCCGCACCTTCAATACCCATCGCTGGAATAGGGCCGAGTCCCGGAATTAGGATGATGTCCAGAATCACATTGAGAATGACGGCCGCAAGTGTTCCATAAAAGGTTTTTCGGACGAAACCAGAGTTGGACAAAGCTGCTCCGAAAAACATCAGGAACACATTGACAAGATTCTGCAACATCAGAATACAGCAGCAGAGAGCACCTGTAGCAAATTCTGTACCATAAAAGAAGTGGAGAAGATCATCTGCAAGAATGATACCCTCGACAACGACCGGAATTGCGAGAATGAGGCCGTAGGTGATGGAACGGGCAATGATCGGAGGGATTCTTTCCATCTGACTGTTGGAACTCCAGTAACTGATTTTCGGTGCGAGAGTTGAATTGACGGCGTTTGCAAAGAAAAGTGAAATGGTGGTAAAACTCATAACTACGCGATAAACACCGACATCACCGTTATTCATGAAATACCCAATAAAAATGGTATCAGCATATCCCATGATAGTTCCTGCAGTACTTATGAGCATAATCCAGAAACTGAAGGTGAACAGATTTTTGATATGATAACAAGTGAATTTGGCAGGTTTGTATTTGAAATATTTTATACAAAGCAGGCCGGAGAGTGCTAGACCAACAATATACCCTCCAATCATGCCGTAGACTGAGAATCCGATAAGGACAAGAAGTATTGATATGACGATACGCGCAATCTCTGAAATGCCGCTTGCCATATTGATGATACCGACATGGTCCTTCGCATAGACGCCGTAACTGATACCATGGGAAAAATAAGCAACTACCAGTGCCACGATAATCAGCGGAACTAGCTGATAATCAGCCAGGTTAACAAAGAGCGGCTGGATAGCCAGAAGAATCAATGTCGAGGCGATGATGAGAATCGTTCGGAGTGTGACATACGCGGTAAAGTAGACATTCTGGTCTTTTCCTTCCGAAATCCGTTTGACAGCAGCAGCACCGAATCCACTGTCCCCAATCAGATTGAATATGGAAAAGTACGTGATGAACAGATAATAGACACCCATCAGATCCTTTCCCAGGAAATGTGAGAAAAGCATCGTTGAAACGAACCCGACCAGAGTCATCGGAATAGTAAATCCTAACTGGATAACACTCTGACGCTTGATTGGCGTAAGATTCATGAGTGAGGTGACGAAGGGAATTTTCATACGGTGGTTCTTTTCTTTCTGATAAGTACCTTCTCTATACGTTAGCAGTATATGATTATCAATATTCGGCACTTTACGGAAAAACGTGAAACACTATCTTCAGAGAATTTAGACACGCGTATAGTTTTGTAAAAAAATAACCTTGTTTATTTCATCGGGAAAATATACTTAGCTATCTATAGAAAGGCTATTTCACCCTATGAACATGGTTTTCTGGAGACGAGTGAGAGAAATGCAGACAGAAAAGAAAAAATCAGTACTACAGAGTGCTGTGACGGTATTTGCTGCCCTGGTCCTCATCGGTGCACTCTTTATTGGATGTGCAGTCACAATTCCTGTCACCGCTCAAGTGTGCCCTCTACTACTGGGAGCATGTATCCGGGCTAACGGGAACATATACCTATCTCGATAACGAGATTGACCTGACGACTACTACCGTACTGAATTCCCGGGACCTTTACGAAGAGGGAACCTACACCCCCAAGTCAAATACGATGAATTCAAGTTAAAGACCCTCAGAGATTGATGAAAATTTGATGGAAGGCACTTGTGGAATGTCTGGATCTATTTCAACACGAAAGACGAAGCGGATACATCGTTCCATATGCACCTGATCAGTACAGGAACAACCAGGAGTATATGTTCACCATAACACCGTCCACGGTTTCAATGGAGGTCTTACCTCTTGGAGTCCCGGTCGGCTAATATGTCAAAGTACCCGTATCTGGAAAAGCCGGCACAAAATATACACTATCAACGTCCTGGTCGGAGACAACAAGGAAACGACCGCAACCATCACCATCCTTGAACCAGCCGGATCTGTTTTTTTCACTGGCGAAATCGACGCCATTGACACCCCCGCAGGATATATGGAAATGTCATGTTCTAAAGCAGGACAGCACATTCTCATCTATATCCCGAGCGCAGCATTGACAGAAATTCCGGAGAAAACAAACAAATACAAAAAATCAGCCCAATGGATACGGGATCATATCATCACAAATTGGGATAAGGAAGAGCGGTCAGATATTGAACTCTTTATCGGTGAAGGATCCGGAATCGCATTAACCGGCTATAATGCCATCGCCAATGAAACCGTATTTTTGACGGAAGACGACGGCAGCAGGAGAAGCAAACTCATTTTTGGAATCCTGAAAGACATCCAAAAAGAGCACGAACCCAGACGCCCGACAGGATCATCACAAGCCGGCGATACAGGGGGCACACATGTGGTCATTAACACCTCCAACAACGAGGACGAAACAATCGGAAAAACGCCAGAGGATCCGGAGGCCATCCGACTAAAAAAAAGAAAAGATAAAAGCGGTCATAAACGCGGTAAAAGAAAACGCCAGAATCCATTACACAATGGTATTCATTTCCAGAAAAGACGGCAATGTAAAAGACAAAGCATCAGAAGTATTTCGGTCGATAGCAAATCGGATGACATGCGACCTTGCAAACGAAGGCCAGAAATGGGGACTAAAACGCGAGGATATTTTGACAAGACAAAATATCCGAACCATATGGGAACAAACAGGGGTATACAGATCATATTACAAATCCGGAAAACATCCATACAATGAATCTAAAATCGGATCAACCATCGAGAAGGCAATCGAATATAGAAAACAGAAATGGAATGATTTAGAGACGGAAGAAACACCCACCCCAGAAAAAAACACACAGCAGGCAGGGGCGGCACCGAACACATTTGCGGACGCATGCGATGAAATCTTATGCGGGGCCGACCCGTTCGGAACGACCGCAGAAGAAAAGAAATACGCACAGGAAGACGGACGGGCGAAATACGCCCTAAAAGAGTCCGAATCTGTAGAATTTGTCATAGATGGCTAAACAACCGCGGAAATCAAGGATTTTGCCAAAAACATCGAAGAAAAATGTCGGGAAATGTGGGAAAAACCCGACACGTTGGAACAGATCACTGACTTTGTACAAGAGCGGCATTACGGCAACCGGATCCCTATCAAGATGATCCTATTGGCGGCAATGCAACACCGAATCCCCACAATCATGAGTTCATGAGTAAGTTGTTCAGCTCTGATCCGTGACCCCCTCAAAACATCTGTTTTGTGCCTCTGATAAGAGCGTAAGCTATCTCTATCAGTTGGTTTTTTGAGGGTGATGCATCGATTTGAGTGCATAATCCAGAGCTGACCGACGGCGAACTCCACCTCTGAGCCATACAGGACCGGCCCAAGTTGGTATCTTCTCACTGATTCTTCCTACATGCAGCTGGTGATCATTTCCACACCGGCTTGAAGTCGTCCACAAACACATCAGATCGACCATCTAACCTCACTGCAGGAGTTCCGTGGTCTGGCATGCGCTTGACTAGAACACTCTGATCACGATCTTCAATCTCCTCGTAAATACGCCCGATTCTCTGATCTCCTTTATTCTGTGTTTTTATAGTATGAGTTGCAAATAGTGGCAACAGGACTTTTTTAAAGAAGGAAAATCATCGAGATTTGGACTTCTTTCAGATGTGAGTTTCAGGGGTATCAGACCACAATGTGAAATCCAGACCACGGAACACATGCTGAATTGCAGCAGAAGCGTGATTTTTTACTGATTTTTTACTTTTACTATAATACTATCAAAAAAAGAGAGTAAACCACAGGTGGAAAAATGAAGTCGAAAACCACCTGTGGTTGGCGTTAGGTACTATGATGTTCTACGCCGTGGAAAGACGGCCACGAAAACCACGACATAAAGAATACTTATGCTACATGATCCGATAAATCCTCCAGCTCAATATCACTCTCGAAAGATTCTCTAATTATAATAAATGCTATATTTCTTGTAATCCTAATTATCTCTATGAGCTTTCACACTGTCATAGAGAAGTATCGTGCCTCTTCATTTTCCCAGCGAAATCTGGGTGATCGTTTTGAGCGTTTGATGCAGTCTTTTTTGCGAACGTATCAGCCCTATGATGGTAAGTTTAAGGAAGTTTGGCTCTGGAGTGATTTTCCGTATCGTCA
>JAZUDC010000038.1:0-40954 GCA_045639425.1 Methanocorpusculum sp.
AGCAGCACCTGCTGCACAGATGCCAGCTTCATCAAGGTGGGATCCCATAGTGATGACTGCGACCGGAGAGTTTACATCGCCGGTGTGGTAGTCACCCTGGATAATCGGCCATCCTGCTGCCGGGGATTTCTTCTCTGCCATTAGTCAAACACCCCTGTAAACGAGAACATGAATACGAGAATGAATGCCACGAAGAGACCGATGATCAGACCGTACCAGAAGGCCGTAGTTCTACCTGCAACGGAGAGAGATTTCTCACGTCCAGGGAAACTGTTTAGGAGTTTTCCTTCCCCGGAGAGCATGCCGACAAGGTCGTCTGCAACATTTTCTAGGCCGTCAATCTGATCGAGGACTGGCTTGTAGGAAATGCCTGCGGTAGTCACAAAACCGGCAACTGGATCTGCAACAAGGCCGAATTCAGGTAATACGTAAATATATCCCATATACTTTCCTCCTTACTCCTCTGGTGCGTCCTCAAACGGCTTTGCATTGAGCCATGCTGCTGCATCGCGTTTGGACAGCTTGACATACAGTGTATAGGTGATGATCCAGCCAACAACTGCAACGACTAAGGAAATCCAGGCTGCAATCATATTGACAAATACGAAGGAGATAATTGCCATGACAATCATGGAAAGGAATCCGCACTCGAGAGCCAGCATGTTTGTTCTGTCCTGCTTCTCTCCTGGGCCTAAGCATGCGTTGAACGGGTGCTGAAGTGCGAGTGCACCGAGCATGAAACCGACAGTGATGATGCCTGCGCCGAGGAAGGAAGCGTTGAAGTCAAGATCTAAGAGTCCTCCGGACGAGATTTCGAAGAGGTTAATATCTCCAACTGCAAGAACTGCGAAACCGCCGAGTGCGAGTGCACCGACGACAGAGAGTTCTGCAATGCATCTGGTCATGACCGGGATCTTCATGTTTTCAACCGAGTTTGCAATCCATCCGAAGATGAAACCAAGAATCAGAGCAAGGATGATTACGATGACCGGAACAAGGACATCTCCCCAGTCGAAATTTGAAAAGATTGCAGAACCTGCGATGAATGCTGCAGTACCCGCACCGAATGCAAGCATACCTGCGGATGGGACACCAGTTCCGATACCGTAACTACACAGTCTCTTGATTGTGCTGTTACCCCAGATGAGTGCACCGATAACGGCGATACCGCCGAATACTGCGAAGTAGTCAACTCCGAAGAAGAACTGACCTGCAATAGCGATGTAAAGAGATACCAGTGCAATGACTGCGCCGATAATCATAACAGTGTTATGGGGGACGCCGCCCGCTGATGCTTCAACTTTTACTGACATTTTTTTACACCTCAAAGAACAATCACGACTAACATTGCAACGAGACCGCATGCTGCAGATGCAAGAATTGCGGCAACGATTGCACGTGGGAATCTCTTGAACTTCGGGTCATGCAGACCTTCAATAGTACCAGTGATGTTGTATGCAGACAGAACTGCGATGACAAGGAACATACCGACTGCAACGATACCTGCAATACCGACAGAAAGCGGGACGATGTCACCGACGAGGGAGAACTTCTGCGGAAGGGTTGCGTTGTAGAATTTAAGAAGTTCGTAGTAGATAAGTGTTCCACCAAGACCGCCGAGAAGACCGCCGATGACACCGCCAACATAGGAGATAAACGGTAAACCGTGACCCTCAGTACCCTGGGACTTGTATTCAGGCTGAGTGTAGCCGGTAAGCGGGTCTTTTGCGACCTTACCTGATGCCGGCGGAATACCCATACCGAATACGTATGACATGTTCACCATAAGACAGGTAATCGCCATCATTAATCCGCCGCCGATGGCACCACCGACCAGTGAAACAGCTAAGCCTAATTCTGCTGCCCATGCTCCGCCGAAAAGTCCTGCGAGACCTGCACCAGTTGCAAGCATTGCAACACCGGTTGCGATACCCGGTGCCTGACCCATTGCTGCCGGTGCACCACCGACTGGGACGAAGTGAACACCAAATGCGATTAATGCTGCACCTAAGATAATTAATCCTAAGGTCTGTACGGCGAAGAGAGCTTCTCCTGGAATGATGTGTGCATTCCCAAGCAGGAAGGAGACCAGAACCAGGATCGCTGCAAGAACGATTGCAATGATCGACGGAACCGGCTTAAATGCTCCGGCATCTGCTGCCGGCTTTGCTGCAATTGCGCTCATATTTATGCCTCCGTGTACGGACCGTAGTTCTTACGTGCCCATGCTTCAACATAGCGGTCAATAATCATAAAGATGCTGATAATGACAGCGCCTGCGATTACTGCTCCCCAACCTGCAAGTGCATCTTCGAAGAGGATGGTACGCCAGAGTTCCAGGAATACGATTAAACCGAAACAAAGACCTGACGCCGGGCCTCCGAACTTGGAGGTGAAGAAACCATTATCGATCGAGCTTCTTTGGCCTGCTTCCGCATAGCGGACAATGTTTCCGGAGGCGGAAATCGGGACACCTGCTCCGAACTTCTGGTTCTGGTACTGACGTTCTTTACCGTAGTACGGGTTACCAGTTGCAGAACCTGCTGCACCGAGTGCGAGACCCCAGACGATACCGAGCAGCGGTAAGCTGAACGGATGACCGATAATGACTGAAATAAGGTAACATACAATTACGGTCGCTATGACTGCGACGAATGCATGACCCATGGTTACGGACGTTACTGACTTTATAACATCAATAAAGACCGGCTGGCCGAACTTGGAAAGAGATGCTGTTCTCCCAAAGTATGCAGTAGTTGCGTAAACTCCCTGCACGAATGTTGCAAGTGTTGATGCGAGAACGATTGAAAGGATGGCACCCATTCCCATTTGAAGGAATGCCCATGCGACACCACAAGCGAGCGTCACCCAGAGGGTGTATGCCGGTGGTTCGCCACTGACCGCCTTGTTGTAAATACGGTGAGTGTATCCCATCTGTGGTGCAAGCTGAACCTGAGAGTTCGGGTCACCCTGTGATCCGATGTTGGACTCAGTATCTTCGGCTGCACCAGCAACCGCTGCAAGAGCTCCTGCAAGGGCAGTTACTCCAATGCCGATAATAATTTCTTGCATGTAAGATTCTCCCTTGAGTTTTTTCTATCCGGGTATGTGGATTACCCAATACCTAATGAGTTCCGCAAGGATTTGCGAAACGAAGGATGTGTCTCAAGTGTTCGTATAACGATAACACACCCCACACACGCGGGATGCGTTCACGTGCGAATCCGAAAACAGATTCCACGTAGCCACTCTTAAGAATGGAGTACAAAGTATGGACATACTATATTTATTTTTAAAGAACTATTTAACCTATGTGGATTTTTTCACGTCTTCTCTGAGAGAAAAGGCGTTCTGATGACGATAAATGACGAAAATAATACAAATTTTTTGATGTTAACTCCAAATATTCTTTAGAATTCAACAAATTTTTCGTTCATGGAAAGCTGCTTTGTACACCCCAGAACGGGAGCGCAGAAAAAATACCTCAAGATAGCGGATTTTAGGAGGTATCTGATGGGTTTCTTGAAAATTCGACTATTGACGATTGTCTATTTGCCGATTGATGAAATCCACGCCGGGAAAAGATGTTCGAGAACAGAGAGGAAAAGAGTGCGTGTGTGAAAAACGGAGGGGTAGGAACCCCTCGTGTTTCCGCTTAAAACAATATTCCAAAGAATATTATTTCGCCGGGATGATGAGTCCGCGCTCACCAGCAGGCATGAATTCGCGGATTGCTCCCTTTGCGAATTCCTCACGTGGGTGCGCGAAGTCGAACTTGAGTGCCGGGTCTGCGAAGCAGATCTTGATAAGCGGAGAGAGAGTCCATGCGTCGCCGCGGCCAAGGTGGGCTGCTGCTGCGATTGCTGCGTATTCTCCCTGGTGACCGACGTTCATTGCATAGTTCGGGTAGTTCGGTCCACGGAACTCACCGATACAGCCTTCATCAGGTCTGATAGAGAGTGAGTTTGCAGAACCGCACTGGTCCTGCAAGTCATAGCCGAAGAATCCGAGTCTGGACCATCCGTCCTTGTGGAGCAGCATGGATAAGTACCATGCGTTCAGACCAGCGTTGGAGTTACCAGTTGCAATGGAAGTGGTGATACCGGATGCCGCTGCAAGGACAGCTGCACGCTGGGACCCACCGAAGTGGTCTTCCATCATGGTCGGGAACTGTTCGTACTGTTCCATACCGTAGAGGGTGACTTCAGTACCAATATCGTTGACGACATCCTGGGTTGCCTTGACCTTGTCCTTTGCGGACGGGTGTTTCCAGTCAACCTTGTACTTGTCTTTGATGAAGTCCATACCGTGGTAGACGAAATCATCGAGAACGTTATCGGTGTATGCTGCAGTTGCATACTGAGTGAATCCGACACCACCAGACATGTAGGAACCGAGCCAGATCTGGTCGAAGAGCATTGCGCCTGCTCCGACGTTTTCTAATGCTGCCTTTGCCGGGTCGTTCGGGTTCACACGGTCTGCCTGGCACATATCGGAGAAGTTACCGAAGAGAATTCCTCCCGGCTCATTCGGACCACGTGCACGACGTGCCGGTAAGTGAGATGCCATGTTGATGACACCGGCGTGCTTTGCTGCGAAGGATAAGTCTGCGACTGCTGCTTCACCGGCGCACATTCTGTATGCTGCGATGAAGGACATACCAATCTGCATTGCAGACCAGCGGGAGGTTGTTCCACCATCACACGCACGGCCAACAATGGTCGGCATGTGGACACACTGCCAGAGAGACTTTCCGACTGCTTTCTTTAATGCTGCTGCCTGCTGCTTCGGGAAGAGGTTGTCGATGTTGATGACGTACTGGGACTCGATGGAGTCTGCGAGTTCTGCATCACCAGTGAAGACACGGACGTAACAGTCATCGGTTAATCCCGGGTGGACTTCAACCATGTGTTCCTGAACGACTGCCCCTCCTGGCATTGCGTGGTTAACGACGTGGAGGTACTCGGAGATGGTTTCCGGAGTTACTTCTTTGCCGAGACGCTTCTGCAGAGTCTGGTGTGCCATATCCATGGATACAATTACAGTTCTGCGGATATCATCCCACATCTGCTGCATTGCTGCATTGTTAACGAAGTGAAGATCATCACCCTCAACGAAGGTTCCGGTTCCGGAAACTTCGTAGGTCATGAGCTGTCTCTGACCCATCGGGACACCAGATAAGTGGCAGCGCTCCGGATCGTACATGGAGATTCCACGTGAATTAACAATTGCTTTGTTTTCTTTGATGAATTCCTGCTTTCTTGCAGACTGCTTCAGTCCACCGAACTTGTAGAATTCAGTTGAAGTGGATGAAACATCCTGATTCGGGAATTTCCGCTTGAGTGCATCAAGGAAAAGTTTCTGGGTCTTTTCTACTTTTGCTGCCATGTTTAGGCCTCCTTCGGCATGAATCCGTATTTGGTACGGAGAGCATGGATGCGCTGGACATATTCAACGTACTCTTTGTCAGAGCGGAATGCGGTTCCAACAAGGGAGTGGAACATCGGAGTGTTCTTTTTGAGCCACTTTGCGTCCATCGGCTTACCGATAGACACCTTGCGATCAAGTGGGACACCGACCTGGTCCTTAACGTATTTGACGACACCGTCTTCGTCGAGGATACAGCGCTGTACCGCATCGAACAGCATCCCATTCTCTGCGAGACGGAGGGAGTGTCCGTGGACAGTTGCACCGCGGATACCGACGGTTGCCGGGTCGAACAGGTTGGATTCAACGAGTTCACGTGCATACTTCTCGAGATCTCTCTCACGGCACTCAATGATCTGACGGCCGGAAAGTGTCCCTGGGTCAATGCCACGGTAGCGGTACATCTCAAGGTAAGTTCTCTGGTACGGCTGACACGGTGCATTCATCATCGAGTCGGCGAACTGGATATATCTTACACGGTCACCAGCCAGTGCCCCTTCAGTCGGCTTGACAAGCTTTCTGATCGGGCAGTCTGGTTCACCCTGCTCTGCTAATGGCGGGTGGGCAGATCCGTATGCTGCTCCTGGTGCGTGGTGTCCCATGATAAGGACAATGTCCTCATCGGTGATGTTCCGCATCTGCTCGAGCTTAACATTCGGGTTCATCTGGTCACGGCGGACTTCCGCGACGCGGGATGTTCCCGGACCATACTGTGGTACGTATGCCATAGTTTAATTCACCTTAATTTTTGTGTTCTTTCATTATTCGTAATACTTCATGAACGACGTTGGACATCACTATCCTGCTCGGCGTCTGACCACGGGTTATACCAGTGACCAGACCCTTTATCGTGCCCTTTGTCTTGATGTTGTCAGGCTTGGGCATGACATATGCCGTCTTGACTCCCACTTTCGCAAAGTCCTCATAATCAACCGGAGCCTGGCAGACAACGACAACGTCAACGCTGCATTCCTGCAGAATCTTCCGTGATTTGTGGACGACATGCGACTGGATGTTTCCATGGTGCAAGACCGCCACTTTATGGCGTTCAATCTGTTCAATTTCACGATCTGTGATACCGAAGTTGGAACCCAGGGCCACTCCGCCGATCTCTGCATCCGACGGAACCCCGCTGCCCGCGTTCAGCACCAGGGTACTTACGCTGTATTCAATTCCCTGCTGCCGCAGTGCCGACGTAATATCACAGACAGGTTTTGTAATATGTCTCCGGCCTGGAGACATCCCAACGATGATTACATCAGGATGCTTGCATTCAGATATGGTTCCCCTCTGAGCAAGAGACCCCCCCTTGCCCATACCCATACTGTGCCTGCAGTCGACCAGTTGAGTTACGCGTCCGAGTGGCATCTATTTAGTCCCCTGTAAGATTACCGGGAGCTGTTTGCTTTTCGGATCGCTCATACCTAGGATTCTTTCGTCATCGACTCTGCCGTACTTGGCATAGTCTGTCAGTGTGAAATTTGAACGCATGAATTTGCCCTCGGAAATTCCGTACGGGAACTTGTCGGCAAACACCTCATCACACGCCTTCTTAATATTTGCAATAACCGTTCTGTCCTCAAGTTCAATGAGGACGTCCCCGACATGCACGTGGAGCTCATACTTCTCACCGCAGACAGTAATGTTGCGGCGATAGCTGTTCTCGTTAGGCGTACCCCGCGCCGGACCGGACGGGATGGTGACCGGGAGATTGGGACCATTCACGATCAAGCGGCGGACTTTGCCGATCTCATAGATCTTGTTGAGCAGAAGCTCGATGGTCTCGGGATTCATGTATCTCGCTGGGGTGATTCTGAGTTGCGGATAGTTTGTTTCAGTCATTCAATCTCCTCAAACACTCAGTTTGGAACTGTTATGCAGTTAGCAACAGTCTTAAGCTGCTTTTGCAATTGCCTGGAGCGGCTTTGCGAACTCTGGGATCTGACCGTAGGTATCTGCAAAGATCTTTGCTGTTCCTTCCGGAGAGAACATCTGAGTCCCTGCATCAAGTGCGCATGCTGCAACGATACACGGCATACAGTTACCTGCTGCGTGTCTGGTAACAACGTGATTACCGTTGAAGATACCTGGTCCACCGCCACCGTAGATGGAGTGGGAGAAGAAGGAAAATCCGACAGATGCACCCATGACACGGCCGTAATCTGCGCCTGGTAGGCCGGTTTCGTGTTCGAGTAAATCGTTGAAGTAGAGCATAGTGGAGGATACAGCCTGTGCGAAACGGCCAGCACCACAGTTAACCATGGTTGCTGCGAGGGTTCCTGCAGATGCGTATGCGTTCCAGAGCATCGGGTCTTTAGTGTTGTATGCCTTGAAGTAGCCGGACTCAGTAGAGATGGCTCCCTGCTTGATGACTTTGTCTTCAACTGCACGCTCGACTAAAGACTGGACGACAGTACCGACAGTTCCGGTCTCGCCATTTGCCTTGACAAGGTCGTAGACGATGTTGTTGGCGTTTAATCCCTGATATGCGTAGATTAAGAGCTGCGCACGCTCGAATGGGCCGATTGCGTTACCCATTTCGAACTCTCCTGCCTGTTCGAAGGTTGCGGAGAGTGAGGCCCCCTGCATTGCATTGCGGTGGGTCATCATAACAGACTGGTTTGCCGGAATGTTACGAAGTGCGTAACCTAAGGATTCGTTGTTCTGCGGGATGGACATGATCATAGAGCATGCGCCGCCAGCGAGATCCATGGTGATCGGGTAGGTACCGAATACTGCTGCCTTGACGGTGGATGCGTTGAACATGTCAACGTTGAACTCCTCTACGACTGCATAGGTGGTTGCTGCTGCAACGGAGGTCAGTGCTGCATCATAAGTTGCTGCTGCCTGAATACGGGACTCAGGGACATTGATTAAGAGAAGTTTGTCGCCATTGAAGCGCTTGATCTCCGCCTTCTCAGATCCGACAGAGATGTAGTCTTTGATCTTCTTCTCAATATTGTCGACGTGGCCGACAATGTCGAGGTCGAGTTCACGACCGAGAATCTGCTGGTGCTTTCCGATCTTTCCGGTCTTTAAAGCCTCCTGCATTCCGCCGAGGTTGACTGCGACGGATCTCTTTGCGGTGTCAACGATTTTCTTGATCGCCGGGTTTACTAACGGGCTGATCTTTTCGAGGGCGACGTTGCTCTTTAAGAGCTTTCCCTTGTCATCGTAAAGATCGATAACATCTTTATATTTTGCCATAATTTTGCCTCTTTTGAAGGTGTTTCAATTGTGTTGGCTTTTTTTCCGTTACTTTGCCTGAAAATTGCTGAATACTTTCTAGTAATTGCTGATAGTTAGTGACGGTTGCTTTACGTTACGGTATCTGGGATACCATACTTTTACACGCACAGGGGGATCCTGTGCTCATTCCTCCAATGTAAACGAATCTGCATCAGAGAAACGTCCACGACCTTGCGGCCAGGCTGATTTGCATCAGCCCCCTCTCGGACATGTAAAATTATGTGCGTGTCCTCATATAAGTATTCCTTTTTTATGGGGTGGACACAGGGAGAGAACCGGTGTTTTCCCGTGAAGAACCTTCGTTTTTCCCACCCCCCAAAAAAAATGATTTTAAAAGTAAATCGGGAAAAAAACTGATTTCCGCGGGATATCTGGTTCCATACCGTTTCCGCGGGAGGGGGGACGCGCATTCAGGCATGCGGAATCTATATACCTTCAGGCCTACAAGAATTGCGTGAATTATGCAGATTATCACGCCGAGCAGGCTGCACATCGCTTTAATAGACCTCAACGGCTCATACGGTAGAGTCGACGGCGGTATCGGCATCACGCTCGAGAAACCGTCGTTTTCGCTGACCGCTGAAGAGACCGACCGAGACACCACTATAGAATTTTCTGAGACAAAGCTGCCACAGGCGGTCATGGGTGAATATACCCGTAAGATAACCTGGGCCGAACAGAATATCCGCAGATCACTGGGACTTGAACAGAATTTCATGTTCATCGTGAACGCCACCTACCCGACCCATTCCGGTCTCGGATCGGGGACACAGATTGCACTCGCGACCGGAAAACTTATGACCGAATCCGCGGGTCTGCATCTCTCCAGCGTCGAGCTGGCAAAAATCGTCAGACGTGCAGGAACCTCCGGCATCGGCACCTACGGTTTCGAACTTGGTGGATTCATCGCAGACGGTGGACACTCAAAGAAACAGAAGATGAATTTCATGCCGTCATCCGCATCGGATCCGATTCCGCCGGTACTGCTCGGTAGATACGATTTTCCCGAGGAATGGAACATCGTGCTTGCCATACCGAAGGATACCGGGCTGCACCTGAGCGGAATGGCGGAGATCAATGTGTTCCAGACCTACTGTCCTATTCCAAAGGAGGACGTCAAACTCCTGTCACACATCATCTTCATGAACATGATTCCGTTCCTGATTGAAAAGGATTTGGAGGGATTTTCAGCCGTCCTGAACAGAATCCAGGAAATCGCGTTCAACAAGATTGAGTTCAAACTGCAGCCACCGGTGGTCACCGAAACTATGCTCACCATGCGCGAAATCGTCCCAGGTGTCGGACTCTCATCGTTCGGCCCCACTCTCTTCGGTGTCTACGACAGAAACGACACTTCGATCCTCAAAGAGCTTGAGGAAAAACTCGGAGACTATACATCGTTCATCGTAACCAAGGGTCAAAACCACGGCGCGACCCTGATAAAATAATTTTAAAAATTGTTTTTATTCGCTTCTGAAGAGCATCAACGAACGTTCCTTGTACTCTTCTTCGGAGATGACGCCACTATCTCGCAGATGCTGGAGTTTTTCCAGCAACTTATCGACCACTGCGGAATCAAATCCCACCCGCGGCTGCAGATTGGAGGCCTTCAGGAAGGGGGAAAACGCTTCCTGATTGGTGAAGACGGAACGGGGTGCCTCTAGCGGCGGCTTCGGCTGGGGTTCCCCCCGAAGAACATGTGCAACGACATCCTTGTTCGCTTCCTCGAAAGGGGTCTTCTGCCGCAGCGTTTCCACCACATTGTCATCGATCTCATACGACGGCCACGACACCAGCGGGACGGCTGTCGGAGCATTGATGTCGACCAGTCTCGATGAAGACGTAACATCCGCCCTAGCCTCAAGATTGATCGACTCGAATTCCAGTCTCGGTTTTTTCAGCGGCGTTATGACGACCGTTTCATCGTTTGCACTTGGATAAACAATCGAATCGTCATCCTTCGGATCGTATACTTGCTTTTTTGGCAGGATGATCTGTTCCGCCTTCCGAAGCGTCTCCAGAATAACCGCATCACCGCCGTCATTGGTTACCCCCCACTGCTGATCATCAGTCTTTCCCGAAGAGGTACTGTAGATGACGGTGTCATCAAGATGCTGCGGGGAAACCGCCGGTGCCGTTCCGGCCGTCTCACGCGATTTCTGGATATTGGCTTCCACTTCCCCCACAATGAGTGCGACCTTTGCATCAGCACTCGCATACTGATCCTCCGCAGGTTTCTCGGCACCGGGAGTGAAATCCTCAAACACTTCCTCGTTCTCGGTCCCCGGAAAATGGGAGAAGAGCACCTCGTTCGACTCGAAGCACCCTTTTCCGGGAATCAGTTTGTCCTCGAAGACATCGTCAAGACCACGGGCTGAAGGCGGTTCACACAACGGCAGCCCGGCGATATTCTCCGCACTGTCATGGTCCTGCCTGTCAAGCAGGTACTTATCGACCATGAACAATTTCTTGTGCCATACACGCCAGTTGCCGCTGACCTTGTTCTTCAGGATTCCGCAGAGCGTGATGAGACGTCCGCGCATCTCCTCTTTACTGTCCTGGATATGGTGGAACACATAAGTTTGTCCGTCGATGGCATTGAAGCGCAGTGTCGGGAACGGGAGGGTCACATATTTCGCGAGGACCGAGAGAACATCGATGTACTGCATTTCATAGACCCGATAAACGGTCGAGGTCTCCGGATACGCCCAGATAATGCGTTCACGGCTGAAAAGGATCGGCAGCAAATCCTTCTTGTCCGACCTGGCATAGAATACCTCAAGAACCTCCTCCGTATCCCCGATATCGTCGAGCAACTCGACCGGCAGGTCATATTCATACAAGACATCGCGCCGCATTTTCTTTTCTAATATTACTATAATTCTTTGTTTAATATGGTATAAAAGAAGTCATCCCTAACGGGATTCTTCCGGCAAAACAAGGAAAAATACGTCGGAGGAGATAATCCTCCGCTATTTTCTGATATATTTTCAGCTAGTAGAGAGTGACTTTACATCATACCCGGCATTCCGCCACCCATTCCGCCGCCCATTGCTGCGGTTTCTTCCGGTGACGGGCCCGCAGACTTTGCGGATGCGATGACATCATCGATTCTGAGAATCATGACTGCAGCTTCTGCTGCGGATGCAACTGCCTGGGTCTTTACCCGGAGTGGTTCGACAACGCCTGCTTTCCACATATCGACCGGCTCGCCCTTGAAAACGTCAAGACCATAGGTCTTCTTGCCCTTCTCGTGTGCTGCACGAAGATCGACGAGCTTGTCAATCGGGTCAAGACCAGCGTTCTCGGCAAGGGTTCTCGGAATAACCTCGAGTGCATTCGCGAATGCGTCGATTGCGAGCTGGATTCTACCGCCCTGGGTTGCTGCGTACTCCTTTAGTCTGAGTGCGAGTTCAACTTCCGGGGCTCCTCCGCCGGCGACAACCTTCTTGTCCTCGACGACACAGCCGACTACGCGGAGTGCATCCTCAAGTGCACGGCTGAGTTCATCAACGACGTGTTCTGTTCCGCCCTTGATGATGATGGAGACTGCCTTCGGGTTCATACATTGCTCAACAAAGACCATTTCCTCGCCGGATCCGACCTTGCGCTCCTCAACGAGACCTGCGATACCGAGTTCTTTGGAGGAAATCGCGTCGATAGAGGAGACAATGGTTCCGCCAGTTGCACGTGCAAGTTTCTCCATATCGGATTTCTTTACACGGCGGACGGCGAAGATGCCTGCTTTGGACAGGTAGTGCTGTGCAATGTCATCAATACCTTTCTGACACATCAGAACATTTGCACCGGACTTGACAATCTTGTCGACGATGTTCTTGATCATGCGTTCCTCTTCATCAAGGAACTGCTGGAGCTGGTCCGGAGAGGTGATGGAGATTTCTGCATCAACTTCAGTCTTCTTGTATTCTACCGCTGCGTTGAGCAGGAGAATCTTTGCGTTGTTGACCGTCTTCGGCATGCCCGGGTGGACGCGCTCCTTATCGATGAGCATACCTTCAACAATTTCAGAGTCTTCGATTGCGCCGCCGACACGCTTCTCAACCTTGACGTTCTCGGTATCTACGGTACCGTCTTCGTCGGCAACGAGGGTGACTGCACGGACGATAAGGTTGCAGAGCTTCTCCTTGGATGCCTCTGCATTCTTGCCGGTCATTGCGGTTTCCGCAATCTTGGCGAGAATCTCCTTGTCTGCTGGCTTGACATCCTGTGCGATGGTCTGCAGAAGTTCCTGTGCCTTCTCTGCAGCCTGACGATATCCGAGGGTGATGACCGTCGGGTGAACATCCTGCTCGAGGAGTTCTTCGGACTTCTTCAGAAGCTCACCTGCAATAACGACTGCGGTAGTGGTTCCGTCTCCGACTTCGTCATCCTGGGTCTTTGCGACCTCGACCATCATCTTTGCCGCCGGGTGTTCAATATCCATCTCTTTCAGGATAGTGACACCGTCATTAGTAATGACGACATCGCCGATGGTATCGACCAGCATCTTGTCCATTCCCTTCGGACCGAGCGTGGTGCGTACTGCGCCTGCAACAGCTTTTGCTGCAGCAATGTTCATGCTTTGAGCGTCACGTCCCCGAGTACGGGATCCGCCTTCTTTCAGAATTAATATTGGCTGACCGCCTAATTGTGCTGACATCTATAATCACCTATACCTCAACATATGGGCTGAGATACTGTATGAATTATGTTGTTTTGTTGTTCTATATAAATATTTTTGTTTGTTCCGAAAAAAATCAGCGGAATCTCCACTGAATCCGCATCGGTGGTAAAAAAGATGGAGAATCGCGCCGATTTGAACTCTAGGAAAAACGAATCATGCTGTAGAGTCCGTCAGCTACCGGATGAACTTCCAGCATCGGTGAGAATTCATGCACATACACGCCTTTTCTGACGAGATAGCCCAGATAGGTACCTACCAGCCCTCCTGATGGTGAGGATGAGGCAAAACCGAGAATCCTGCCATCTGCGGACGTCGTCAGCTCCATATGGCCAACTGAGGCGTCGATGACATGCCAAAACGAGCCAGGTCCCGCGATATTGGGCAGTATTTCGGTACTTCCTCCTTCCAAGGCAGGGCACACCGTATAGTCGAGACCCAGCCCCACCGTGAACGGAATCTGCGACAGATTCACTTTCTGCGGCCTGCCCAGAATGGCATCGGCAGCAGCGAATCCCTGCAGACGCGATACCGGTGTGAAGTACGGCGCACCGCAGATGTCTCCTGCCGCATAGACATTCTTCACTGAGGTCTCCATGGTGTTCGGATCGGTAACTATCGACCCGTCGGCACGTTTGTCGACGCCGGTCACATACGACGATACTGGTCTGAACCCGGTGGTGCACAGAACCGCATCGCAGGGAATCTCTTCCCCGTCGACCGTAACACTTTCAACCCTCCCGGAACCAGTTATGGAGGTCAGAACTGCATGTTCCCGGATATCCACCTTGTGCAGATCGCGACGGGCATCCGCAACAAGTTTCTCCGGCAGCAGTTTCAGCAGAGACGATCTGACCACCAGAGTAACCCTGACGCCGAACGCCGCATAGATGTAGGCGAACTCGGCACCGGAAATGCCACCTCCCACGATAACCATGCGTTCAGGCAGCTGTTTCATTGACCGGATGGAGCGCGGCGCATACACGTTCTTCAGCCCGATCCCCGGAACATCAGGCATATTGAGTTCGGCACCGCCGGCAATGATAACGGCTTCTGCTTCCCGTTCAACACCGTCTACGAAGACTTTGCCGTTCCGTACTTCCGCCACCTTGCCGTACTCGATATTGACACCAGCCGCCTTGGTCTCCCGTTCAATAATATGTGACAATTTCGCCTGTGTCTCTTCCAGCTTCTGAATCAAGGCAGGATAATCGACAGTCAAAGATCCTCCCAGAATGCCCAGACCGGATAGATGGCCTGTATTCTCCACCGCACGCGCCACATCATTGAGGCCACAAATCAGCATGCATCCGTCGAAAACACACTGGCCACCCAGTTTTCGTTTCTCAATAATAGTTACTTCACGTCCTGCGGCAGCGAGACGCAGAGCTGCCATTCGACCTGCGGGACCTCCACCGATAACGATAATCATAGGCTCAGAAGACTTCGCATCCTTCATCGGACGGAACCGACAGTTCCTCACCGTTGAATGCATTGACTTCGACGATATCCTTTTTGCCTCTGACTTCCCAGACAGGCACATAGATCTTGTCGATTTTGAGCGAAATATTTTCCGGAGTCGGTACAAACTCCTTTTCTTCCGCGAAGATGGCGTCTCCTGCTGAGATTTTCAGCCGGAGATGCTTGGTAAGTTTCTTCATCAGCATATCCATGATGGTTGCCTCAATATCCTTTTTCTGCGTGACCACCGGCACCACTTCTACTTCCTTCGGAATCTCTCTCAGCTGCGGAACGGCTTCAGCACCGAATTCCCATTCCAGGTTATTGACGGCGTTTATCCATCCCGACCCCTGGCCGTCAAACTTAATCTCCTTCCCCTTATAGGATGCAGACCCGCCAGAAGTGTACTCATATCTCCAGTACGGAATCATCCGCAGATGGGTCGGGCCTTCCTGATGGCAGATCCGTGCCGCTCCACGTGCATCGATAGTCACCGGCAGCATCAAGTCAAGACCCATGGTCGACTGCTTGATTGTCTGCGGCGGTGGCAGGCCAGCGACAGGAGTGCTGTTGTACAACGGGGCGGCGTCAAGCGAGAACGGGATGCAGAAGATACGTGCTTCGGCCGCAGATGCAATCAAACCCAGTAGTCTCTCCCGGGTCCAGATCGTGGATTCCTTCGGTTTGAATGCGGTACCTGCACTGAAAATGATCTTATCACAGCGAATCTTCGACCCGGAGAGGGCTATGGTATATGGGGTCATATCGAACCGCTGCAACGCATTCATATCGTCTGAACAGAGAACGATTATGCATTTATTCCCTTTCACTGCGGAGAGATTGAATGACCCTTCCTCATTCTCACAGTCGTATCCTGCAGTCTGAAGAATGAGCGATATTTCAGAAAGTGCCTGCTTGTAGTTTGGGTCTGCCATGATTATTTTATATTTGCTCTTGCAACCGATAAATGGATATTATCGGCATTTATTCTTCGGCGGGAGGCGTTTATGTGCACTCTTTTTGACCATTTCAAGGACTTTTTCCTCAAAATCCGTCGCGGGAACATAGTTATTGAGTTCCAGTGTGAACAAGCCGTTGTCAAGGTTCTCATATGTCACGCCAAGTTCGCCTTCATCGGTCTGGCCGTCAAAGAATCCTGCACTCGGCGCCTTTGTGATGATATGTTCCGGCAGTCTGAGCTCCTCCGCAATGGCGTATACATCCTTCTTGTACAGATGAAGGAGCGGCTGGATATCAGCGGCACCGTCTCCCCACTTGGTCGAGTAGCCAATCATATATTCCGTCTTGTTCGACGTTCCGCAGACCAAATAGTTGCGGGATGCAGCGATGTTGTAGAGCACGGTCATCCGCAGGCGGGCGGAAATGTTGCCTGCAGCGAGGGGGGTTCTGGTAATCTGCGGGGTCGCAAGAAATTCGGCGAGTATATTATCCAGAGGTACGGTAACCAGCTCAACCCCCAGCGAAGAACAGAGGGTATCAGCATCCGCAAACTCCTCCCTGTCGTGCTCGGATGCCGGCATAAAGACACCAAGCACCCGCTTTTTGCCGACAGCCTTAACAGCAAGGGCACAGGCGACGGCGGAGTCGATACCGCCAGAAATTCCCAGCACCAGTCCCTGTGCGCCGCTTTCCCAGATGGCGTTCCGGATAAGGTCCTTCACCATGACAATCTCACACCCGATGCACCCACAGATCTCATCCATTGTCTCAATACTTCCTACTTACCATTGATAATCTATAGGCAATATTCTTTAGGGCATACCTCGAACCCGGCCGGGTTTTCGTAAAGACATCCAGAAACCGGTTCGTAGCGGATTCCACTGGCTCCCTTTCATGATTCCAACCGTTCTGGACCGCATATGCATAGATTTTGTCTTCACTAAGGGAGGAAAACGGCGAGACGACACGAACGGAGGATGTAGTACCAACATACCGGGAAACACTTCCGTCCAGAACCGCATCCAGCAGACCGGCAGAGACCGTATCAAGCGACGCATCCAGCAGGATAAGCGAGGCGTCGTTCCTGACGGAGACAAAAGAAACGTCACGCCGTTTCAAGAACAGGGAACTTAAGAAAATACGCAGAGCGAACGTCCGCATCGGCGACGAGGATTCGATGAACATACATTCGGCCGAGCGGATTCCACCACAGTTCCTGATTTCATTTTTCGCACTGGATTCGAACCGTGATGTATCCATATCTATCCCTACTATAGGTCTGCGGAAAAAAAGAATCTTCCGCGGGAAAAAAAGCTACATGAAACTTCGTCTCAAGAATCCCAATGAAAACACCATCCAATCGATCAACTAGAGGGATTTTTCATCAAAAAAGAGTAAAAGTTATTTTGTGGTATCGGATGTCGATGCCTTTCTTGGCTTTTTCAGCCTGAACGACGGATCATTGACGTGTATCGGACCAAATCCCGGAATCGCCAGTTTCTTTTCAAGCTTGTTGACACCGAATGTCGCAAGGGACACGAGTATCAGATAACCTATCGCCACCAGACCGAACGCTTCGATGAACGCCAGATAGTGTAGAGCAATCAGTTTCGCTGCCATCGTCATCTCGACGACGGTGACAAAGTACGCAAGTGAGGTGTACTTTATCATGTAGATGAACTCATTGGAGACACCAGGAATCGCCCGGCGCATCGCCTGAGGAACAATCACATGGATGATTGCCTGGACCTTGGTCATGCCGAGCGACTGGGCAGCAATCATCTGACCACCCTTTATGGACTGCAGTGTTCCTCTGACATACTCGGAGTTGTATGCCGAATTGCAGAGCACGAATCCGATGACCGCAGCCACGAATCCTTCTAGCATGATACCTATGGACGGCAGACCGAAATAGAGAATGAACAGCAGCACTAGCAGCGGACATCCCCTGAAGAGTATCACATAGAACTTGGCGAAGAACGATATGGGTTTTGGAGCATAGACCCGCAACAAGGCTATCAGTATGCCCATCAGCATTCCGAATGGAGCGACCCATGCAATAAGCTCCAGCGTCACCACCAGTCCTTGACCTAGTGCCGGCAGAAGTATCTCCGTCCAGAATTCCGGATCCGTACGGATAAGACCGAAGAGCAGTTCCGATCCTGCATCTGCCATATTCTTAACTCACCTACTCCTCGTTGTATGTTCCGATGAATTCACGCATCCTTGTGAAATTCGGACTTGTTGGGATGTCTTCCGGCTTGCCCTGTTCAATAATCTCTCCCTTCTCCATCAGGAAAATCTGTGTGGCAAACGATGTTGCAAACTTCATTTCATGCGTCACGACAAGACAGGTCATGCCCTGATTCGCGAGACTGCGCATGACTTCCATAACTTCACGTTTGAGTTCCGGATCAAGGGCAGATGTCGGTTCGTCGAACAGCATAATTTCCGGATCTATAGCCAAGGCCCGTGCAATCGATACCCGCTGTGCCTGACCACCGGAAAGCTGTGCCGGATAATAGTCCGCACGGTCTGCCATACCGACCCGCCCCAGCTCATAGAGCGCTTTCTTCCGTGCTTCCTTCTTGTTCATCTTCCTGACTTTCAAGAGCGCCAGTTCGACGTTCTTGACAGCAGTCAGATGATCAAAGAGATTGAAATTTTGGAACACCATACCCATACGCTGTCGGTATTCATTAATCTTTTTTCCGGAATGGACGATTTCTTCGCCGTTCAGATAGACATGGCCGGAATCCGGAGATGTCAGCTGATTGATGCAGCGCAGGAGCGTTGATTTGCCGGTTCCCGAAGGTCCGAGGAACACCATCTTGTCGCCTCTGTACACCTCGAACGAGATGTTTTTCAGCACCTGCAAATATCCGTATGATTTTGATATATTTTCGACTTTCAGAATGGGACTTTCACTCACAGCATTTCACCCTCATTATTACCAAATCCGGGGATTCTCACTTTTTTTTCGATCTTCTGAATCATGAGCATACCGCCGTAGTTCAGCAGAATAAATATCGCTGCACATCCGAGATAGAGAACCATTGCATCACCCGTCGCCGCAACCCGGTGATTGACACTGGTCAACAGTTCCGTCACCCCGAGTGCAGATGCAATCGCGGAATCTGTCAACAGAACCGGGTATTCATTCGCCCAGCTGGGCAGTGCAAGAGACAGCGCCTGTGGAATGATTATCGATCTGATTGCCTGAAACTTGGTCATACCCAGCGACCGCGCAGCCAACATCTGTCCTTCCGAGATGCTCTGAATGACACCGCGGAAAATCTGCGACTGGTATGCAGCACTGCGCATACCCAGGACGATGATAGCAATGACAAAAACCGGCGTGGACGGCAGGAATATGAAATAGAACAAGAATAGCAGAATCAGGTTTGGCAGCCCTCTGAAGAACCAGACATATGCTACGACAACCGCACGGACTGGCTTTGGTCCATATACCTGACCGATGGTCAGAATCATACCGAGGACAAAACCAATCAGTAACGCAAGTCCGACAATCTCGAGCGTAACCATCGTTCCACTGGCAAAATAACCAAGTGATGTGGTCAGGCTTTCAAAGATATCAGACATGGTATTTCAGAAGTGATTAAGTATTTTTCACCGGCCTTTGAAAACTGATGAAAAAAATTAGGGGATATGAAGGAGGTTACTCTACGGTAATGTCTTTTAGTCCGAATTTCGCGACCAGGACATCCCACTCAGGGGAGGCTTTCAGCTTTTCATATCCGTCATTGATCTTTTTCAGCAGATCGGGGTTGTCGATCGTAGCTGCGGCAGCAAATTTCTCTGTGGTGTTCGGAATGGATCCGATGACTGCATAGACCCCCGGATTGCTGTCTACCTGTTCCTTGATACCCGCACTGTCGAAAAGGACGACATCTACGCGGCCGTTCTTCAGGTCTTCCATTGCAAGAGCGAAGGTTGTATAGGTGTTCTTAATCATACCGAGAAACTTCATCTTTGAATAGAGGTCTTCACCGAGATACTGGGCAAGGTTCTGTTCCACAGTACATCCCGCCTGGACACCAATAACCAGCTTACCGCCATAGATGTCGTTAATGGTGTAATTCTTGTTCGCAAGAGAGACCGCGTCAATACTGATGGACCAATATGGTTCGGAGAATGCCATGTACTTCGCACGCTCATCGGTAATAGACAAGCCGGAACAGATAATATCACGCTTTCCTGAGGAGAGGTAAGTGTTCAGTGCATCCCAGTCAATGTACTCGAAGGTAACGTCGTATCCTTCGGCATTAGCAATCCATTTCATGCATTCAACATCGAAACCAGTAATCGCTCCGGACTCATCAGTGTACGAATACGGAGAACAATCATCAATACCTACAACATAGGTCTTTTGTGCGGTGTTTGTGTTAGGTGTGGAGGTACAGCCCGCAGTAAGGACAACGGCAACCACAGCAAGTAGGGTAAGAAACCAGATAAGCACTTTCTTGTTCATGTTTTTCACCTAGATTTTAAGATTCGTCTGAGTCTTCCTTTCCGACACGGGCAAGTACGGTATGATATCCACCGCTTCCGTAAGTAAGGCAGCGATTGACTCGACTGATGGTAGCTGTGCTTGCACCCGTCCCTTTGGAAATCTCCAGATAACTCTTCCCACTGTCAAGCTGTTTCGCTACTTCCAGCCGCTGAGAGATGTCCTGGATTTCCTTGATAGTGCAGGCATCCTCGAGGAATGCCTGATACTCTTCAGGAGTCTTCAGAGATCCGAGCGCATTCAAAAGAAGGCGAAGCTGTTTTTCGGGAATCGGGAGCATGATTATCTAAACTACCTCAGTGTACTTTACCAGTATATCACTTTAACATATTAAATTTATTGAAATGTATGGATACATTTCCATTGAATGAACGAAAAAAGGTTAGATATTGGCCCGGTAATTCGGCGCCTCGTCAGTAATCAAAATGTCATGCGGGTGGGATTCCTTAAGACCTGCCGGCGTAATCCGAACAAAGCGGGCGTTCGTCCGCATTGTCGTGATGTCTTTACTGCCGGAGTAGCCCATCGCAGATTTCAGACCACCGATTATCTGATAGATGACGTCGGTGACGGAACCAATGTACGGGGTAATTCCCTCGACACCCTCAGGAACATATTTGGTAGCTCCGATACCTTTCTTCTGGAAGTACCGGTCGGAGGAATTACCAGAGGTCATGACCCCAAGTGAACCCATGCCGCGGTACTGCTTGTACTTTCTGCCCTTGACCATCAGCATCTTTCCCGGAGCCGCGTCGGTACCGGCGAACATGCTACCCATCATGACCGTAGATGCACCGGCAACAATGGCCTTTGCAACATCACCGGAGAACTTGACACCGCCGTCGGCGAGGACCGGCACATCCGCCGGTCCTGCAACGTCACAGACATTGGCGATTGCCGATACCTGCGGGACGCCGACACCTGCCACAATACGGGTCGTACAGATGGAACCAGGACCGATACCCACCTTAATCCCGTCAACGAAATCGATGAGTGCGGAAGCCGCCTTGCCGGTTGCAATGTTTCCTGCAATCACATCACAGGAGAGGACTTCCTTGATTTTCTTGACACCGTCGACCACATGCATGTTGTGACCGTGTGCACAGTCAATGATGATGGCGTCCGCACCCGCATCGGCGAGCATCTCAGCACGGTTCAGGTCAAATGGGCCTACTGCCGCTGCAACCCGGAGCCTGCCGGATTTGTCGCGGTTCGCGTTCGGGAACTGCTGTTTCTCGAGGAGATCCTGCATGGTGATGATACCGGTCAGTTTCCTTTTTGCATCGACAACCGGCAGCCGTTCGATCTTCTTCGAGTACATCATGTTTATGGCGTCTTCTGCAGAAATATCATCAGTAGCGCAGATTGGACAGCGGGTCATGATGGATTCGACAGTCTCCGCACCCTTCTTGTTGACGACCGCACGGACATCTCTGCGGGATACAATACCAACGAGTTTGCCTTCCTGACTGACCACCGAAACACCCCCGATGGAGAAACGATCCATCAGGTTTGCAACAAATGAGATGGTCGTTTCAGGAGATACGTAATGCACGTCGCGTTCAATGAAGTTGTC
Source organism: Methanocorpusculum sp. (assembly GCA_045639425.1). Classification (GTDB taxonomy): domain Archaea; phylum Halobacteriota; class Methanomicrobia; order Methanomicrobiales; family Methanocorpusculaceae; genus Methanocorpusculum. Next base: position 21,886 of record JAZUDC010000038.1, read on the forward strand.
CGCAGACTTGACCTGACGGACGAACTCGACTTCCTGCTCCGGAGAACAGTTCCGGTGCAGGACTCCGATACCGCCGGCGCGTGCCATGGCAATTGCCATCGTCGATTCGGTGACCGTATCCATTGCCGCAGACACCAGCGGAATATTTACCGGAATGTTCTTCGAGAATCTCGAAGAGACATCAACATCGCTTGGCTCAATCCAGGACTCTGCAGGCTCTATTAATACATCGTCGAAGGTCAGAGAGAGTTCTACCTTGAGTTTATCAGAATATTTCATTTATCTCACCATTGCTATTGCTTTCTTGACCAGCTGTTCCTGGATCATGGTCGTCCGGTCACCGCCGCAGACCATGCCGCGGACACCGATGATTTCTGGATTAATCTTCTTCAGTACCGGCAGATCCTCGAACTTAAGCGAGCCTGCAAGAGCAGTGCCCAGCCCAAGCTTGCGATTGTTATCGGTGAACTGTTTCAGCAGATTGGCGTCCATGAACTCGAAGGTGGACTTGCCGTCCTTCTTGCCGGTATCAATCATAGCATAATCAGCACCAGCCTTTACAGCCAGCGGTGCGAGATCAAACGGACTTAAAACACCCAGACGAAGGTGGTCGGAATATCCAGTGATAACCACTTTCTTGTCAGGGAACGGTTCCTTCACAGCACGCACAACACTGTTAATAACTTCGGCTGCAAGTGCTTTGTCTTCAAACATCATTCCAATCTTGATAAAATCCGCACCGGCGTATGCCGCACCGTATGCCGCCAGGGATGCGTTTCCCGGAAGCGGAGCATAATCTCCGATGGCGGCAGATACTGGTTTTTTACCGGCCATCTTCTTGATTTCGCGGATTACCCACGGAAAATTCGCTCCAAGTGAACCTTCAGCGGGACGCTTGACGTCAATGATGTCAGCATCGTGGCAAAACCTGGCCTCTTCGATAGAGCTTGGGCTGACTAATAATTTCATGAATATTATAGGGAGTTGAAACTTAATACATGTTACTATTATTCAGTAGGATTGCTAACCGGAGAAATTTGACTGAAAACAGGATCACCAACTGTGCAGAAACCCACGCTTTTCCAACAACTTTCCGTCAAGAAACACCCCAGAACCTGCAAATACCCGACCGATGACCGTACACCCAAGGGATTCAACCTGCCGGCGGCATGATGAAGGGAACGTGAACAGCAGGCCGAAATCCCCGGCACCGAAGATACCACAGGCTTTCGCATAACCAGTCGCATCCATGAGCGGCAACGCTGAGGATTCGATTGCGAACTTTTTGGACGAGGTCTCACTCATATCCCAGAGCGATAGGGAAAGGCCATCTGATACATCCATCATGGCGGTAGACCCCATCCTCGCCAGCATCACTCCCCGTTCCACTTCCGGTTTCGGCATGAACAGGAATGCATTGAACTCAGCATAACCGTCGAGCGCAGCCTGTGCCCGGCCGAGAATGCCGGTGACACCTATCAGGTCTCCTTCCTGTGCCCCCGTCCGCGGACAGTACTGCGTTTCAGAAACGATGCCAAACGCCGTCGTCACAACCGTGAATTCACGATGGGAATCAACATCACCGCCGATGACCTTTGCACCATATGTTTCAGCACAGGCGCATGCTCCCTCCATGAACGGCTTCAATCGGTCAGGATTGTCAATCCCTGCCGCCACCAGAACGAACGACGGTTGCACCCCCGACGAAGCGACGTCCGAAAGCGAGACCGCAACGCTCATCCAACCCTTCTGGTACTCGGTCATCGCGGCAGGGAAATCGGTTGTCTCGTGCAGCATGTCGGTACTGGAGATTAGAAGCCTACCGTCCCCAAGGGGTACCGCCGCACAGTCGTCAGCAGTCTCCTTTGCACCAATCAGCGGCTGAATCGTCTTCAGAAGATCACGGTCGTTCATATTTTCTTCAGCTCTTTCTGCCTTCTTCGGAGCTTTTTCGACATGAGTTCTGCAGGCGACTGCCACTATGAATTTTGCGGACGTACCAGTTCTGTCTCCATCCTCCGCGGCCGAGCGAGCGCGACCTGCTGATGAAGATGGTGGTAGCACCTTCAAAGGCAACAACTTCGAATCCGCCGCCGTGACTGGCTATCAGTGCCATCACCCGCGCTTCCTGCGCTGGATTGGCCTTGTCAAGTTTCAGGTTGTAGCGTGTCGAAATCTGCGGAAGCGAATCCATGGTCGTTCCGTCGCCGGTCGCCAGGACTAGCGCCGTCTCCGCCGGAATGGTCGAGAGAAATCGGAAAATGGCGGCATCGTCGCGGGCAATCTCCTGCACAGAATTTACCGCAAGCACATCCGGCTTTTCCCTCTTCAGGAACCGGAAGAAACGCGGAAGCGAAAGGTTCGATCCTTCCGTGACAATCTTGTCGTTGATGACCTTGACGAAACAGAATCGCGGATGGACGGTAGCGCTGCGTATGTTTCCTTTCTGGATATCGATGCCGTATACTGTGGTCATGGCGTCTTCACCTGTTCAACCGCTTCTTCGGTGCTGATCTCCAGCCGGTACTTCTTTCGGAAGAACTCGGCAACTGTATCGACATCATGATAGAGCGTACTCCCGGCATTGGCATGGTCCGGCGAAATCCACTGTGGCCAGTCGATGAGCCAGATACGCCCTTCGCTCTCCATGATATTGTATTCGGAGAGATCACCGTGGATATAACCGAGCTGATAGGCGGTCTTCACTTCATTGAGAATATTCTGCCAAGTCTCTTCAGGATGCTCAAGATGAGATTTGTTCAGATTGACGCCCGGTATCCGTGACATCACGATTGTGTGGCGGTTCAGGGCAATCGGCACCGGTACCGCAACCTTGCCATTAATGGCGGTAAGCGCCTCGTACTCCCGCTGCGCCGATTTTGCCGATGCGAATATCCACGGACAGTGACCGCTTCTCGGCATGTACTCACGGTTCGTCTTCAGCGTATTGAACGCCCGTTGGCCTACTTTATGGAACTTGAGGATGACAATCCCGAGCCCGAGCCCGTCATATATTTCGGATTCCTTGCCGACGGCGAGGTGGACACCGAGAGCGGTGACCACATTCTTGGCCGACAGGTTAAGCAAGGCAAGTGTATCGTATCCGCCGAAAACGAGAGCATACCCTTTGTAAGGAACCGAGTCGGACCCGACCATATCCTTCTCGATCAGCATACCCAGCCGGTACTTCATCTCCGCTCCGGAGAGGTGAACAGCGGCACGGAGGTCGTCTTCCACCACCCAGCGGGAACGGCGCATCAGCCGTTCCAGTGCCCGCAGAATACGAATTTCATAGTGATGGAGATTCTTTATGTCCTCGGCAGATATACTCATTCACTCTATAGATTAACCGTGGAAAGTGATATACATTAAGGTTTAGCACTATAGATCCATCGCGGATTCATCAAGCACAAAATGTTCGATACCTATGAAAAGAATGACATTCTCATTATGCCAGGGAATGATACCATCCTTCACCACGACAATCTTGTGGAACGAATCTGCTATCTCAGTAAGCGACCGGATCTACTGTGCGTGTTTCTCACGGGTATCTAGTGAAAGAATTGACGGATATATTACCGTTTATCCCCTTTTTCAGCCATGAAATCGGCTTCCAGTATCTTCTTCTTTTGAACGTGGTTCTCCACAAAGGTGTACGGGACGTTGCCCATATCCACCGAGAACCCGCACAGGAGAAGTTCGTTGTACACAACTTTTCCATCAGAGACGCTTCCTCCAGCTGCTAGAAATTCAGTTTTGCATTGCGCAGTCCAACATCCGAGAAGTAATATTCACAGGGGGAAGAGATGTACTTCTTTCCCTTGATGTTATAGCGCTGGACCTTATAGAGAATGAACGCCTCGATAAAATAATCCTGATACTTTGCGATTGTTCTCTCAGTAATCAGATGTTTCTTCACAGTGGTTACAACACTCGCAAGGTTTGTGGGATTCGTCAACGAATCGACCGCAGACACAACCGAATTAAGAATTTCATCAAGTACATCCTCAAGCACATCATTATCATTCTCAAGGGAATACCGTCCCAAGATATCGGGATAATATAATGTGTAAAAGAGAGGCTTCAAGTACTGCCGTCCCTTCTCTTCGATCTTTTTTACGATAATCAGGGGAAAACCGTCATATAGAAGTGGTTAGGTGGTTAGTAGTCTTTCCAGGGGGTCTTGCAAGATTTCGGACATGCCCACTTGAACTCGGCATACGAGAGCGTATACAGTCTGATTTCATCACCACGTCCACGAAATTCGGTCAGTATATCCGAGGACAGCATCCGAGAGTTGCTGCCAGTGACATATATATCGACATTTGACAGGTTCATGAGCCTAAGGAGTGTATCGACGAAGGTTATGTCGCCGTCCGGAACATAGGGATTGGCAACAGTAGACACATTTTGAATCTCATCAAGGATTATTCATATAATAAGTATCCTCATCTTGTATCCTCATCTTCGATCAGAGATTAGACATATTTTCCCAGCAGCAGCGGATTGCGTTACTCGATATTGACATCATCCTCGACAGACAGTTCAATGATATGGTCGCCGACAACGCTGATTGAATTGAGGGAGCGATGATATATTCAGAAAGTGGGAATGATTTGCTGCACCGGCGAAGACCAGCGACTATCTTGACAAGACCGTTGCCTTTCCGCTGAACCAGTTTACTAAATATCTTGGTCGTTCTCATCGCAGCACTAAAATTTTTTTCTTATTAATTTTCTTATAAAGGATGTTAAAAATTTACTTTTAAATAATTAAACATTCCCCTAACTAATAATGGTGAATGGGGCGCAAAAACACATATACCCACCGATTAAACGCCGATACGGCCGAAAAACTGCACATAAGGGAGGCTATTTAACAAATCAGGGTCTATCTATAGATGAAATGAGAACAATGGACGAAGCATCAAACATTTTATGGCTCTCCCAGATTCGCAACACGGACATCCCGTCCGTTGGTGGAAAGGGGGCGTCACTCGGCGAAATGACCCATGTGGGATTACCGGTGCCGGCCGCATTCGTAGTTACCGCACAGGCATTCCGCCGGTTCCTTCAGATGACGAAGTTGGAAGACACACTCTTCCCCATGCTGGAGAAGCTCGATGTCGACGACAACGATGCATTGAACGCAACCTCCGATAAGGCCCGTGCCATGATCGAGACCGCCGTCATGCCGGACGTCATCAAGAAGGAAATTGTCGCCTCCTACAAGAAGATGGGCAAGAACATCGTCGTGGCGGTCCGCTCTTCCGCAACTGCTGAAGACTTGCCGGGAGCATCATTTGCCGGTCAACAGGATACCTACCTCAACATCCAGGGAGAAAACGATGTCATTGACGCCGTCCAGCGCTGCTGGGCGTCTCTGTATACCTCACGTGCAATCTACTACCGCTCGAAGAACGGATTCAACGACCCCGCGGTCAATATCGCAACCGTCGTCCAGCAACTGGTCTTCTCCCAGAAGGCAGGGGTCATGTTTTCATCCCACCCGATAACCGGCGCAAAGACCGTCATCATAGAAGGATCCTGGGGTCTCGGCGAGGCAATCGTTTCCGGTACGGTTTCTCCGGATAACTATGTCTTCGACCGCAAGAGCCAGAAGATCGTTAACATGACCATTGCGGAGAAATCCGTCGAGATCATTCCGGACGGTAAGAAGGGAACTAAAGTCTGCGATGTTCCAGCAGACCGCAAAAATGCCCGTGTCCTATCCGACAAGGAAGTCACGGAACTCGCCTCTTTCGCTGTCATGTCCGAGGAACACTACAAGAACCCGCAGGATATGGAGTGGGGTATTGTAGACGGCAAGATCTACATTCTGCAATCTCGGCCGATTACCACCATCAAGAAGAACGACAAGAAGGCTGGCGCGAAACCCGGTGCTGAACCGGCGGAAGCAAAACAGATTTTGCAGGGTTCCGGCGCATCTCCAGGTCTTGTTTCCGGCAGGGTCTATATCGTCATGGATGTCCGTGAAACCGCCAAGGTACAGGAAGGTGATATCATGGTCACCACCATGACCAACCCAGATATGGTCCCGGCAATGAAGAAGGTCGCAGGTATCATCACCGACGAAGGCGGTATGACCTGCCACGCGGCAATTGTCTCCCGTGAACTCGGCATCCCGGCAGTCGTTGGTACCAAGAAGGCAACCTCCACCCTAAAGGATGGCCAGATTGTTACCATCGATGGTGAGAAGGGGCTGATCTATGAAGGAAACACCGTCCCAGCAGCCGCACCGGCCGCGGCAGCAGTAACTCCGACTGTGGTTGGCGCAGCACCGATTGTTACCGCAACCTACGTGAAAGTCAATGTCTCCATGCCGGAAGCAGCAAAGAGAGCTGCAGCAACCGGCGCTGACGGTGTCGGTCTGCTGAGAATCGAACACCTGATTATCGGGCTCAACAGGACGCCGTCCTGGTACATCAAGAACAACGAACAGAAAGAGTTCATTGAAGAGCTCGAAAAAGGCATCAGAACCGTCCTTGACGAATTCCGCGGCAAACCAGTCTGGGTCAGAACCATCGACTCCCCGACTGATGAGTTCCTGAACATGGAAGGCGGAGAGGATGAACCGCACGAGCACAACCCAATGCTCGGATTCAGAGGACTCAGACGCGACCTCAGACAGCTTGAACAGTTCCACATGCAGGCAGAAGCGTTCAAACGCCTGTGGGAAGCTGGCTACAACAATTTAGGCATCATGTTCCCTCTGGTCCAGCACCCGCGTGAGTTCATCGCTGCAAAAGAGCAGTTCAGAGCATGGGGCCTTCCGGTCGACGAGATGCCTCTGGGTATCATGGTCGAGATTCCGGCATCCGCCGTCATCATCGACGAGTTCATCGAGGCAGGCATCAAGTTCTGTTCCTTCGGTACCAACGACCTTATCCAGTACACACTTGCAATCGACCGCAACAACGGCATGATCGGCGACATGTATGAACCGGAACACCCGGCAGTAAAACGCCTGATTGCAAACTGTATCAAGAAGTGCAGAGAAGCTGGTGTCGAATGTTCAATCTGCGGCCAGGCCGGATCCGACCCGAAGTTCGTCAAGTGGCTCGTTCAGCAGGGAATCCACAGTATTTCATCCAACATTGACGCCATCCCGGAAATTAGAGAGACCGTGGCAAAGACCGAGAAGCAGATGATTCTGTCACTGGCTCTCAAATAATATTCTTTTTTCAACAGGTTTCATGAACGGCATGCCGTAAGTAGCTGCACGCAGAAAAAAGAGGTTAATTGATTTCTTCGCCGTTCAGCAGAATCTTGTGTTCTTTGATAACCTTGCCGACAATCTGGGAACCCGGCACCAGAGCACGCAGTTTCTCTGCATCCTTTGGTGCCACGATAAATGCAAAACCCATACCCATGTTGAAAGTTCGGTATAATTCGTTCGCCGACAGCTGACCCTTGTCCGCAATCCACTGAAGAATCTCCGGTACTGGCATCAGGTTGTCGAATGAGAAACCATATTCGGTAATCCGCAGGAAGTTCAGGAGACCGCCGCCGGTCACGTGGCACATGCCATGGACCTCAACCTTGCTGCAGATATCCAGAACTTCGGAATAGATCCGTGTCGGTTTCAACAGTGCCTCACCGACGGTAACTCCCGACGGCAGTTTTGTAGCATATCCCCCGTTCTCTTCCGCAACCTTGCGGGCAAGCGTATAACCGTTCGAATGAACGCCGGTGCTTGGCACCCCTACAATGACATCGCCTGGTTGGACCTTTTCACCGGTGACAATCTTCGATTTTTCCTGGACACCCAGACAGGTTCCTGCAAGATCAAGACCATTGATCATGCCCTTTAAAGTGGCAGTCTCACCGCCTACAATATTGAGGTTGGCGAGTTTCGCACCTTCGTTGAGACCGAGGCCGACCTGTACCATTTGTTCCCTATCAATACCTTCAGTCGCGATGCAGTCGACGAACGCAATCGGCTCAATGTTCATAACATACATATCGTTCACGTTCATCGCCATGCAGTCGATACCGACGGTATGCCAATCCTTCAAATCATCGGCAATCCGCATCTTGGTACCGACACCGTCAGTACAGAGTGACAGAACCTTATCATCGAAATCAATCAGACCGGCAAAATGGCCGACGTCTCCCACCATGTTGTGTCGGCCGGTACGGCGGTAGGACAAAGTCTTGATCAGCGCCTTTACGCCGTCCACTTCCAGATTGATATCTACACCAGCATCCTTGTATGAATACGTCATGCTTCCCTACTCCTCGCTATCCAGATGGAATTCATCGTGGATCGCTCTTACCGCCTTGACCCCGTCGTCGCCGTCGACCACAATGGAGACGTTTACTTCAGAACCCTGACTGATCATCAGCACATTAATCTTCTCCTCACCAAGGCTTTTGAAGATACGAGCCAGGGTTCCCGGCGTTCCACGCATGCAGGCACCGACAACGGAAATAACCTGAACATCAGAGGAGAATGTGTAGCGCTTGATTGCACCCGTCGCTTCGATCTTCTTGAGCGCGATTTCCGCCATATCGACCTGATCTTCGGTGATAATCATCGAGATATTGAGTTCAGACGAGCCCTGACTGATCAGCATGACGTTGACCTTGGCATCGGCAAGGGCTGTGAAGATTTCACCAGCAACGCCCGGACGGCCAGTCGCAAAACCGCTTACGGAAATCAGGCAACTGTTCTTGATGAGTGAAACTGCCTTTACGATGCGTTCGTCGGCATGATTCTCGCGGTTGATGAGCGTCCCAGGGTGCTTCGGGTTGAAAGTGTTTCTCACATAGACTGAGATATCCTTCTCCATTGCCGGAAGGAGGGCATGGGAATGGATGACATTTGCACCGAAATATGACATCTCCATCATTTCTATAAAGGATAGGGTATCGATGACACGTGCTTCAGGAATCATGCGCGGATCGGTGGTCATGACGCCGTCGACATCGGTCCAGATGATGATTTCCTCCGCATCGACACCGGCACCGATAATTGCACCCGAATAGTCGGACCCGCTTCTACCGAGAGTGGTGACCGACCCATCGACCGAGGAACATCCGGCGAATCCCTGGATAACCGGGACTTCCTTGCTCATGCGTTTACCGATGCGTTCGGCAATGCGAGCGTAGCTCTCCGGCAGGGCCGTCGCACTGCCGTGCAGACCATCAGTCAGGATACCGGCATCGCACCCACTTATCTGGAACGACGGGATACCTATCTGGCGCAGTGCTGCGGAAACAATCGGCGCGGACAGCTTTTCCCCGATGGATATGATATAGTCGCGTGAACGTGCAGTCATTTCTCGCAGGTTCCTGACCGCAGCAAGCATGTCTCGCAGACGTTCAAGTCTGATTTCCAGATGCTCCGTGACTTCCTTTATGTAGTCAGGAGCTACCTCCTTCAGGATATCGATATGGCGGGTACGCAGGTGTGAGATCAGAGTGTCGAGAAACGCATCGTCAGTCTTCCCCTTGACGATCTCTTCAGCCGCATCGATGATCTGGTCGGTGACCCTAGTCATTGCAGAGACGACGACAGCAACTTCATTTCCCTCATCACACGATGCCTTGATGATAGCAATCGCCTTTTTGATGGCAGAAGCATCCCCAACGGATGTTCCGCCGAATTTCATAACTACGCGCATAGTTCAGATACCTGATATTCCTAATGTATCTATAGATGTGCTACGGGATGACTTAAAACAATAGTCAGGCAGTTAGTGACTTAAAAACTTAAAAAAATTAGAGGTTCTGATGCTTTTCAGCAATCAGATCCGCCAGTTTGTGGAGTTCAGTGATGTCAGTTTCTGTCGGCAGGCCCTTGATATAGACCGGAGGCAGGATTTCCACTCCCAGCGGGGAAAGCATCTCTGAGAGGTAGTTGACGGCATTGCTGCCCCAGCCGAACGATCCGATGATGCCGATATACTTGGCCTTCGGGCGCAAGGCTCTGACCAGATACGCGGAACTGACGGAAACTGGGTGCGGGCCGAACAGAACCGTGGGCGTTGCGATGATGATGGTCGCCGCGTCGACGATGGCACTGCCGAGCACACCCGAATCGATGTCCAGAAGGTTGTACTGGTTGACCGGCACCCCTTTCTGCAGCAGATCATCAACGAGGAAATCCACCATCTGCTTCGTACTTCCATGCATCGAAACATAGGCAACGACCACCTTGCTTTTCGGCGTATCTGAAGACCAGTCGGTGTAGAGATTGATAATCTTCGCCGGCATCCGCAGGACCGGACCGTGGGACGGACCGATGATCTTCGGGTCGATTTTATTGACCAGTTGCAGATACTTCTGAACGGACGCCCGATACGGCATCATGATGGCCGCATAGTAGCGTTTCGCCGCTTCCAGATAATCCGGAAGATCATCGTTCTGGAACAATGTCTCGGAGGCATAATGGGTACCGAGAAAATCTGTCGTGAACAGAGCCCTGTCCTCAACGACCTCTGTGAACATCGTATCCGGCCAGTGAACCCACGGCGCAAGATAGAACTTGAGAGTCTTATCTCCCAGAGACAACGTCTCCCCGTCACCGACGACAATGTACCGATCTTCTGGTTCCATGAGCTTGTGCATCTCAATAAGAAGACCCTTGCAAATCTCGTTCGTAACGATTTTTGCCATCGGAAAAACATTAAGCAAGAGCGGAAGCAGACCAGAATGGTCCTGTTCCGCATGCAGGCAGATGACGTAGTCCAGCGAATCCAGCTTCAGTTTCATGAGGTTGGTGATGAACTCGGCCTCGTCCGTCACTTCGGAGGTATCAATCAGTGCAGTCTTTTCGCTTCCTTTGACAAAATAAGCGTTGTAACTGCTCCCACGCGGCGTCGGCATCAGTGCGTCGAAACATCTCAGATCCCAGTTGATGGTGCCAACTGCGTAGATATTCGGACAAATTTCTCGTACCGCCATTACCAGTTACACCTTTTTGAAGCTTGCCTTGCCTGCTGCACAGACCGGGCATTTCCAGGTTTCCGGAAGAGCAGAGAAGTCAGTTCCTGCCGGATACATGATTCCGACGCCCTTTTCGGGGTCGTAAACATAACCGCAGACGGTACAACGATATTTATCCATGTTTTTCACTTCCATGTTTTTCACTTCATTCCCTCGCGTTTTAACGTGCTGAGGGGTACATAATCTATATGAAAATCAAAGTAATTAATCTCACCGACTGGGGACATGGGTATGGCGTAATATTATCAATGGATGAGTGACAAATTAGTATATAATAATGACAATGGCGAAGCGAGTAACTTTCAAACGACACCGACAGAGTGTCGAAGTCCTGATTAAATGCGGGTTCGGCCAGATTATCAGAGATCTCTTTCCGGGAGTCTCCTTTTATCGCGGTATCAGGCATATCAGGTCACGCGTTAGCCATCCGCAAACGAAGGAAAAAGTCGGACGGTTCTTCCGGGAAGTGGATCAGTGTCTCTGGAAAATGAAGACGATTGTATCTGTAATCCATTAGCAGAATTATATCAAACCGCACAAAATCTGGGTGGAAAAACACCCATCGCGGTCTTCTGATATTCATTCAAGGAAGAAACAATCCTAAATTACGTGAATAGATGGTTTTGGATCCCTGGACCCCTTGTGAGGGGTGAGATTCGGAATCAAGTGAAAACTGAACTAATTTCGGGATACTACATTTCCGGAGAAGAACAAAACACTTAATAGTATATTCATCCTAACTAAAATGAACAAATTGATTCGGTATAGTATATACCGAACCAATCAGAGAGCAAAGGAGTAATCTAACATGGTAAGAAAACCAGCACGAATGTATAACCATCTGGCAAAGACGGCATACTGCCGCCGCCAGTACATGGGAGGAGTTCCCGGAGTCAAGGTTGTTCAGTTCGATATGGGAAACCTCACTGACGATTTCCCGGTCGCTGTCCACCTTGAAGCAATTGAAGGCTGTCAAATCCGCCACACCGCGATGGAGGCAGCACGTATCAATATGAACAGACGGTTAATGGAATCCATCGGCAAGAACGGTTTCCACTTAAAGATCAGAACCTACCCACACCACGTCCTGCGTGAACACAAATACGCAACCGGTGCAGGTGCAGACCGTGTCTCCGAAGGTATGAGACTTGCATTCGGCAAGCCGGTCGGAACCGCAGCACGTGTCACTCCGCATCAGAAGGTCTTCACCATCTGGACCACCAGAGACAACATCGAGAAGGCAAAGGATGCTCTCCTCCACGCAGGAGACAAGCTCCCAACCCCGGTCCGTGTAGTCGTCGAAGAGTAAGATTATCTCAAGCTTGCCAGCAATATCCAATTTTTCAAAGCTTTTTTTCAGCTTGTTTCCCGCATTAAGCAGATAAAACAGATTTATAATATTCAGTGTCCGGAAAAGATCATCCGGAACAGGCCCTTGACGCCGGTGGTGCCGAGACTCAGGAGTTCCGGACGGTGCATCAGCTGCTTAATCAGAAGGGACGGACGGTCCATGTCTCCGTACTGTGTGATGATGGTGAGAATCTCCGGCGTATTGAGGGTGCTCAGGATCCGGTCAACGTCTTCTGCAACAAGGTTGCGGCGGAACTTCAGCAACTGCAGACCGATATCGAGCTCGCGACCGAAGTCGTTCCTGCACCGGGTCTCGTACGCCGCGGTATCGCTGCTGTCGCGGGATTCGAGCGCGGTATCCGCCGCATGCCGTGCCGACCGGATGCCAGTATAGATGCCGCCGCCCGAGGTAGGTTTTGGAAATCCCGCTGCATCACCAGCAAGCATCCATGACGGTCCACATATCCGTTTCCTGATGCCAAGGGGGATCGTACCGGTCACCAGCTCTGTGTTCGTTGAGCCAGGGAAGATCTTTCTGAAAGCTGCAAAGAGGTCCGGCACACTGTGGGTACCGCAGAGACCAATGCGGGCACGACTCGCCGAGACCGGAATCATCCAAGCGAAGAAGTCCGGCGCCATGTTCGGATACAGCGATACCTGCGGCGTATCCGTGCAGTACGGGATCTCAGCCTGGATACCGGAATAGATATAGGAGGAAGTAGGAACGCCGAACGACCGTGCGGCGACGCTGCGGGGCCCATCCGCGGCAATCAGCGTATCATAGGATATACCTTCTCCGCCTGCTGTATGCAGGAGTTTCTTCTCTTCATTAATGGAAGTAACGGAGGTCTTCAGCCGAAACTCCACTCCCGCCGTCGCCGCGAGCTGCGCAATCTCCCGGTCGAGAACGCCACGATCAACCACATATGCCTTGGTGACGCCAGCATCAAAGGACAGCGGTTTCTCCCGGCCAGAACCGTATACCCTCGCGCCGGAGACCGTGCAGCATACCGCATCCTGCGACACGCCGCATTCCGCGAACGCGCCGTTGGACAGCAATCCAGCACACTGAACCGGGTACCCGATGGTATCGTGCTCCTCGACAACCAGCGTCTTCAGACCGTGTTCCGCACAGAACCGTGCGGCGGAACTGCCGACCGGCCCTGCACCGAGGACAACGACATCATACATCAGAACGCACCGTCCTGTTCGAAACTGCGGCCGAATCTGAGAGCAAGCTCGGCCTTGTAGAGCTCGCGGCCGAGATACGCCGCATGGTCCAGCAGCGACACACCTCCTTCCGCCAGAATCGCGGCGAAAACTTCCTCTGCGGTATGACCGCGGATGGCGCGGTCGTGACGGACGGCCACGATCATGCCATTTTCGATGCCGATGCGGAAATTGCCTTTCGGGTCAAATATCAGGACCTCCGGCATGCCGGTGACATCGACCGCTATCTCATAGACCGGCCGGGGTTCCCAGCGCCGGCGTTTCTCCTTGATGACGAAGACGTCGCAGCCGGCATCCTTCGGATAGGGTCTACCAGCGGACGCCAGCATGAGATCGACGGCACGCCGCATCTCTTTTACCGCACCCTGCGTCTTGTCGGAGTGTTCGGATATCAGGACAGCAGCACATCCGCATTCGGCGGCCGCTGCCGCAAGCAGCGTGCACATGCCAGGACTATCGGCGTCCGCGAGTTCAATAACATTGACGCATCCCATGATCTTCGGCACACCGTAGTCCGGGACAAACGCCGCAAGCGATGCAGTCATGCCAGACAGTGGCGGCTGCAACAGAGGGTCGGCGAACAGCTTTCTGAGACCAAGGTCCTGCGCTTTTTCCACGGTCTGCACAAGCGTCCTGCCATCACGGGGAATCAGCACTACGGCTGCATCCGCCGCCTTCAGTTCGTCCGCCAGACTATCGAGCGAATCGTAAGTAAGCGAGATGATCAGATCCGCACGGAAAAGCGATGCACTGATGAGGGAAGGGGAAAGCGTGTCTATCGACAGAAGACATGGCAGGTCTTCAAGCTCCTTGAAGCAGCGGATGACATCGGCCACTTCCGCATCGAAACCGAATCCGAGATCGATACCGTCGGCGCCATCAGCCAGGGCACGGCAGGCGGTCTCGCGCAGATCGGTCCGGCGATGGGCGTCCATGATTTCACAGAGCACCTTGATACGCGCGGTTCCGCCGAACTTGACACCACGCAAGATACTGGCGGGTTCAGCCGCCGCTTCAGCCTGCAGCAGGCGCTCTGCTGTCTCCTCGCGTATCTGCCGTTCCAGAAGGACATCGGCCGCCTGCGTGCGGGAAAGACCGCCTGCCAGAATCAGGGGGAAACAGCGGCTGATATCGGCGGCATGTCGGGTACCGCGATAGACCGGAACACCGGTCTTCTCCTCGACGGCGGAAAAGTCAGCAGTGCACATCCCCGAGACGACGACACATTCCACCGGATGGCAGGTGATGATTTTCGTCAGCTGCGCTCCGGTCAGGAATGAAGCGATCTCACCTACAGGAATAATCTCCCAGTCGAACCCCTCTACAGTCTTCAGCTCACGCTCGAGAATCGCCGCACTCTGGGTCCCGGTCGGAAAAAGAACACGCATTATCACCTATCTATAGGGGCTATGCCACCTTAAAACCTCCATACCGCCGTACTTAATATCTACGAATACCAACAGAATTAATGAAAAACCATGCCGGCACTCAGATGCGATCTGCATATTCATACCGTGGCTTCCCCCGACGGCCACTATCCCGTCGAATCGGTCCTAAAGAAAGCCGCTGAACGCGGACTCGACGCCGTGGCGATCACCGACCATGATACGACTGCGTCAGCCATTGCAGCGTCAGCCATGACGGATGCGCCCGTCCTGGTCATTCCCGGCATCGAAGTCTCGACCGCAGACGGCCACATCCTCGTGATGGGGACCACGAAGCAGTATGAACGCGGAAAACCCGCGGAAGAGACGATCAAAGAGGCGCAGGCCGACGGCTGTCTCGTCATCATGCCGCATCCGTTTCACAAGTTCCGGCATGCGGTCGGTCTTGCCAAACCGGCATGTCTGGACCTGGTCGATGCCGTCGAGGCATACAACAGCAGATACTATACGAAAACCAGCAACGACCGTGCCGCAGAAGCCGCACGTGTCCGAGGCAAACCGATAACCGCCGGATCAGACGCCCATGAATGCGACTTCGTCGGCTACGGCATCAATATCATTGACGCTGAGGAGAAAAGCGCCGCCGGCATCCTGGCTGCCATCCGTGCCGGTAGAATAACCGCCGAATGCACGCAGACGCCGCCTGCAGTGTACGCGAACGAATCCTACCACAACGTCATGCGCAAGGTGAGGAAGTTCCTGCATCTCGGACCCACGACATGAAGATCGCCATCGTTGCCGGGTATGCTGGTGCAGGCTTTGCGGGCTTGCAGTACCAGCCTGATGCACGGACCGTGGAAGGAGAATTCATCAAGGCGGGCATCTCCTGCGGTCTCTGGCAAGATGCGGCATCTGCCTGTTTCCGCTCGGCAGGCCGGACCGACAAGGGCGTATCCGTCCGACGCCAGCTGCTGTCCGTCAACGTCGAGAATCCTGAACTGTTCCGGGAAGCCGTCAACTTCCATCTGCCGCCTGACATCTGGTGTCTGGGATGCCAGACCGTAGGTAACGACTTCTATCCGCGCTATGCCGTGGCCTCGCGGACTTACCGGTACTATTTCCCCTATCCACTCGACCTGGAGAACATGGCAGCGACGGCTGCCGTATTCACCGGCACCAAGGACTTTTCCGGATTTTCGCGGATGGAGGAGGGACGCGACCCGGTCCGCACTGTTCTCTCATCCAAGGTCTTTTCGGAGAACGGTCTGCCAGTCTTCGAGGTCACCGCGAAAAGTTTCCTGTGGAATATGGTCCGTGGTATGGCGGGATTTCTGTTCGCGGCAGGACGTGGCATGGCGGGTCCCACCGAGGCGAAGGAACAGCTTGCACACTACATTTGGCGGGCCCCTCCAGCACCGGCGGAAGGTCTGGTCCTCTGGGACTTCGCGGCAGATCTCTCCTTCGAGCCGGTCAAGCAGCGGAGCAGGACCGACCGTGAACTCTTTTCGGCCGTACTCTCCGCACGGCAGGCGGCACTGAGCAGCGAAGCGCTACTACGAACGGACATCGAAGAACTGCTGACCGAGACGGCGCAGAAGAATTACAGGTCACTGCTGGGATATTCGGCAGACAGTGAAAAATAGATTTTTCAAGGTTTTGCAGCGAGAGCCTTGCCATGGGCATAGGCTTCCTCAGTACTTTCCTGCCATGCCTTGACACCACCTCTCAGATCCATGCCAGGGAACAGCACGTTTTCCGTATAGGAGAATCCAGCATCGCTGAAGAAAGCACGGACGACCGGAAACGCCGCATTGAAGATACTGTCGACAACCTGACCGGAAGTGCCGATGAAGACACCGGTATGAGTCGCCAGATGGTGCGCATCGAACCTCAGCGTGCCAGTCTTGAACCTCTGCGCCCAGAGGAACTGGCCGCGGTCGATGAACGCCTTCATCTCGGCAGTCACCGTCATCGAATAGATAGGTGACGCAAGGACCAGGACATCCGCCTGCAGGATCTTCGCGAAAAGCGGAGTGAGCTCATCCGTGATGACGCAGACGCCTTTCTTATGGCAGGTATTACATCCCCTACAGTTCCTGAAGGTGAGGTCCTCGAGGCGGACGGATTCGATCTCTGCCCCAGCATCCCGTGCGCCGTTCAGGAATGCAGTAAGGACAGTCTCGGTGTTCCCATTCTTACGAGGACTGCCATTGACGGCGATAATTTTCATATGTAGATATAGGGATTGTAAGAGTAATTATGATTTTCTTTAGGCTGCAGGAAAGTGGGAACAACGTCTATGTTTTGTACGTTTTTCCAACGAAATTTGTACACCTTATGCACATTTTTCTAATATTCACAGAAAAAACAATAGAAAAAACAATAGAAAAAACAATATATTTGATATAAATTTTCCTGCGGAAAGAAGATGCATGAAAATCTCCGTCCTGCGGAGGTTATCTAAGAGAACCGGTCCCCTTATAGGAAACCTATTATTCACTTGTATGCAAATAATATATTCATGAAATGGAAACGTGACTGGGGTCTTGTCGGCAGACAGACCGTGGCATGGGTTGTGATGCTTGGTCTTGCCTGCATCATCATCTCCATGTCCTTTAGGTTCATGAGCGGAGGATGGAGATACCTCATCATCGGTGGCGTCTTCGTCTGGATGTTCATCCAGTTCTTCTTCTCGGACAAGATCGTCTGTGCAACCATGAAAGTCAAGATAACCAGCGAATATGAGAACCCAAAGCTCATCAATATAGTAAAAACACTAGCTGACACCGCCGGTCTGCCGATGCCAAAGGTCGGCATCATCATGCATCCGGCGATGACCTCGATAGCCAACGCATTCGCGACCGGCAGAGGTCCGCGCCATGCCGTGGTCGCTGTGACTCCGCAGATTATGAAGATGCTTTCCGACAAGGACCTGGCAGGTGTTCTGGCGCATGAACTCTCGCATATTAAGAATAGGGACATGCTGACGATGACCATTGGCAGCTTCGCCGTCATGATTGCTCAGGTCCTGCTCCACAACGCATTCCTCATCGCCATCCTCGGCAGCATGCACGACAACGAGAACGGCCCAGGCATCGTCGTCTACATCGTCTTCTATATTGTGGCGTTCTTCGTCTACATCCTGGGAACCATTGTCACCATGGCGATCTCGCGCTACCGGGAATTCGCCGCCGACCGTGGTAGCGCCTACATCACCCGTGATCCCGATGCGCTCATTTCCGCGCTGACCAAGATCAGTGACTCCAGCGAGAACGTCTCCGCGAAAGCGAAGAAGGAAGTCTCCGGTATGAACGCGTTCTTCATCACGCCGGCGCTTTCCGGAGAATCACTGATGGAACTCTTCTCGACCCACCCACCGCTTGCAAAACGCATCGAAAATCTCGAAAAAGTCAGAGCAGAACTCTAAAATCAATATTTATTTTTTGTATATCTTTTCCCAGTATTGGACACTATATTACTCTACTTTCTCCTGAAAACTACAAAAAACTATATTTAAATCCCAATAGATTTACACACATTAATAAGATAGTCACCGCTGACTTCGAGTACCTGAAAAGTATTCAGGAACTCACCGGAGATGTTTAGAGCCTGACCAAACAGGTTTCCTCACTGAAGACACAGCACCTGATGCGAACGCTTTCTGCAAGAAGCTCACCGAAGAGGTCCGTGAAAATTCCTATGTTCAACAATATTTAAAAAAACGGATGAAATCAGCTGACAGCTTTCAGTTATTACGCGCAATTATCCAGAATAACGAGAGACACATTTAAATTTTACTTTTGAGCGTGAAGACGAGGGATATTGTGGAGAATGTAGATAGATCCATTGATAAGTTACTGTCATCTAATTATTTTTTGGTACTCGGACCAAAAGGTTCTGGAAAATCAGCATTGGGATCAAGGATCGAATTAATGTCCAGGGAGAGAAAGGATCTGTTTGTCGTACAGTACAAACTCCGTGATTTTCCCTACAATAAGTTTGATCAGTTGATCCCCAGTAATGAATCACCGTCCACTCGATACCCAATAAACTGGGAATTTATTTTACGTACTTGTGTTCTGAGAAGCATTAAGAAAGATAATGATATACAGGTTACTTCGCCTATTTCGA
>JAZUDC010000039.1:0-28129 GCA_045639425.1 Methanocorpusculum sp.
GGATGATGTTATTCTAGTCTCTCTGCGTTGGTTTTTTCCACATATGATAATCCGGTAGAAAGAGCATATTTCCCCTCTCCCCATAAAACATCCTCCCTAAAATAGATAGAGTATTATAGGTTTGTAAAATTAAATCTAAAACGAATTATCGCTGGATTTCAAAAATCGATCATAAAAATAGGTTTTGATTGGTAAAAGGTCACTGAACTAATTTCGGGATTACACAGAGGGTCTCTGAGCGGAGATGCTGCATCCTGACGTAAACGAAGTACTTAATTCTTGAAACAGCGTATGGGTAATTAATCATGAAATATCTGCTTATTTTAGCTGATGGAGCGGCCGACGAACCGCTAGAGCAACTTTGCGGGAAAACACCGCTGGAAGCAGCTAAAAAACCGAATATGGACAGGATTGCTCGTGAAGGTCGTTGTGGTATGTTGCAGACAGTCGAACACTCGATGACCCCGGGGTCCGATGTCGCCAACATGTCGATTATGGGTTATGACCCGACAAAATACTATACTGGCCGCGGGGCCCTTGAAGCGCTCAGTATGGACGTTCCCTTCGGTCCAAATGATATGGCATACCGTTGCAACTTGGTTGCCATCGAAGATGGGAAGATGAAGGATTTCTCCGCAGGTCATATCACTAGTGAGGAAGGAACTGCCATTCTCGCTTCTTTGCAGGAAAAGTTTCCTCAGCTGAAGTTTTATCCTGGCGTTTCCTATCGAAACATCATCATGTTCCCGGGTGCACAGGGGTCGATTTCATTCCCGCCGCATGACATCGTGGGACAAGAAATTGAACAGTATTTGCCGCAGGGGCCTGACCGTGAGACACTCCTGAAAGCCATGAAATGTGCTGAAGAAGTCTTCAAGGATCATCCGGTAAACAAGGCACGTATTGCCGCTGGTAAAACGCCAGCAACTACTGTCTGGCCGTGGAGCGGTGGCAAAAAACCGGAGATGCCGGCATTTGAAAGTGTATATGGTAAGAAAGGTGCCGTCATCTCAGGAGTTGATCTGCTCTTCGGTATTGCAACATGTGCGCAGATGAAGATTGTCAGGGTCGAAGGCGCGACGGGATTCCTTGACACCAACTATATGGGTAAGGCAAAGGCCGCCGTCAAGACGTTGAAAGGTGATGTTGATTTTCTCTACATGCATGTGGAAGCGACGGATGAAGCAGGTCATATGGGGAGCATCGGGGAGAAAATCAGGGCTATTGAAAATCTCGACAAAGCGGTTGGGTACATTCTTGACAACTTTGATGGGACCATTATGCTGATGCCTGACCATCCGACACCGATTGTCAAGAAGACGCACACTCACGATCCGGTACCGTTTGCGGTACGGGGTCCTGGTTTCGCTGCAGATGCCTGCCAGATCTATTCAGAAAAAGAGTGTCGTGCACACGGTGCTTTAGGGCAGATGAAATCAGGTGATCTGTTCAAGATGGTATTCCGTTCCAACTAATACCGTCTCTTCTTTTCTACCCGTTTTTCCTTTTTTACTCTGTTGATGTTTGCCGTATGTTTTTCCCGTGTCTTTTCATCTGTAGACAGTTTTCCTGCTTTTTCGATGACACGGCAGAGTTCGCTGTTGTTCAAACGTGAGGCTGTTAATTGGGGCTTGAGCGATTCTGCAAGTGTACTAGTTCTGAGGATCTGTACGGAAGATTCTGCATCCTCTACCTTGCATCTGTCATTGAATACAACGTAGGAAAAGCAAGTGTTCCACCCGACACCGAAGAACGTTGCCGCCGCATCAGCGTGCCGTCTGCTTTGGAGAATCGGGTTCGGAAACGACAGCACTGACTCTCCGGTCTTGGTCCACATACGGTCATTCGGTCTACCGAGAACAGTTCCTTTCATGTGCTTGCATTCGAAGACAAAGATACCGCCACTGCAGATAACCATTGCATCGATTTCTGCATAACCTGCCGATGTCGGAATGAGCACGGCTTCTGGAGTGGTGTAAGCAGGGGATGGCAGTGTATTGCAGAAGGCGGTAAGCACTGTTCTTACTGCTGTCTCCTCCTCCTGTCCGCGCCGTCTGGTGAGTTCCTGGACTGCTGTGGATTCGTCGGTCATTGCGTTTTCAGCAGATCATCAACGATTTTGGCAACATCCCGTATGTCATGGATGACATAATCCACCGTTTCTTCAAGAATTTTCGGTCTGTTTCCTGTCTGTTGCAAGGTAAGTACAGCGACATCTGCTGCCCGCATCGCTGAAAGGTCGTTGATTCCGTCACCAACCATCATCACAACATCATATTCCTGTTTGAGCGATGTAACGACATTGGCTTTGGTGAGCGGGGCGGCTACCCCGTGTACACGATTACGTGGAATGCCGATTTTATCGGCTACCAGTTCCAGTTTCTCTGTTTGGTCACCTGATGCGATATAGGTGGAGACACCTTTTTTGTGGAGGCATGAAATGAGGTCACGAACGCCAGGGAATGGATGTCCGGCAGCCGCGATGCCGAATTCAATGACTGATTTACGGGTATTGACGATTCCTCCGGTATTCATGGCAAAAACGTCGGATTCCTTAGCGACAATATTCCTACAGGTGGAAACGGCTAGCTGCAGATCGGCAACCTTCGCATTTTTATCTGAAAAGAGGATTGCACCGACGGCATCCACATCGATGATATTTCTGCCGCAGGAGATGCCAAAGGATACCTTATTTTTCGCAAGCCATGCAGAAAGCAGTTCTTCTCCGTTGCCTTCTAGGAGGTTCGTGGAACTGATATTGAGAAGAACCAGTATCCGTGCTGAATCCTCAAAAGTCAGCATGGTGGTCTCGACATTCTCAGGAATCAGGTTCTTCGTGGAAAGATCGACAACTGACCGAACTGTCTTGAGGAGGGTTCCAGCGCTGTCAAAGACGACTGCAAGCGACATATTTGTACAAATCAATTGAATCTCTGCGTTCTTAATGCTTATTTCGGATACGGTGATTATTTCGAAAGGATTTTTATCTATAATATCAAATATCCACATCAAGATACTTCCCATGACGGACAATAAGGAAACCGATACCGATGTCAAATACCCTGCCGACGTCAGCGTATCTTCATCACCTGATCTCCCGGCAGGAGAGACACCTGCAACCGAGCTTGCAGCACTTCGGAAAGTCAATATAACTTTGGAAAACCGGAACTACGAACTCCGTGAGACTATCCGCCAGGCTCATCTGCATCTTGCGGCAGCAGAGTCGGAACGAGATCAATATCGCCGGGAAGCACAGAAATATAAGGCAGAACTCAAACAGGTTAAGTCCTCACCACTTGTTGTAGGTACTATTGAACAGCTCTTGGACGATGGCCGAGTACTTGTCAGGAGCACGACTGGCCCTTCTTTCGTCTCTCCCGTTGTTGGGAGTGTCAAGAAAGAGGAACTGACCGTCAGTGCCCAGTGTGCTCTGCATCCACAGTCGTTCGCTTTGATAGAGGTGTTGCCTAATCGTGTCGATGCCCAGGTCCATGCGATGGAGATTGATACGGCGCCGACCATCACTTATGAAGATATCGGCGGTCTGAAGAAACAAATCCAGCTCTTGAGGGAAGCCATTGAACTGCCGCTCATCCATCCTGAGCTCTTTGAGAAGGCAGGTGTTGAACCCCCGAAGGGTGTTCTTCTCTATGGTCCGCCGGGTACCGGCAAGACCCTGCTTGCCAAAGCAATTGCGCATGAGACGAAGACGACGTTCATTCGGGTAGTTGGATCGGAACTGGTTCAGAAATATATTGGAGAAGGTGCCCGTCTTGTTCGTGAACTGTTTGCTCTCGCCCGTGAAAAAGCTCCGACAATCATATTCATTGATGAAATTGATGCCATCGGTTCAGCTCGTACGGCTGACGCCTACTCTGCAGGCGACCATGAGGTTGGCCGGACTCTCATGCAACTTCTGGCTGAACTTGATGGATTCAATCCCCGCGGTAATATCAAGATTATCGCGGCAACCAATCGTATCGACATTTTGGATGCAGCACTTCTGCGTCCGGGACGGTTCGATCGGATTGTCGAGTTCCCCCTGCCAGGTACAACTGAGCGCAAGACTATCCTGAAGATTTATACAAAGAAAATGCATCTTGCCAAGGATGTCGATATTGCTGCTCTTGCGGCTGACGAGTATACCAAGGATTTCAACGGTGCGGAACTGATGGCGCTTGCAATTGAAGCAGGTATGCATGCCATTCGCGATTCCCGGTCCCTGATTAGGAAAGCTGATTTCATGGAGGCAATTAAGTCCATCAAGGAAGGACGTGGCAGGGTCGAAAAACGTCCAGAAATTCCAGAAGGGGTTTACCAGTAATTCATGAAGTATGTGATTTCAATAGCCGGTTCCGATTCTTCTGGGGGTGCTGGGCTACAGACAGATATTAAGACAATGAACGCCTGTGGTGTCTGGGGTATGACGGTAGTTGTTGCTCTGACAGCGCAGAATGGTACGATGGTCGCTGCATCCGCCAAGGTTGAGGCCGACTTCATCGGAAAACAGATAGAGGCGCTTTGTGAAGAATTTCCTATCTCTGCATGGAAGACTGGGATGCTCAATACTGCAGAGACGGTGCATAGGGTTTCAGATGCTTTGCCTTCCGACGCCATGCTGGTAGTTGACCCGACCATTGTCGCGACATCTGGCGGTGTCCTTTTGGACAGTGATGGTCTATTGGCGATTACAGAAGATCTGCTTTCGAGAGCATCAGTTGTCACACCCAATATCCCAGAAACTGAATTTCTTACTGGCATGAAGATAACAGATAGGGCGTCAGTGCGGAAAGCCGGCCAGTGGTTTCTGGAGCAGGGGGCCGCGGCCGTTCTCATTAAAGGCGGCCATAAACCGTCGTTTACCGGTTGTGATTTTTTGGTTTCCGCACACGGAATGAGAACTATAGAAGGGAAACGCTTGCCATTTTCAGATATTCATGGGACCGGTTGCTGTCTTTCTTCAGCGATTGCCGCATACCTGGCGTTGGGGCATGACGTTGATCATGCTGTCATCCAAGCAAAGGAGTTTGTAACGGCTGCAATCGAGCATTCGGTTGTCTATCCTTCAGGACGACGCACAGTCAATCCGCTGTGGAATTATTTTAAGGTTTGATGATGAAAACCCGCGACAAATTATTACTTTTTATTCTGCTTATGTGCCGGTATGCCGTCATTTCTTGGCACCGCTGCAGTAGCACTGGTTTTCAACCTCATGAAAAAGGCGTTTGTAGCACCGGAATTTGTGGTTAATCTGGTACTTACTCTTTCCCTGCTCACAACGGCAGTCTCCGTTTCTTCATCGGTGATCTTGCTGACAAGGTGGGACATGTTTGGATTCTCTGTATCTCGCCTACCGTCTTTGCACTTGCAGGTGTCACTAGATTTTTCCTCGACAATATCTATGCTCATCGCCTAGGTTCTCTTATGAAGTGCCACCAGTATGAACCAGCTTTCTCTTGTGTCTTTTCGGCATCTGTAGTGTGGTATCCGGTTTTGTTTTCTGGAGATTTGCTCAGCGGTTCAATTACATGGGATTGCTTGGTCTGGTCTTCCTGCTGGAAGTTGTTGGGGTGTTCTTCGTCAGTATTTCTAACAACCTTGTGTTGATCGGCATTGGACTGGTGCGGGAAATTATCAAGGAATGTTTCTGCTAGCTGCCGGTGTAACTGCAGCATGTGCGGTTATCTGGTATCTGACAGGACATCTGCAAAGAGCGTTTTATTTGATAAATTGAGTTTTTTTAGATATTTTTGGATTTTGGGTTTCCGTTTTCTTTATAGGGGAGGAGTACCAAACTAATTAGTAGTATGTGCACGGACGAAGAGGTGAATTCGGATGACATTGGCAATAGTATTCGAACACTTCAGGGACCAGCACTCTGATTTTCTGACTGGGTTCATCACTCTCATCGTCAGCGTTACCCTGTCATTCGCTGCAGGCATTTATCTAGGAGCCGTAAACGAAATTCTGTTACTGATTCCGGGGCTAATGGTGATGGTGACTCCCTCTATCAATATGCGGGGTGCTGTTGCGGGTATTTTGACCTCGCATCTCTCATCATCCATGCATATGGGTACTTTCTCTACGAGTCTTGCCAGCGATACTGAACTGGGAGACAATCTGCGGTCTTCCCTGATTATGACGATTATCCTCTCCGTAGCTCTTGCAGTATTCGGCAAACTCATCTGTCTCCTTACCGGTACGGAAGTCATCGGACTCTTCGAGATGATTATCATTTCCGTCATTTCGGGAATCGTTGCTGGTATTGTGGTAACTGCAGTAGGTGTCGGTGTCAGTCTCCTGTGCTACAAGCGTAACAATGATCTTGATATGGTTGGCGCTCCTGCAGTCACCACCATAGGTGACATCGTCACCCTACCGTGTCTGGTAGTGACAGCTACCCACCTCATGAATCTCCCCCCTGTTGGAATGATGCTTCTCGGAAGTGTGATATTGGTTCTTATCATTTGGGCTGTTGTATCCGTGTTGCGTGGAACCGTGCTGATGAAGGATATTTTAAAGGAAGGTCTGCCACTGTTGGTTCCGCTTTCTCTTTTGGGGACTGTTGCCGGTGTGCTCTATACAAACCAGCTAGAATCCCTGATTGCGGCAGCCGCTGTGTTGATCTTAATATCACCGTTCATGAATGGCTGTGGATCGGTCGGAGGCATTCTTACGTCGCGTATCGGTACCGAGATGCATATGGGTCTGATTGATGCGAAGGCAGTCCCCCAGCCGCTTGTATGGAGACATTTCCTTGAGAATTATATCTATGCGATGGTCCTTCTGCCGCTCATGGGCTTCATCGTACATTTTGCTGCATTGGGTCTTGACATCTCCACACCGGGCCTGTTGCCGCTGGTCCTTCTGTCGCTTATCGCAGGACTGCTAGTGGTGACTGTCATGAATCTGCTTGGCTATTATACAGCTGTTATCACCTATCGGGTCGGCTTTGATCCCGATAATTTCGGTGTTCCTGTAGTTACCAGTTCCATCGATCTGATTGGAGCTACCGCTCTTATTGTGGTAATGATGTTTCTGTTCTAGACCATCTGTTCCGGTTCAGCCTGCATGTATTCACGGGCGACCGTCGTGGCGTAGTGGCCTGGTGGTAACGTGAATGAAAGGGTAGTATCCGCGTCTGTGGTTTCGTACGTGACATCCGTTTCCAAGGAAATCCGGCGGTGGAATCCATCAAAGTTGGTCTTGGCGAAAGCGGCGGCGGAGTCGAATGAATCTAGAGTAATTTCGTCTGTTTCCATCTGCTGGAGCATGATCCGTTCCAACGGCCCGGCATTCTGGACAAAGGTCTTTCCAGGCATCCATCCAACCATGAAACACCGACCGCGTCTCATGTGTTGCCGTGCGGTCGGCAGATTCTTCTGGGTTGTGATATCTATCCGTCCGTTCGTAAATACCAGGTGCTCTCCAATATCTGGTTCATTCAGAGGAACACCACGTTTGCACCGGTCGGTGACGGCGAGGTTGAAGAGCCACGACTGATAGGCAGAGATAAACAAGGAAAGCAGTTTTGACGGCAGCATCTGCAGTGCAGCCCCATAATCATCTTTCTGTTTCATCAGCGAATCAAGAAGAATCCTTTCATAGGTGAGGTGATTTGGTAGGGAATGGAGCGCTTCCTTTGCATCTCCGGTTTCTGCAAAGGCACGGCGGACTTTCTTTACTTCATCGGATTCATAGGGGAATGCATCTCCTACATAGAGCTTGACGGCTTTTTCATATTCACGTCTGAGGATATGGTATCCCATTCGGTGAGTGACTGGTTTCATGGCACCGAATCGTTGCAGACCGAAGTAGTTGGGAATACCGCCTTTGATTTCTTCCGAGATGGCAGCGACCCGTTCTTTCAATGTTTTACCTTCAGCGGAACAGCCGCGTAATGTCAGGGTAAATGTGTTTCCTTCCAGATTGCCGAGCCCTACGGAAAACTGATGACGAGTGACAGGATCTATTCTGATATCCTTGATGGCAATGTTCTGCAGATCCTGTTCAGTGACCTTGTAAAGCGAAATGTACTGAGAGGTTACGGCATTTCTATCTTTGGTTCCTGCCCATCCGATGCGTTTCTGGCTGATGCGCAGGCGGTTGGCGAGTTCACGTACTGCATGTTGATGTTCCCAAGATTTTTTAGTCAGTCTGCAGATAAGATACGGTCCGCTTCCTGTAAAGGAGACCGGTAGTTCATCAACGCGGAAATCTTCTGGTGTACTGCGCAGACGACCTCCGATACCTTCCTGAGATGTGCCGTAGTAGCCGATGCCAAGTGCCGTTTCCTTTTCGAATGATGATGGTCTCATGTATTGTTCAAAGCAGTTTGAGCTCAGCGGTTATTTTGTCCATTGTTTCTCGTTTTGCAGGTCCGATACCGAGGGCAGTCACGGTCCCTGGTGGGACCTCCGTCATACCTGCATCAATGATCAGCGAGCAGGGGACACCAATGAGTTCGGCCTGTGCCTTCAACCGATAGAGTGTTTCCACATCAGGGGCTTTGAGAGCGACCTTTTTCTGCCCATCTCGCCCCCACTCCTTGCGATCAACAAGTGACGTTTTTTCATATGATCCTAATGAAGCGTGTGCTGCCTGGGCACACATCTTGCCGCAACTCATCTTCAGGTCAGACCGCAGAACAAGACACTGTTTGTATTTGAAGATCTCCTCTCCGCCATGCATAATTTTCTTATCTATTGGTTATTGAATGCCATAAAGAAGTGTATTGTCTCATCTCAGTGTCCAAGCACTTCTTCGAGTTTCTTGCAGGCAGCGCAGATACGGTTGCCGGTCGGTTCTCCGCAGATTTCACAACGATGAAGTTCGGTTACCGGCTTATCCAGATGTGGCAGATGGTTTCTGAGGTCCTCTTGTCCTTCAGCTATTCTCAGTAGCGTTCCTGGTTTTTCTCGTTCCTGCTCTCCCAACCAGGTTCGGACATCCTTGCGGAGAGCATACTGCGTATACGGGCATTCTGGTAGTGGATGGAGCAGTCTGCAGGAAATGCCGTATGCCACCACTTCGCGTTCGGTCGACCGGCACAGCGGTTTGATACGCGGAAAAAACAAATTGGAGGAGTTGGTATTGAACTGTCCGGTAATCCTGGTGAAATCTCCACGCAGATAGTTCATGACAATTGACTGCACCTCGTCGTCGAGACAGTGGCCGGTGGCGATGGTATCCGCATTGCATTCACGTCCAGCCTGATTGAGTGCCCGGCGTCTGAGGGTCCCGCAGACGGAACATGCACCGTTTGCATCCGCTTTCAAAAGTTCATCAAGCGTCTTTCCGCAGAGATCGTGGAACGAGATGATACGGTGTTCGATACCGAGGTTTTTGACCGTGCATTTCGCTTCGGCAATCGTATCTTCACGATACCCACAGATACCTTCATCAACAGTGACTGCAATCAGTTCGATCTTGGAAAGAAATTTCGCTAACACCGATAGGAGAACTGTACTGTCCTTACCGCCAGAAAATCCGACGCAGATACGGTCACCTGCTTTGATCATGTCATATTTTTCAATGATCTGGAAAACGTTCTGCTCAAACTGCGCGGTAAAATGGTCCCTGCAAAGTGCACCTTCACGTGTCCGGAACACGGCATGTTTTCCGCAGATATGGCATGATGTCATTGATTACCCCCCGTGGACGATGGAGACGAGTTTTATTCGCGTATTGTCGTCTACGGTATCTTCTGCAAGCAGCAGTTCTTCGTCTTGGATAGCAAGAAATTCATAGGGGTTCAGCCTGAGTTGCAGGAGAATAGCGTCGACCGTTCCGGAATCGGCAGTTTTTACAGTCCCGTCTGGCAGCTCAACTGAAATCATCACATGAGTGTATGTCCCTACCAGAATAAGTTAGTTTGGTTCGAAAGAGGGCAAAAAAGTTCGTGGGAATGGTATTCACTCGGAGATATAGTTGTCGAAGTAGCCCTGTATCAGGATAATCGGCGTACCTTTGTCGCCGCTGCCGGAGGTCAGATCGCAGAGGGAACCAATCAGGTCGGTCAGCCGGCGCGGGGTGGTTCCTTCGGATGCCATGTTTTCTTTCAGGTTCGGTTTCTTCGCCTTGATGGAATCCTTGATGGCGGACTTGAGTGCGTCTCCCGAAAGGTTGGAGAAATCATTGTCGGCCAGGTATTTCATTTTGAGTTCGTTAGGCTGACCATCAAGTCCAGCGGTATATGCTGGAGATACGACAGGGTCGGCAAGTTCCCAGATCTTTCCCATTGGGTCCTTGAATGCACCGTCTCCGTAGATCATGACTTCGATGTTCTTCTTGGTTCTGCTGATGAGTTCTTTCTGCACTGCCTCGACGAACTTCTGGCTGTCACGAGGGAAGAGTTTCAGCTTGTCTTCAGTTGCCTTGTTCGATCCGAGTAAGCCGTATTTCTCGTTGTATCCACTGCCGTTTATCGGTGCGGTCATGATGTCATCTAAACCGAGAACAATCTCTGCTCCTGCTGCTTTCAGAAGGCGTTTCGAGCGTTCACGGGTGTGGATATCGCATGTTAGGACACGCTTGGTATAGGGAAGAATCGCGCGGCAGTCATTAGCGAAGATGATTTCAGCCTCAGCCCCGGACTCACGAATGATCTGGGAATAGTAGTCAACGTAGTCAACCCCTGTGAATGGGTGGACGACAGCACCGAATAGGTCTCTGAACTTCTTCAGGTTGAGGACATCCTTGTACGGGTCAATTCCCTTTTCATCGAGTTTGTCCCAGGATAGGAGGTGGTTACCTACTTCATCTGAAGGATAAGATAGCATCAGGACAACTTTCTTTGCACCTTTCGCAATGCCGCGGAGACAGATTGCAAACCGATTACGGGAGAGAATCGGGAAAATAACACCGATAGTTTCTCCTTTCAGTTTTGTTTTGACATCGGCGGCAATATCCTCGACGGTTACATAGTTGTTTTGTGCACGGGCAACGACAGATTCAGTTACAGCAACAATATCACGGTCGTTGAGTGCAAAATCGGCTGATTCTGCAGTGAGAAGAACAGAATCCACTGTAATTTTCGCAAGGTTATCTCCGCTCCGGATAATCGGGGCGCGGATACCACGAACAACAGTACCAATCAATCTTTCCATTGGTGAAAATCTCCTATATTCATATGTAAATGATTGCTTTTAAGCATTGCCTAACAACACATTATATTAAATAAAGCGTATATAGATAAAACAAAATGGTAGGAAATACCCGATATCTGTCCGTTAACGGGACTGAAGTGAAAAGTCCGGTCTTTCTCGCATCAATGGCCGGCATTACCGATGCGTCATACGTACGTTCTCGCGCAGAATATGCAGGCGGGGCTTTTTTGGGTGGATACAGTATCGATGAGCCAACCATCTCTGCGTCGAAGGAGATAGAGGCCTGTGGTCGCAAGGAGTTCAATGAATCAATATCCGATATTGCAGCGGACCTTGCCTCCTTGGAGGATACTGGGCTGGTTCTTGGTGTCAATCTCCGCGGGACATCGGCAGAAGCCTATTTGAAAGCGGCGGAGGTGTTCGGCAAGGATATCATCGGGGAAATTGATGCGCACTGTCGGCAGAAACCCATGATAGCCGCCGGTGCCGGAGAAGCACTGCTTGCTGACATCCCAAGACTTGTTAAGATAGTCTCTGCACTGCATGTTGCAGGATATTGCGTATCGGTGAAGTTTCGTGCAGGCATTGTCGATGATCGTGACCTTGCTCGATTGCTCTGGAAAGCAGGTGCGGATATCCTGCATATCGACCTAATGGATTTCGGTCATGCAAAACTGCGGCAGATTCGCAATTCCTGTCCGCTTATCATCATTGGCAACAACGGCGTGACTTCAACCGATGTCATGATGGATTACTTCTCGCACGGAGCAGATTTAGTCTCTCTTGCTCGTGGAGCCCACCCTGGAATTCTGAAGATATTGACGCAATTTAGTGAGGAAACTGCATTGGAAATGGGCTGGTACAATGCCCCAAAACAGGTGTGTAGAGGTGGTGACTATCGTGGTCTTGCTTTCTGCTGTATGCCAATGAAACAGTGTCCGCTTCTACCGACACTTTCAGCTATCGGACTTGGGCATGAAGAATATATCAAGTTGAAGATGGATGCGGTTACTGGTACGCCACTTGAATCGGGAAGTAGCACCTGTTTCGGTAGTCTGGCCTTCTGTTGTAAATCGACAACACCGTGCATGTTTCGTGATATGGCTTTGATGGAGACCGGCCTTGCCAAACCAGAATACATGCGGCTAAAATGTCATCTTTCAGAGAAAATCATGCAACATATCTTTGAAGGAGTCTCGGGGCAATGATGCCGGCTGCAGAGGCGGCGGAACTGGCATCATTCGCGATGTTGCTGGAAATCTGTGCGAAGGTGAAACCGGGAAATATCGATAGAGAACACGACTATGAGGATACACGGCTCGAACATTTCCTGTCATCGGCTGTCCGTGCCCGGCCGATATTCGAAAGGATTGACCAGCTGTCGCTTGGTCAGGCGATGTACGACGCGGTTCAGCGGACAAACTGTCATTCGGGTGGGAATACCCATTTTGGAGCCTTTATTCTCCTGCTACCTCTGCTGAAAGGCCGTGGTATCGATGGTTCTAGAAAGTTTATCAAGGAAACGACTGTGGAGGATGCCGTGCTGTTCTATCAGGCGTTTGGTCTGACCGCGGTGCGGGTCGCTGAAGAGTCATCCATGGATGTACATAGTCCTACCTCGCTAGAGATGCTGCGAAAGCAGGGGATGACAATGTACGATGTCATGGCGTTTTCCGCGGACTTTGACATGGTTGCCCGCGAATGGACCAATGGTTTCGCTCTGGTCCGCGAGTTTGCAGACCGCCTGAAGAAATCTGGTGGGTCTTCGAAGATTCCCAGCGTCTTCATGGAGATGCTTGCGACCTATCCGGATACGTTCGTTATCAAGAAGCTCGGAAATGCCATGGCAGAGGAACTGCGGAACTCCGCGCGAATGGTGCAGACTGGCAGAATGTCGATAGAGGTGCTGGACGCTTGGTGTCTTACGGAAGGTATCAATCCGGGTTCGCTTGCTGACATCTGCATTGCAGGCATTTTTGTTGCACTTATGGAGGGGTGGGAATGGGACTCGTGACCGAAGGAATAACAGAGATTATAGCAGTGACCAAAGGAAACGCTGCCCCAATCGGTATCATTCAGCGTCCGAATCAGAAGCCGATGCTTATCCTTTTCAAGGGATCGAAGACGGAAGCAAATATCCGGCGGTACGGTTGGATTACCGCGAACTTCGTATCGGATGCCTATCTCTATCCCTATTATGCATTCAGCGATGTGGACAGCGCCGACCTCGCGCAGGACGGCGAGTTTCAGTATCTGAAGACAGCGGATGCCTATATCCGCTACGCAGCAATGGTCATGCATGAAACTGACCAGACGTATCTGGTTGAACTGACACCGGTAGGAGAGGAAGTGATTCTGCATCCGGGAATACGCCCAGTAAATCGCGGATTCGATGCGGTAATTGATGCATCAGTCCATGCCACTCGGTATGTCATGACTCGTGCTCCTGATCTTGCCGAACGTATCTTCCATGATCTCTCACTCATCCAGAAATGTGGTGGGCCGCGGGAACAGGCTGCGGCTGAGCTGCTGACAACTGTCTGTGAATTAGAGAAGAGATAATAATGGCAGCCCCTCAGTTTCCCATTCTCGATGATCATTTTCATCTCTGTCGGCGGACCGGTCTCGGCCCCGAGGTCATTAAGGAATTCATGCGTTCCGGTGGGACTCATATCGTTCTGGTATCGCTTCCTTCCTGGTCGTGCGGTGTCGTGCCGGAAACCCCAAGCGATTTCCGTGCGGTCTTCGATGAGACACTGGAGGATGCGCAGGCAGTCCGTGATCTCGGTTGCCATGCATATGTCATATGTGGCATCCATCCGGCGGAGATCGGCTGGATGCTGGACCGGGTGAATCTTGAAGAGGCAGAAACACTGATGAAAGGGGGTCTTGATGTCGCTGCTGGGTATGTGCAGGAAGGAAAGACCATCGGGCTGAAGTCAGGCCGTCCGCATTATCCGGTACCAGATGAAATTTGGGCGATGTCGAATCGGGTGCTGCAGCATGCTCTTGAACTTGCGGCAGAGTGCAGATGTGCTCTGCAAATTCATGCAGAAACTGGCAGTTGCAGCGATGTGGCCGATATGGCGAAGGCCGCAGGACTTGCGCCTCAACAGGTCGTCAAACATTTTGCGACCTGTGATACGCCGTTGCATCCGTCGGTTACGGTACGTGAACCGTTCATTACCGACTGGTTTCTGGAAAAACGGTCGTTTACCTTGGAAAGCGATTTCATGGACGACAATTCCCGTCCCGGTGCGGTCAACGGTCCGCGGTCGGTTCCGCGCGCTATGCAGCGCATGCTTCAGGTGGGAACTGTCTCTCCCGAGGATATGTGGCGTGTCCATTCCGAAGTTCCACAGCGTGTCTACGGTGTCGAGTTCCAGCTCTGAGACTCTCCCGTTGTTCTACAGTAATCTGTAACATCTGTACAGCGCAATAAATGAGCAATGAAGTGAAATATCCTCAGTCTGTGGTAAAACCTATAAGGAAACGTATGGATTGCTGATTCCGTTCCTCGAAGCATATTAACCAGCGGGAGAAATAATACACGGCAGTCTATCAGAACTGCTGACCAGAATCATGCACGTGACTGGAACTGCGCAAACGAGAGGTACATGTTCGGTCTCGAGGAAGACAAAGGAGCAGACGACTGTCGATGAGTTTTCTTATCCGGATGTTCATGAACAGGCGTAGAAATGTACGAAGAAACCAACTGCTGATGTCGATAAACCTCTCAGCAGAAAGGGGGCGGCAGCACGTATCGAGTATCTTGAACTGACAGCTGGAACTGAGAA
Organism: Methanocorpusculum sp.; assembly: GCA_045639425.1. Lineage (GTDB taxonomy): Archaea > Halobacteriota > Methanomicrobia > Methanomicrobiales > Methanocorpusculaceae > Methanocorpusculum. The sequence continues at coordinate 14,906 of JAZUDC010000039.1, forward strand.
ATGTGCCGCGTTTGAGGATGAAGTTGATGAACTGCTGCATACTCGCGATGCCATACCTACGCATCATCAGACATTGAAATGATTATATGTTCCCTACGGTGATGGTAGCGGTCGTTTATCTGAAATCGATAATGTAGCCATTACTGAGACTGGTATCTATGTATTTGAATGCAAGAACTATGATGGCACAATCTACGGCAAAAAGGACGACCGTAGTTGGATAGTAGTCTATGATAGTGGTGAGACGTGTGTTTTCTACAATCCGATTCTGCAAAACAAGGTTCATATCCGCACACTTTCTGAATTGCTGGGTGTTCTGAAGACGGTGTTTCATTCAGTCATCGTGTTTTCTGGGCATCTAAATTTAAACGGCCTGAAATTCAAACGGGACAATATCAGCATTTTTTCCATAGACAAACCGGCGAATGATCTGCGCTTACAGATCTGGAGCGATAAGTATATCCTTTCCGCAAAGGGATGTGATAAGATTTACCAATTTTCTGCCATCCATGGAAATCTCCTATGAGGCTAGGCTTAAGCATCTGAATCAGGTGGAAAAGATTGCGCAAGAAAACGCTTGAAGAAGGAGGGTTATGAAAATCGGACACGCTCTGGATGTGTATATGTCGTGAACCTGCGGTCGCGGGTAAAGCATATGAGTGTAATGCCGCAACGCTGTGCAAGTTCAATTCCTGCGGTTGTTGTGGCCGCTCGGGAGACAATGATGGGAATACCGGCGTTGACGGCTTTTTTCACCATGCCAATTGGCTGACGGCCGGTACAGCCGAGGACGCATTCTTGTGGGTTGAAACCGTGGAGTGTCATGTATCCAATAGCCTTGTCGATAGTATTGTGGCGCCCGATGTCGGAAAAGATGGCAACTATCTGGTGCTGATGAGATAGTGCTGTGCAGTGGAGACCGCCGGTCTTTGCCCAAGTATCTCCGTTGAGGGATTCCTTGATAGTGAATATTTCATCAGGAGTTATGATGCTGGTTTTGATGTCTGCATCAAGTTCTGCTCTGTCAGGTGAAAATCCACCGGCCGACTCCATGCAGCCAATAATCGTTGCCTTCATCTCCCCTTTGACCCAGATATCAAGATCTCTAACATCCACTTTCTCTATTTTTTTTGCGATTCCTGCCGCAATGAAAAAGCCGGCACCGAGTTCCGTTAACGAGTCATTTGTCGCAACCAGAGACAGATATTTTCTGCCGTTGAAATAGAAGGTCACGGTCTCTTCCACGACGACCGGGTCATCAATCTCTTCAATATGACAGTCGTTATATCGAATTGCATGTACCTGTTTTACGAAATCTTCAAACATGGATTTAGAGTGAAAAAGAGGATGTTGTACTGGATGGGAAAACGTTACTTGTCTGGTCAATGGGTTCCGGTTCGGAGGCAGAAGCCGGGTTGACCTGTTTTGCCTCCTTTTCCTCGTCTACATACCGATTTTCGAGGATGACGGTAATCACATCACGGGTGGTGAAGACATCCGCAAGCGGGCCGAAGGCGAATACCTTTCTGCCGCCGGTATAGATCTTCAGCGTGTGTCTATTGATGATAAATGCATCAATTTCGTCATATCGTACTTCATAGTATTTGTTCGGCCGCTTGACTAGGCATACTCGGTTCTTGGTGATGACCAGTCGTGGAATCTTTGTGTTCTTGATGCAGAAAAGCAGCAGGAGAATAAAGATGACACCGAATACAACGCTTATCAGGATCTTGACGCAGATATCTGGGGTAAACCCCTGTGGAAAGTTCACCGGCAGACCTGAGATGAGGAGGGTCATGATCTCGAGTATCTGGCCGAAGAAGGTGATTTTTGCTACGATACCGGCCATCCATGGGATAATTGCAAGTGCTGCCGAAATGACCAGCCAGGGAAGATACCGGAGGAAATATGAACCTCTTCGTGCATCTTCCCGGAGAACAGCCTCGTTGAAGAGATATTTTACCATACCATGTTTATGTTGTACTACCTACGTGATAAATAGATCCCCAGTCAATCTCACTGATTTTATATGGATAGAACCCAAATAGTATAGTACTATGAAACGGGTCGTAGCAGCAGTAGGCGGTTCGGTCCTTGTACCGACCCTTGAAACACACCGGATTAAGGAATGGATCACATCCCTGATTCACCTCAGTTCCCAGGGAATTCAAGTCCTCGTTGTTGTGGGAGGCGGCGGTGAGGCACGCCGGTATCTCAAAGCGTGCCGTGACATCAGTCTCGATGAAGCATCATCCGATGAAATCGGCATACTGGTCACGCGCATCAATGCCTCCCTTCTTATTGGGGCTCTTGGAGAATATGCGTATCCGCGGGTGGCCGAATCTTATATTCAGGCAAAAGAGTTTGCAATGTCTGGTAGAATCGTGGTTATGGGTGGGGTCACACCTGGTCAGACTACTGATGCGGTTGGTGCCGTTCTTGCGGAAGAAACCGGTGTAGATCTCTTGCTTGCTCTGACGGCTGTCGACGGCATCTACACCGCAGACCCGAAGAAAGACCCGAAAGCAACAAAATACACGAGAATGTCTCCTGTAGAGCTGATCTCTCTTATCATGAAGGAGAAGATGAGCGCAGGTTCGAATATGATCATCGACCTGGTTGCGGCAAAGGTTACTGAACGTAGTGGTATTCCGATGCTGGTTCTCGATGGCAGAGATCCAAAGATTATGGAAGATGCACTGCTGAATGGCAAATTCAACGGCACTATTGTCGGAGAAAAATCTCTCTCCTTGCCGCTCTGAAGCATTCTCCAAATCATAACTCTTTTTTATATTAGTGTCTAATCTATTGTCTATGGGTAAATTAAAAGGCAGTAAAACCGAACAGAACCTGCTCGCTGATTTTCCGGCGAATCCCAGGCACGTAACAAATACACCGACTTTGTTGCACAGGCACGAAAGGAAGGCCACAGTCATATCGGTGACATCTTTGAGGAGACTGCCAACAACGAGAAGGAACATACGAAACGCTGGTTCAAGATTCTGAGCGGGGAGTATTCCTGAAACGCTCAAGAGCCTAGCAGTTGCAGCGGCTGGTGAACACGAGGAATGGACACAGATCTACATCGACTTCGCCAACACTGCAAAAGCAAGAAGGACTTCCAGAGATTGCAGATCTCTTCGAAGGTGTTGCAACCATTGAAAAGGCACATGAGGAACGCTACCTCAAGTTCCTGAAGAAACTTGAAGCCAGTTAGGCATTCGAAGCTGACGGTTACATCATCTGGAGATGTACCAACTGTGGTCACCTCCACTATGGAAAAATTGCACCGGAAGACTGCCCTATCTGCGGCCACCACCGTCCGTATATCCCGGTCAATTTGGCGGATATACTAAATCATTTTTTTGTTTGCGAAAAAAAGGATATATAAATGTGAAAAACCAATAATCTACCGCGCAAGGGGCAGTAGGGTAGCCTGGTCCATCCTAGAGCGTTTGGGACGCTTTGACCCCAGTTCGAATCTGGGCTGCCCCATGGAATTTCTTTTTCTAGTTTTTTAATTCGGCGACTCAGGCTATATATATCGGTAACTTTGCCGGTTTCAATGATGTTACATTTTGTAATTGACCTGGCAAATTTGTTACAAACTGCAACATCTATCTCTCTGGAGCACCAATAGAGAGATATATGATTTCAAAAATTGTCAGGGTAAGTGAGGAAGCAATGCAAGCTGCTTCGTCCTATGCCGACGATTTAAGTACGGCAATTCTAGTTATGTATGCCCGTATTGATGAGTTCTGCGGTGTTGGTGCCGACATTGCACCACCCCGTCGGGACATTCCGGATGCGAATAATCTGAGGAAGGTCATTACCGGTGCTGTTAACAACTGTTTTGCCGATTTCAGCCGGGGATACTGATGACGGATACCGTCGCTTTATCTCTTGCTGCTGCACTTCGTGAAGCGGTGACCGATGCAGTGGCATCATCTTCAGGTCAGGTAGTTACCGCATTGTCCGGCGGGGTTGATTCCTCATTCATAGCGGTTCTTGCCAAACTTCCGGCAGTAGCTGCAGGTATTGTGCACTCGCACGATTTGAAGGATGCGAAAGCAGCGGCGTTAGAAATTGGTATTCCGCTCACTGTGTGTGAAATCACAGAGGCGGAGGTACTGGGGGCATTGTCGGCTGTCGTGCCGGTCGTACCTGAGCCAACCGTGATGAACGTCGAGATTGCAGTAACTGAATATTTCATCTGCAGGACAGCTGCTGGATACGGTGCCTCAGCGCTTTTAACAGGGCAGGGGGCGGATGAACTGTTTGCTGGATATGCCCGGTACGGTACGAGTCAGCATTTGCGGGAAGATTTGGATCACGATCAGGAGATCTACCATCTGCAACAGGAACGTGACCGTGCAGTTGCGGCACTATGCCATATAGATCTACTGCAACCTTTCATGGATGCCAGGATCATTGCTATCGCCAAAGTTCTGCAATCAAAGGATTTAGTTGATGGTCCATTGCGCAAGATTGCCCTGCGTCGGGCGGCGGCAACCTGTCTACCGTATGATCTCGCCTGGCTTCCGAAAAAGGCGATGCAGTACGGTACCGGTACTGCCTGGGTTATAGAACGCTTTGCCCGCAAGGAACACATGACCCCGCAGGAGCTCATAGGGAAGTTCATATAAGGGGATTTGAGAAAAAATATGCGAATTACGTCAAGCAGTATACCGACTGTCCGACAAGAATCGGTGTTGCCGGACAGTCAGCGGTGTTTATACAATCGACAGCGGAAACGGCACTGATGGCACAGGAATCACGTGCGTTACCGCTTACTGACTCAGCCTATCCAAAGGAGATTGAAGTGGTGCTGCTTCCTGGCCTTCCATTATTTCAGTCATGTTGGGTGCCGGACGCCGGATGCTGTGTTTTTCATTGCAGATTCCATCTGTAGCAGAGAAACACAGGAAAAGTATACGATTACCGTGCTCTACGATGTTGCGGCAGAGTTCAGGACGTTCGATTATCTTGAATCTTCGCCTGCTTTGCATTATGTTCCGGCACATGCACCTGCTTCAGCAGATATCTGTGAACTGGTACAGGGAAATCGGTGCAAAATCTTCGATGTTCGCGATAAGCTTCTTGCCATGACTGTTGAACCGCAAGGATTTGATGCAATTCTGACGCTGGCATGTCATGAAGCAGAAACGATGAAAGCAGCGGTGGTCACAGGTATGAAGGCTGGTGTAAAAATAGGAGTTGCTCTTGGTGCAGCTACCACAGTAAAATGGTATTCCCGTGGGAGCGTTTCCGCTGCGTTGTGGCGCGGTGCAATTTCTGGAATGAAAGCTGGTGCAACTGCTACGTTGTTGCTGGTGTTAAGGCAGGCATCGCCTCCTTAGGGGTTGTTGTGGCACGCCGCAGTGTCAGTGAAGGAATCGAGACCTATCGCGAAACAAAAAAAGCTATTGAAAAAGAGTGTGCTGAGGAAACTAATCTCGATTACTTCCACCCGCTCAGTAATATTCTTTTTTTACGCACTGACGCCGCCGATGAACTTTGCAATAAGTGCGTCCATCTGAATATCAGGATTTGCGCCTTCACTCAGCCTGAAATCGGTTTCTCCGATGGCGTCAATGAAATCCGCTTTCATTTTCCGGTCAATCGTGGTGGATGACGATATCGCACGGTAGAGTTGGTTCAGCAGTTCGTTCGGTGCGATTCCTTTGTCGTACATCATCTGTGCGAGCATCCGGACAGCAGTCTCGAAATCTCCTGCAAGAACAATCTCGAGTAAATCGGCGATTTCTTCAGGGTTTGCTGTCGAGGTTACTGTGTAGACATTGGCAGCGGTAACTGTATGCGAGACAATGGCAGCCCCCTGGATGGCGTTGATTGCTTTTCTCATATCTCCCTGGGCAACATAATAGACTGCCGCATATGCATCTTCATCCAGTTGTATTCCCTCGGTTGCAGCTATTCGGTCCATCTGTTCATGCACAGCATCTGCAGTAAGCGGTTTGAAACGATAGATAGCACACCGACTCTGTATCGGATCAATTATTTTGGAAGAGTAGTTGCAGGATAAAATAAACCGGCAGGTCTCCGCATAGTTCTCCATGGTCCGGCGCAAAGCTGCCTGTGCATCGTTGGTAAGCGCATCAGCTTCATCAAGGAACAGTATCTTGAACTCTGCATCTCCAAGAGGAGAGGTACGGGCAAACTCCTTGATCTGGGTGCGGACGACATCGATACCGCGTTCGTCGGAAGCATTGAGTTCCCGGAAGTTCATGCTCCAGGTCTCTCCGAAGATTTCGCGGGAAAGGGCTACAGCACAGGTTGTCTTGCCGGTGCCGGCAGACCCAGTGAACAACAGATGCGGCAGACTTTTTGATGATGCATAGAGCTTTAGTCGGTCGACAATCTCCTTTTGACCGACGACCTCGTCCAGTGTCCGTGGACGGTATTTTTCTATCCAGATATCCGGGGATGATTCCATATTACTATATTGTTTTCCTCTATGAATAATTGTATGTGTTTTCATTATATGGCGGAATGATACAGTATTTCTACCAATAATCTGCGAAATTAATTAAAAAAGATAAAAATTAAGCGTCTGATAGGCCACCTCTGCCAGTATATTTCGCTGAACCTGAGGGCTTCTTTTCCAGGATGCAAATCAGATAAGTTTTCCATTTACTGCCGATAGCTTTCTGCAGCCGATGTAGGGGACAGGTGCAGGTAAGACGGGTTTCTATACTATTATTTTAATAGTACTATTATTATAAGTTGTGCAGTTAAATTATGAAGTATGAATGTAGAAGCAGGTGCCAAGACCGAACTTATTCATCTGTCTGAAAAGAAGATCGATCCGTGTCTCGACTGTGTACACTGCCATGCCCCGGAAAACAAGTACTGTATCTAGAAGGATGACATGAAGGAGATCTACGAGAAGATCGATGTCAGCGCGGGTATTCAATTTCCCTAGCAATTTAATTTTTTTAAAAAGAGCTAAAAAAATTATTTTTCAACCAGGCTGATTAGTATACAACACCTTTTGTCTTTGTTTCTTCCTGGAAGGCATTCAGAATCTTTCTGCAGACCTCTCCCGGCTTGCCGTTGCCGATAACTCTTCCATCAACTTTGACAATCGGACAGAGTTCTGCCATGGTTCCCGAGACGATAACTTCATCTGCAGTGTAGAGATCGAAAAGACCGAGCTCACAAATCTCGACCTTAATTCCGAGCTTGGCGGCAAGTTCAAGAATAACCATACAGGTGATTCCTTTCAGGTTGTTGATGGGCTGCGGAGTGAAGAGGATACCATTCTTCACCAGATAGATATTGTCGCCAGAACCCTCCGCAAGTTTGCCGGTACGGTCAAGGAAAATAGCCTCGTCTCCACCCTTGTAGTTTGCTTCAATCTTACCCAGGATGTTGTTCAGGTAGTTCAGGGACTTTACGTTCGGGGGAATGGTATCTGGAGTGTTGCGTCTAACACAGACTGTTACAGCAGTGATACCTGAATCGTAGAGATCTCCATACATGGCACCGGTCGGTGCTGCGGCACAGACCATGGTCGGTTTCGTGCATGTGGCTGGGTCAAGACCCATACCGCCCTTTCCACGGGAAATGATTAGTCTGATGTAGGCAAACTTCAGATCGTTCTTGCGCAGGGTTTCCTTGATGATTTCCGACACCTTATCTTTGGTGATACCCGGATTCAGATCGATTGCCTTTGCTGAGTCGAAGAGGCGGTCGACATGTTCCTGAAGTCTGAAGACACGACCGTTGTAGGCACGGATACCTTCAAAGACACCATCTCCGTAGAGAAAACCGTGATCAAACACAGATACAGATGCTTCCTCTTCCGGTACGAATTTACCGTCAATATAGACTAACATGCTCTTAATATACGTTTCCAGGTGATATAGGTGTATGCTTTTATTCCTGAAAACCTTATCATATCCTCAGACGAAATTCTATAGATAGGCATGCGATATGCATGCAAAGAAAATCTTCATGATTTCGACCGTGATTCTTGTCGCGGCGATTGTCACTTCGGCAGGATGTGTCGCGAATGAACCAACCGCAAAGACCAGCGATACGGTATCGGTATACTATACCTTGAGTGTCAATGGCACTGAGCTTCCATTGAACGTCGGTAGCACACCACTCGAATTCACTATTGGTTCCTGGCAGGTCGTCGCCGGATTTAATGATACAGTTATTGGTATGAAGGTTGGAGAGACCAAAACTGTAAACATAGCTCCAGAGGATGTATATGGGGCCTATTCTACGGAAGACAAGCAGATGGGACCCCTCTCGGAGGTAGAGGAAGCACTTTGGAACACCATGGAAATGGTTATAATCCAGTATTTGTCTGAACAGACTATGACCTTTGAGATAATGCTGGCTGAGATTAAATAAATACCAAATAGGCGAAGTTGAAAATTCCTGTAAAAAAAGGAGATACCGTACGCGTACATTATCGTACATTATACTAGAAAGTTGACTGACGGAACACAGATAGAGAACAATATGGAACTTGCTGGAAAAACACTGGTGCTTACCATCACCCTCGATGAGATTGTGGAGAAGATATAGGATACTATGACGACAATTACCATTCGGTCGTTTGTGAAATACCGGGACCTCTTCGGTGCGGAAAAAACAATCGATGTCCCAATGGGAGGGACCATAGAGGATGCCCTGATTCTTTTCGCAGGGGAAAAACCGGCGGTACAGACGGAACTGTTCGAGAACAGCATTTTGAAATCACACATCGTTCTTATGTACAATAAGGAACGCATCGATCATGAGGATATCAGAGACATCACCCTAAACGAGGGAGATGAGATTGTTCTCTACCCGCCAGTCTCAGGAGGCTGAACCGACTGCTCTACCGTGATTTCAAAGGTAAGAAACTTTCGATGATTGGTCTTGGGATCATGCGTCAGCATCTCGGTGCCGAAATCCGCCATCAACGCGAACGGCGGAGTCCGGGCCACATTCTGTTTCTACATTACTTCAACGACGCATGGATCGCTTGCCTGACTCGGTATCTGGGCGGCACTTCGGACAAGTCTGCACCCACACCGCCGATATCCTGGACTTCTCACCGTTTGCTATCTGACCAGGACCACGCCGCAGTCTCCGGCACCGATCTTTTGTCTGATTGTCGGCTTCGGTGCCGCGGCGGCATTTCTGCTCAGACGGATGTAAAAATTTTTCCATTTCTTTTTTGCCGTTTTTCTCACCGATTCCTGCTGATAGAAATGCTATGGTTGAGCAACAGGCATGAAGAATAATGTCTGTATTAAAAATCAGTTTTTGAACTCTGATTCTGAATTGAATCGTTTTTCACGTTTTTCTTGTTTTTCGCCGTGCCAAGATGTTAGAATAAATGCCAGAATAAAAATTATATACTAGATTATGGGAGGTGGATTCATCCGTGGCTCTGGAACCCGCCCTCGCATGCGAATCAATAACTCTTATCTATTCCCCCTGCGAATAGTATGGTAATATCCTTTTAGGGGATTTTATTGTGGTAAGTGTAAACGAATTAGGTTTAGAGCTCTTCCAGGAACTCGTCGAGGACGCGGAATGGCTCAATGTCGCCTATCATGAACATGATAACGGCGCACGTATCGTGGACTGTGGTGTCAACGCCACCGGTAGCTATGGAGCTGGCTACTACTTCACCGCCATCTGCATGGGCGGTCTCGGTAACATCACCTTCCGCCAGGACAAGGTCGGCAAGATCCCGATGACCTTCATCGACATCAGCACTGATTTCCCGGCGATTTCCTGTCTCGGTTCCCAGAAGGCGGGCTGGAGCATCAAGTACGACGGCTTCTTCGCGATGGGTTCCGGTCCGGCACGGGCGCTGTCCCTCCAGCCAAAGGAGACCTATGAACGCATTGGCTACGAGGACGAGAGCGACGCGGTGGTTATCTGTCTGGAGGCAGACCGCCTGCCGTCCGAGTCCGTCATGCAGATGATCGCGGACAAGTGCCACGTCCCAGTCAACGAGGTCTGCGCTCTGGTTGCGCCTACCTCCTCACTCGTCGGATCCATCCAGGTCGCCGGCCGCTGCGTTGAGACTGCCATCTACAAGCTCAACGAGCTCGGATTCGACACCAGAAAGATCATCTCCGCCGCCGGTCCTGCCCCGATTCCGCCGGTGCGCGGCCCAAAGCTTGCAATGGGAGTTACCAACGATGCGGCCATCTACCACGGCCAGATCTACCTGACCATGAACGCACCCGAAATCGTCGACTACCTCGAGCAGATCCCGAGCTGCGCATCCAACGGATACGGCCAACCATTCAACGACATCTTCATGGCTGCAGGCCACGACTTTTTCAAGATCGACAAGAGCCTGTTCTCTCCGGCGGAAGTCGTCATCAATGAGGTCTCCTCTGGCAAGGTTTACCACGTCGGCAAGATCGATCCGGAAGTCACGCTCAAATCCTTCGGACTCTCTTAAGTTCCGCACAAAATCTGCACTGGGCGTTTTCATTCCCCCGGTCCTTTTCTTTCCGTAGATTTAATATGGTGGAACATCTATCTAATAAAGTACACGGTCTCGTGGTCTAGGTGGTAATGACGCCAGCCTTACATGCTGGAGGTCAGGGGTTCGAATCCCTTCGGGACCATTTTCTGTCTTTTTTTCTTGAATGTTACACGGGTCGGCAAAAACAGGACTGGTTTTTCATTCGCCGGAGCACGGAACTTAGCTGTGAAACCGTTCTCCGGCGGAGATAAGTGTGCCTGGGACCCGGTATCTTCCTTCGATTCAGTATTACTAGCATCCTACTCACCCCGACTTTCACATCTGTCCTGGCTCATACGGGATGTAAGGTCACTCTCGCGTGATCCTCTGCTTGTAAAAATTGTTATATTTTCAGTGCTCCTAATTTATCTCTATGAGCTTTCACACTGTCATAGAGAAGTATCGTGCCTCTTTATTTTCCAAGCGGAGTCTTGGTGATCGTTTTGAGCGTTTGATGCAATCTTTTTTGCGAACATATCAGCCCTATGGCGGTAAGTTTAAGGAAGTCTGGCTTTGGAGTGATTTCCCCTATCGTGCTGAGTTTGGGAGTGGTCAGGATATCGGTATTGACCTCGTGTGCAAGACGGTTGAGAATGAGTATTGGGCTGTTCAGTGTAAATGCTACGGGGATGATGTCGGCATAAGTAAGGATGATGTCGACTCGTTCTTATCTGCTTCTCGTTCTTATCTGCTTCTGGCAAGATGTTTCATGGTGCGGATGGTACGTTCACTCGTTTTTCGCATCGGGTATGGATTTCCACCACGAATAACTGGAGTTCGCATGCTGAAGAGTCACTTCGGAATCAAGTCCCTGAAGTCCATCGTTTGAATCGGAGTAAGTTAGAATCTGCTCGTGTCGACTGGGATAAGCTGGACGAAGGTATCTACGGTGCTGCTGCACGATTGGAGAAATTTGAGCTTCTGCCGCATCAGAAAGAAGCTCTTGCCGCCGTTCACACACATTTTCTGGAGCATGATCGCGGCAAGCTGATCATGGCGTGTGGCACGGGTAAAACGTTCCTGTCTCTGAAGATCGCGGAGAATGAAACTGCGAACAATGGTCTGATTCTTTTCCTTGCTCCTTCGATTGCTCTTGTCGACCAGACTCTTCATATGTGGTATGACCAGCTTGACGTTATTTATCCTATCTGTGTCTGCTCGGATGCCAGCGTCTCGTCAAAAACGAAACGTGGTTCTGCTGATAGTTCTGATGCCAGCGTGACTGATTTACCCTTACCTGCCAGCACGGTTTGCGCTACCATCTATCAGCGGCTTTCGGATGCTCGGAAGTCTCATGATGGCATGACCGTGGTCTTCTCGACGTATCAGAGTATTGACGTCGTTCATAAAGTTCAGAAGTGTTTGGGCCGTGCGTTCGATTTCGATCTCATCATCTGTGATGAAGCTCATCGTACGACGGGTGTTACCCTTTCTGGTGAAGATGAGTCTTCTTTTGTGAAGGTTCACAGCAATGAATTTCTGAGAGCTAAGAAGCGGCTGTATATGACTGCTACTCCTCGTTTGTATCGGGATGTAGATAAAAAGAAGGCTGAACTGCAGGATGCGATCCTCTGTTCGATGGATGATGAGCATCTCTACGGTCGTGAAATGTATCATCTGAGTTTCGGTAAAGCAGTCTCTCAAGGTCTTCTCTCGGACTACAAAGTATTGGTTCTTACGGTGAATGATCGGAGCCTCACTCCTTCGGTTCGTCAGCATGTCAATTCCCGGAACTCGAAGCTGACCGCCGACGATGCCATCAAGCTCGTTGGGTGTTGTAACGCTCTCTCAAAACAGATTGTTGGTGATGACGGTGCTTTTCTGGTCTCAGATCCCAGCCCTATGAAACGTGCTGTTGCTTTTTGTCAGAATATCGCCATTTCCAAGGATATCACGAAGGAGTTCAACGAACTTCAGGATAAATACTTCTCTGATTTATCCGAGGCCAGCCGGAACAAGCTTTCCCAAGTGACAGCGATGCATGTGGATGGCACGATGAGTTCAACCGAACGCGATGAGTTGATAAATTGGATAAAGAATGAAGATCAGGGTGAAGACGATCTGAAATGCCGGATTCTGACGAACGTGAGATGTCTTTCGGAGGGTGTTGATGTTCCCTCGTTGGATGCAGTTCTGTTTTTGTCCCCGCGGAATTCAAAGATCGATATCGTTCAGTCGGTTGGTCGGGTTATGCGACGTGCGCCGGGGAAGAAGTATGGCTATATCATCCTTCCTCTGGTAATTCCCTCCACTGTTGACCCCACGAAGGAGTTGGATACGAATTCCGGGACCTATAAGGTTGTTTGGGATGTGCTGAACGCCTTACGTGCCCACGATGAGCGGCTTGCTATCGAAATTGAGCGGATAAAACTTGAAAACAAGAAATCCGATCGTATCCTGATTGGCAATCCTGCTTCTGATTTCCATTCTGATGAGTCTACTGTTCAGACGAGTTTATTGTCCCACGATATCTTTCCTGATTTGCAGGGTGCCATCTATGCTCGAATGGTTCAGAAGATCGGTGAACGCCAATATTGGGAGCACTGGGCTGGGAAGGTTGCTGATATTGCTGCCAAGCAGGAATCCCGCATTCGTGATTTGGTGAAAAATGTTGATGTAATGGAGATCTTCGCTGAGTTTGTAACCAGTCTGCAGGAGAGCATCAATCCGGGTATTAATGAGGATCAGGCGATTGAGATGCTGTCTCA
>JAZUDC010000040.1:0-73545 GCA_045639425.1 Methanocorpusculum sp.
TGGCTCCGACCCGACTTACCCGTACGCGGAAAAGCCGACAGCGGTGACCGTAGGAGATGCCACCGGCGCGACGCCGGTCATGCCCCCCGCCGACTATGAGTTTGCCTGCAAAGCAGGCACCGCCGGTATCCAGACGGCGATGGGACTCGTCTCATCTGGAATGATGAAGTACGCGGTCGCCATCGGCGCAGATACCGCCCAGGGAGCCCCCGGAGACGCCCTCGAATATACGGCGGCCGCAGGCGCCGCCGCCTACGTCATTGGAGAGAGCGACCCGATAGCCGAGATCAACGATACCTGTTCCTTCACCACCGACACGCCGGACTTCTGGCGCCGCGAGGGGGAAACCTATCCGCGGCACGGCGGCAGGTTCTCGGGAGAACCTGGATACTTCAGGCACATCGAGTCCGCCGCACGGATGATGATGGAGCGCCGCGGCACGGTCCCATCTGACTATACATATGCGGTGTTCCACCAGCCAAACGCCAAGTTCCCGCAGAAGGCGGCAAAAACGCTTGGGTTCACCCACGACCAGATAAAGCCGGCACTGTTGGTTCCGCGGCTCGGAAACACCTACAGCGGTGCAGTGCCTTTAGGCCTTGCGGCGGTTCTCGATATCGCCAGCCCCGGCGACCGCATCTTCGCCACCAGCTACGGTAGTGGTGCCGGGTCCGATGCCTTCGATATCACCGTGACCGATGCCATCGAGACGAAGATTAATCGGAGTGCAGCGTCTTCAGTCGAAGACATGCTTGCGAAGAAGAAGTACCTGGATTATGCGGTGTATGCCCGACATAAAGGAAAGATCAGGATGTGAAAGAAATGCGAGAAGTAGCAGTAATTGGAGCCGGCATGACCAAGTTCGGTGAACTCTGGCACTCATCCCTTCGTGACCTCAGCACGGAGGCGGGAGTGGCAGCCCTCGACGATGCAAACGTCTCCGGCAGTGAGATCGATGCACTGTTCGTCGGCTCGATGTCCGCCGGCCGGTTCATCGGCCAGGAACATGTCGGAGCGCTTGTCGCCGACTATGTCGGTCTCGGCGGCGACCTCCATATCCCGGCGACCCGTGTCGAGGCAGCCTGTGCGTCTGGCGGTCTTGCGTTCCGCCAGGCAGTTGCAGCGGTCGCCTCCGGCATGTCCGATGTCGTAATCGCAGCAGGCGTCGAGAAAATGACGGATGTTGGAGACGCGACCGATGTCCTCTGCGGTGCTGCCGACCGCGAATGGGAGAGTTTCGCCGGGGCGACGTTCCCTGGCCTCTATGCGATGATAGCCTGCGACTACATGCACAAGTACGGACTGAAACGTGAAGAGCTTGCACAGGTCGCGGTCAAGAACCATTATCACGGCGCACGAAATCCGTACGCGCATTTCCAGAACGAGATAACGCTTGATACGGTCATGAGCTCGACGATGGTGGCATCGCCGCTGTGTCTCTTCGACTGTGCCCCGGTTTCCGACGGAGCGGCGGCGGTCGTCGTCTGTTCCCTGGACCGTGCGCGTGAGTTCACCGATACCCCTATTAAAGTCCTAGCATCGGCGCAGGCGGGAGACACCATCGCGCTTCATGACCGTCAGGATTTCTCGACGATGGGCGCCACGGTCGTCGCCGGCAACCACGCCTTCAAGCAGGCAAGGCTTGAGAGAAAGGACATCGATTTCGTTGAGGTCCACGACTGCTTCACGATTGCGGAACTCTGCGCCATCGAAGACCTCGGCTTCGTCAAGAAGGGTACAGCAGGTCAATTCACCGTGAACGGTGAGACCATGATTGGCGGCAAGCTGCCGGTTAACACCTCGGGCGGTCTGAAAGCCTGCGGTCACCCGGCAGGAGCCACCGGCATCAAGCAGATCTGGGAAGTCGTCCAGCAGCTGAGAGACGAAGCGGGTGCACGCCAGGTTGACGGTGCCGAGATTGGCATGACGCAGAATGTCGGCGGCACCGGAGCAACCGTAGTGACCCATATTTTCGGGAGGGCATGAAAAATGACAGTAGCACGTTTCTGGAGAAAGATTCCGCAGAGATATAATCTCATCGGATCGAGGTGTGAAGTCTGCGGCCGGACGTTCTTCCCCGGAAGACCGATATGCCCGCACTGCAGACGCGACGGAAAGATGAACAATATCCAGTTCTCGGGTAAGGGAAAGGTCCTGACCTATTCGGTCATCCATTCCTCGAGCGACCAGTACGCTGATATGAAGCCGTACGTTCTTGCTATCATTGAGCTGGAGGAAGGAGCACGCCTGACGACCCATGTGGTCTGCGACTACGAGGAGATCTTCATCGGCATGCCGGTCAGGTCAGTCTTCCGCATCATCGACGAGGAAGGCAACGGCGGCGTCATCCACTACGGCACCAAGTTCGTACCAGATCTCTAAAACCTCCTTTTTTCGCCGTACCTGACCGGAAATGATAGCAGGTATGGTGTTTGAAATAATTTCAGGAAAAACACAAAAGAAGTGGACCCGCTGGAATTCGAATCCAGGATCTCCGCCATGTCAAGGCGACGTCATAGCCATCTAGACCACGAGTCCATCCCACCAATCATGCTTACCGCATCACTGTATTTAAAAAGATTAGTTTGATAAGTATATAAATGATTCGTAGTCGTCTCCGGCTCGTAGTATTCCGAGATTAGTCCAGTTTTCACTTGATTCTGAATCTCATCCCCACAAAGGGTTTGGGGTTCAAAACCATCTATTCACGTAATTTAGGATTATCTTTTGCTTGAATGAATATCAGGAGATCGCGACGG
Source organism: Methanocorpusculum sp. (assembly GCA_045639425.1). Lineage (GTDB taxonomy): Archaea > Halobacteriota > Methanomicrobia > Methanomicrobiales > Methanocorpusculaceae > Methanocorpusculum. The sequence continues at coordinate 2,760 of JAZUDC010000040.1, forward strand.
GTATTTTTCAACCAGACTTTTGTGCGGTTTGATATAACTTTGCCGATGGATTACAGATGTAATCGTCTTCATTTTCCAGAGACACTGATCCACTTCCCGGAAAAACCGTTCGACTTTTCTCTTCGTTTGCGGATGGCTGACGCGTGACCTGATATGCCTAGTTTTCTGTAGTATTCCTTCCAATTGGAACGCCAAAGTGTCATAGAGTAGGGTCTTTCAGTCACATTCAGATGCATTATCGGTAACCAGAAGATAGATATGAATTTTATTGTGAGGTGTGTGGCTCCCTCGTGTTTTCTCGATCGAGGTGTCAAGGCAGACTGTCCCGAGATCACACTCATCAAACCATTCCTTGTTTACAACCCCCTCCTTGAGTCAGTGTCTTTTGATATCTCCGAACAAATTTCAAGTATTTCTGGAAATCACACACTTCATTTACCATAAATTCAGTTGATTATGCATGTACCTACTGAAAAGAGAATACTAATCAACTAGTTTTTAACCCATTAAAGACAATAACTAAGAGTTTATATATGTCAGGTGACCTGAGCACAGATGCCAAGGCTATTCAGCAGACGTTAGAGAAAGAAAGGAGTTTTATCTCAGATATGGAAAATCCAAATACGCCGGATGCAGAACCGCAACCAATTCCTGAAAAGGAGATTAAAACAGAGGAACAGGTACAACCCGAGGAGCAAGTACCTGCTGAAGAGGCTTCTGTAGTCCGTGAAATCACCGCTCAGGATCCAAAATCCGCTCCGGAAGAGACTGCACCACCAGTAAATAATCACTATGCATCGGATGACTACGATGAATCGGTGTTTGGCGGGGTGCGTTTCAACACCACAGCGGATATTCCAATTCCGAAATCCCTGATAGATCAGATCATCGGACAGGAACACGCCGTCGATGTCATCAAAAAAGCCGCAATCCAACGCCGCCATGTCATGATGATAGGCAGTCCTGGTACCGGAAAATCCATGCTCGCTAAGGCGATGTCAGAGCTTCTGCCAAAGGAGGAGTTGCAGGATATCCTAGTCTATCCAAATCCGGAAGACAACAATAATCCTATCATCCGCGTCGTTAATGCTGGTAGAGGAAAGGAGATAGTCGCCCACCACAAGGCCGATGCAAAACGTCAAGCCTCGTCCAAGAACACGCTGATGATTGTCCTTATCATCGGTATTATCGGTATTTTTGCTATCATGGGTCAGTTGCTGATGGGGTTGTTTGCAGCCATCTTTATCTTCTTCATATTCCGGACCATGATGCCGAAGGAAACCGCCATGGTGCCGAAACTGATTGTATCCAACAAGCCAGACGGATGTGCACCGTTTGTCGATGCAACCGGATCACATGCCGGAGCACTGCTCGGTGATGTCCGCCACGACCCATTTCAGTCCGGCGGTCTGGAAACCCCAGCACACGACCGTGTCGAGGCAGGAGCAATCCACCGTGCTCACAATGGTGTCCTCTTCATTGATGAAATGAACACGCTGGAACTCTCATCGCAACAGAGTCTGCTAACTGCTCTGCAGGAAGGAGAGTTTGCCATCACCGGTCAGTCCGAACGTTCTTCCGGTGCAATGGTAAGAACCGAACCGGTTCCCTGTAAGTTCATCATGATTGCAGCAGGGAACCAAGATGCAGTACAGTATATGCACCCAGCTCTTAGAAGCCGTATCCGCGGATACGGTTATGAGGTGTATATGTCAGAACGCATGGACGACACCATGGAGAACCGTGCAAAACTCGTCCGGTTCATCGCTCAGGAAGTCAAGAACGACGGCAAGATTCCGCCGTTCAATCCACAGGCGGTGGCAGAAATTCTCCGTGAAGCAAAGCGTAGGTCCGGCCACAAAGGCCATCTGACCGTCAAGTTACGTGATCTCGGTGGTCTGGTACGTGTAGCCGGCGACCTAGCCATCAAAGACGGCGCCACTATCACCACAGTCGACCACGTCCTTTCAGCCAAGAAGATTGCCCGTTCCGTTGAGGACCAGGTATCAGATGAATACATCAAGCAGACACGCGACTATGACCTGACCATAGTTGAAGGGGTCTCGGTTGGCAGAGTTAACGGTCTTGCCGTCGTCGGAAATGATGCAGGTTCTGTCCTGCCAGTAACCGCTGAAGTCACTCCCGCACTTGCCAAAAGCAGCGGTGCGGTCATCGCAACAGGTCAGCTCAAGACAATCGCCCGTGAATCAATCAAGAACGTCAGCGCTCTTATCAAGAAGTTCTCGGGAACCGATGCCCATCAGATGGATATCCATATCCAGTTCATCGGTACCTACAACGGTCTTGAGGGAGACTCAGCATCGGTGACCGTGGCTACCGCGGTAATCAGTGCACTTGAAAACATACCTGTACGGCAGAACCTGGCTATGACCGGATCACTGTCCGTCAGAGGAGATGTTCTGCCTATCGGCGGTGTTACTTACAAGATTGAAGCTGCAGCAAAGGCCGGCATCAAGACGATTATCATCCCGAAATCGAATCTCGACGATGTGCTCATCGAAGACCAGTACGCGGCGATGGTCACCATCATCCCTGTCACGAGAATCGAGGAAGTATTACGGCTTGCACTGGTTCCAGAAGATATGGGAACGTTCGAAGCAAAGCTCAAGCAACTCGGTGAACACATGGCGGTAACTCCAACGGTATAACCTCTCTAAAAACTCCTTTTTTCAGAAGATTTCTGAGATCGGTACGAAAATTCTTTAACATTATAAAACACACTTACATAAAGTAAGTGAATGACGTATGTTTGAGCAGGAAAGAATCTCGCAAATACTTGATATTTTAGGCAACAAGAACCGCCGGCGGATTATCGACCTGCTCCAAAACAAACCCTGTTTTGTCACCGAGATTTCCGACAAACTGTCTATTAATCCGAAGGCTGTGATTGAACATCTAGCGCTCCTGCAAAAAGAAGAGGTCATCGGTTCATACAACGACGAAAAACGCCGCAAGTATTACTATCTGCTGCAGGAAATCAACCTCTCGGTTAAGATGGACCCGAAGGAGAAACTGATGAATGCGGCTGAGACACAGGTTCTACCGCTTGCTGAGACCATCACTCACCTCAAGGAACTGATGACAAAACGGTGGGAACTGGTCGACAAGCTCGAAGGTGTCGAAAAAGACATCGACCGAAAAATGGAAGAACTGGTCGCCAGCAGCTACAATGTATTCCTGGACGAGTCCGAACCCGAAATTTTGCTGGCACTCATTCATTCTCCAATGACACCAATCGAGATAGCAGATGCCTGCGGACGACCTATTCCAGAGATTACTGCAGCACTCCACACACTTTCCGCAAAGGGATATCTAGAAAACAAGGACGGCAGATACGCACTCAAAGATTCGTTGCTGCCGACACAATAATTACACGCATGGAAATATTACACGCATGGAAATCACTGAAACCATCCGTTGCCATGGCCATCCGAATGTCCGGGCTCTTCATAAAATCACGTTCGAAATCACTCGAGAACCGGAACTTTCCCTGACTGGAGACTGCATCATCGGTGTCGGCGCTGACAAGGGATGCGCTGACCTGTCGCCGGAATTCAGAGAAGCAATGAACCGGCCAGGTGCGGAACTCGTCACTATTCTCGATGCCGGTGGAATCAGTACCACGATAACAGCAAGGGGTGCTGATGGATTTTTATTAAACCATCCTAGTGATTTGGTCTGGCGGAAAAGCTCGTTCGTTTGCAGTAGAACTATCGGTGTCAACGCTGACATGGCTGCACGCGATCTGCCGCGAGACCTCATTGATGTGCTGAAAACTGGCGCTGAACTGACGGTTACCATGACGGTACGCTGTCCATAGATCTCATTAGCAACTAATTGGCAACTGCAGAATAAATAATAGAGAAGATACCTCAGGAGAGACTCATTCCTTGGTTTCAGGATTTTCTTGGGATACTTCAGTTATCGTCAGTTCGGCTTTTGCCAAGAACGCTTCACAGCGGGCGACAAGATCCATACCGCGAGCATGCAGCTTGACGGCATCCTCAACCGAGGTTGTGGAATCATCCAGTTTCTTCGCGATTTCACGCAGTTCAGTAATCCTTTCTTCGTAATTCAGTTCAGGTTCTCTTTCACTTTCAGTATCTTCTTTCTTTGTCATTCTATCTTCTCCACTCTGGCGGCAACATCACCATCGGTAAGCTGGATGGACAGGAGGTCACCTTCGACAACCTGCTTCCGTGACCGGATAATCGAACCCTTCACAGTTACCATCGCATATCCTCGGTCCAGCGGTCTTTTGGGATCACAGGAGGAAATATGCGTGCGAATACCCTGCAGTTCCAGTTTTGCGGTCTGCACTTTCCTACTGGCACATTTGAAAACCATGTCACGCAGATGCGTCAACGCTTCAGTTTCCTGCCCAAGGCGGCGGCAAACCGCCGCATGCACCCGTTCCGTCAAGTCTACCGTCTGCTGATGCATCATATCAAGCCTGCGCAACAAACGCGAAGGATCAACACGAACCCGGAGTTCCGCCAGCTGTTTGCGATTCTCTGCAATGACGGCACGAGCCCTGTTTTCGATACGAGTCTTGTACTCAGCAAGTGCGCTTCTCAACACCATGCGATCAAACACCGCCGTCTCGGCCGCTGCCGATGGTGTCGGCGCACGCAGATCACCAGCGAAATCGACCAGCGTGAAATCCGTCTCATGACCAATGGCAGTTATAATAGGCGTCCTAGAATACCTGACGGCACGAACGACATCTGGGTGATTGAATACGAACAGGTCCTCGAAACTACCACCACCACGAGCAAGAATGATTAAATCAACCTTGCCCTGTAGTACGGCTATGGCAGCGACGATTGAGGCTTCCGCACCATCTCCCTGTACCTGTGCCGGAGCAAGGAGAACAGGCAACGGATACCTGCGGATCAAGACATTCCTGATATCCTGCAGGACGGACCCAGTCTTCGAAGTAACAACACCGATGATTTTCGGAAACAACGGAATATCACGTTTCTCGGAAGATGGACGCGGAATAATGCCTTCCGCCTCGAGCTGGCGTTTCCATTCCTCCTTCTTGAGGAAAAGACCCGCCTTCCCACCGAGAGCTAGTTCAATCTTCTTCGCCACGAACTGAAGCTTGCCGTTCGGTGAGTAGTAGTCGACGTTACCGTAGACTGTTACGGAAATACCGTCACGGAATGGGAACGTGATGTATTTAGCCGCGGCATATCTCCACATGACACAGGGGAGAGTAGCTAAATCCTTGCCGTCATTTTCAGTCAACGAGAAGTAGAAATGCCCCGATGAGTTCGGACGAAAACCAGTGACCTCCCCGGTTACAGCGATATCGGTCAGACTCTCCGTTGAGAGCGCGGCCTGAATGCGGATATTGACTTCAGATACTGTCATCACTTCGGGCTCACCTACCGCTACCGGTTCTGCTTTCCCTGGAGTCTCCACCGGCGATATAAGAGTGACTGGACTTCCTGATGAACACTCTTCAAACGAGAGCGTGGCCTGCTGTTGCTCCTTTGACTTACCAGTGGATCTGCGGACCATATTATTGTATTGGTCGTAAAAGATGATGAAGATAGATGTTCACTATCAGCGGTAAGAAAACCAATCCATCCCCACGACAAGAAATGAACATCTCTTGCCTTAAAAAAAGATATCCGAGGTCAGGGTCACGGGATATTGTGTGTGAGATATATGAAGCCCAGATCGGAGAATGACTTCTGAAAAAGTGAGCAACACCTCAGAGATAAACCATGGACTCAGGATGTATCGGTCTGGTGTGAGGTTCCCAGTAACTGACCTGCCAATGAAAAAATTGAGAATATCTCATCTCAATATCTTCTTCCTGGCGAGAATCAGAAATGGAAATTTTTCTGAACGATTTTCAGTACGCAATAGTCCCCGCACATAGTACATGCATCTGTATCAGCCGGTATATGCAAGTTGCGGATGCACCGAACGTGTTCCGGATTCATAGCAACGGCATACTGGCGTTCCCAGTCAATGTCGCGTCTTGCATGCCCCATTAAGATCGAATTCGCGGATCTTCGGCAGCTCGACCATGCCATCAACGTGGATACGGGAATTCATGACACCTTCATAGACCTCTTCCGGTGTCGGCAGAGCCAGATGCTCGCAGGCGTCACATGCGTCGATGGCAGCTACACGGTCATCGTACCCCGGAGCGATATCCGTCATGAGAAGGCAAATTCATATAGAACAGTTTGTTGTTGGTGACACGTTTTTCAAGCAGAACGTTCTCCTCGATTCCATCCAGGGGAATGTGACCTGGACCTTCCATGATACATTGAACCCCAAAGTCATGAGCCTTGTCGGCGAGTTCTACATTGATAAGTAGTTCCTGAATGGCCCGCACGGTCAGTCAAATCTCTGATACAGCGGGTTCTCCTGTTCATTGTGCAGCATCCTTGCACTCATGAATACCCCGCCACGGGAAACCAGCCCGCCGTGTCTGCCCTGGTTCCGCAAACGGGTGATCGTCGTATAGTTGATCACTGTATGGATAGCCATGAAATTATTACCGAGTTTCGCCTACTTTCCAGTTACATTGAAGAGATCATCCTCGTCCATGAAAACGACACCTCTCTTCTTGCGTGTGGCCTCGATGAATGCCTGATACAGCGGAACCAAACCGACTGAGAGTCTCGACTGGTCACAGACCTTCTTCCTGATATCCGGGAAAGCGCCACTGGTTGAAAGTTCCATCAGAGAATCAGCACCGGAGAGTTCAGCATGCCGGGCCTTCTCATGTTCCTGCTCAACGTTGACGATATCCGACGATGTACCAATTAAGGCATTGACCTTAGTACGGAGCCAGGCGCCGATACCACAAATCTTAACCTTGGGATAGGAGCTCATATTGATGAAAATATGCCCTTCCGCGATACCACGACGGATGAAATCTTCCGTTACTCCTTCCTCTTTGGTGACCACCCTCATCTCTTTGGTAATGAGGCAGCATTTGGCACCCTCGACAATACTCATACAAAAAGGTTACAAAAACAGGGATCTATAATAAAATTAATTTAATTTGTTTAAAAATAATTTTATTTATTTACAATATAAAAATATGAATTCAATCCCCATTTTCAAAAAAATTGTGAATTGAAAACAAAAAAAATATTTTACTATGATCAAATAAATTTCCAGTCAACAAAAGTTTCGCAAGCAGAAAACGGAGGGAACGCTGGATTTCCGGGGGATGTACGGTTTATTGTAATAAAGATCAGAAGAAAAAATGATAGAAAAACGGAAGACAGACTACTTCCGTTCGTCACGTTCATGCGAAATATGGTCAATAGCCATCATCTCTTCACGGTGATAGGCCGCCATCATGTTACTGATGAAACCGAGCATAACTGCAAGAATACCGGTGATAATCAGCATGATCGTCGCTGTCGTCAGCGGTAGATGCCCGACCCCATTGATCCATTCAACAATGATATAGACGCCGATGACAAGACCGACCAGAATCAGCAACAGACCAAGCAGGATGAAGTAGAAGAGAGGGTTGTTCATTCGTCCGTACTTGTTGATGGCAAGAATAATCTTGAATCCATCAGAGAACGGCCGCAGTTTCGCGGGTGTCCCTGTCCGTTTCCGATAATAGGTCGGTACGACCTCGAACCGCAGGTTACGCCGAACGACTTCCGATGATATTTCGGTCTCGATGCCGAACCCTTTCTCAGTAAGACTCATCTTTTCCAATGACGCCTTTGTGAATCCGCGATAGCCAGATAAGATATCCGTCATGAATACGCCATGTGCCAATCTGAACATCCGATTCATGATCCTATTGCCGAAATGGTTCAGTCTGGTCAGTGCTCCTTTCTCATAGGAGTCAAGACGATTTCCAATGATATGGTCAGCACGGCCGGTTATCATAGGTTCGACCATCGCATCCGCAAATTCCGGTGGATTCGTGCCATCGGCATCCAACATCAGGATGTACGGCTCCTGAATACGGTTGAACGCTTCCCTGAGCGCAGAACCCTTACCCTTCTCCTGTTGCACATAGACCTCGGTACCAAGGGATCGAGCAATGTCTACCGTTCCATCGGTGGAGTGACCATCTACGACAAGGATACGATGATATCCCTGCGCCTGAACACCCTCGATGACACCCCCAATAGTATTCTTCTCGTTCAGTGCAGGTATTAGAACACAAACAAGGCTGCGGTCTATTTCAGTCATGGATATCTAATAATGTATAAATTTTTGCACCCATCCCTTATAAAAACATACCAGCTACGGTATGGATTAACGATTATTGATTTCGAACTTCGAGTGTGCGTTCGTGATGATACCGGAAAGAAGCGGAATCTTCTCCTCTCTCGCCGCTCAAGTACTGCCTTTGCCTCGGATCCGCTACAATTACCGAGATCTTCAGCTGCGGCACGCCGCACTCCCGGCGACTTCATGACCCTTGAAATGGGAAACGACCACAAGCGAATTCACAGCGATGATATCGGATGCAATCTTGACAGAATCGAAATGCTTGCCATAATCCTCGATTTAGTGGAAATTCCCACCCTTAAGACCATCGGCAATAACACCCAGACATGGCATGGTGGCCAGATGCCAGGTGAATCCGTGCATCGCTGCGGTTTTCAGATGGTCAACAGTATTGTGTCCGCCACCCAAATAGAGAGTATTTGTGTCAGTGACAAACGCATCGTTACCGCGTTCACCGAAATGCACTCTTACTGCAGTCAGGTCATCTGTGGATACCACAAGGTCCAGATCCGCAGCCGCACAAAGCAGTTCTATCTTGTGCTCCGTATTCCGGTCTTTTCCTTGAGCTTCCACACGAGAAATATAGACGTCTGCCATCCTCTAATGTTTCGTCAGTGCAGACTATTTAGTATTTCCCCGAATGAGGCGGGTAGGGATACTAAAAAACTGAAACTGAAAAGAGTTGTCTCTCGTACGAAGTTGGAGAGGATGTCAACTTCCAGGGGAGACAAGTATAGTATTGGTTCGCCGGATAAATTAATGCTATCGAAAATTGGTACAATACCCCAGAAACGATTGCATAAATGGACATATTTGTTAATTTAAGGATGTTGACTGATGGGATGAAACGTACTTGCTTGTGCTAGGTAACGAGTGTATTTCCCCTCGGTAGGAGAACCTAGTAGTATGCGTAAGATACTCATTGCAGTTCTAAAATGTACCATTCTCGCCGGATGCATCCTAGCTACCGAATGTACAGATCGTCCAGCATCAGCTGATGACACCGCGAATGCCTCTACCCGGGGATCCACTATAACAAACAAAAAACCGTGGAGAGACGAACACTCATATCCTATGAAAACGGTACCGGATTAAAAACCACCGAGATAACCGGCAACGATACAGACTACGCTCCTCCACTGGGAACTGTCGGATTCCCGACACTATGTCTGTACATTCACCGGTATCGGTGAGACCGACATCGATACATTCACCCTAACTGAAGGAGGGATGTTCACCCCAGAAATATCAAGATCCTTTTGCATGCCCAAGCCGCCTGAAATTCTCAAAAAAGGCCAGGTTAATTCTTTTTAATTTCCATCTTTATATTAATCAATTGATACAAATAATATAACGTGGTTCATATATGAAACTCGAGAAGGCTTTCATGATTATGGCGGTACTCTTTGCCATCACCTTGGCGGGTACCGGATTCGCTGCAGCCGCAGAGGATACCAGAACGTTTACTGACGATTTTGGACGAGAGGTTACCCTTCCAGCAACGGTTGACACCATTCTTCCCTCAGGCCCGCTTGCTTTGTCGGTTCTGATTTCTTTCGATCCAGATTATCTTGCCTCCTGCGGCAATGGTTTACCGGCGACGGCCGGAAAATATCTGCCGAAACTTTATGCAAAGAATTTGCCGAAGACAGGCAGTCTGCTGACTTCGACCAATACAGTCAATTATGAAGAGGTCATGTCTCTGCACAAACAGGGGGTAGATGCCTATGTCGATGTTGGCCAGGCAAAAGCAGGAGTGGTAGAAGCCTTGAATGAATTCACCAATACCACCGGTATGGCTTCCATTTTCGTGAGTCAGAACACTCTGCAGGAGATTCCAGAATCCTATAAAAAATTGGGAGAGATTCTTGGCGACACGAAACGCAGCAATGAACTCTATACCTACATGAAAGGATGGATTGACATCATAACCGAGGGTATGAAGAAGGTCGAATCTTCCGGCAAGAAACTCTCCGCTGCGCAAATCACCTCCATCGACGGCAACAATGTCTGTCTCCTGGGCGGCTACAACGACGACCATTCCTATGGCTATGCGGGTACGGACATCAACACGCTGACCAACAACGTAGTCACCGCCAAATCCACCAAAGGACACGGAGACTCCTACAGTATGGAGGAAGTCCTGAAGAATCTCAGTGAAGCTAATCCAGATGTCATCTTCGTCAATGGGGCGGAAAACCATACCTATTACAATGCAGTCATGTCGAATCCGGTGTTTTCCGGCCTTTCAGCGATTAAAAACGGCAAAGTCTACGAAATTCCTGCCGACTGCCCGTATATCTGGACTGCACAGCCGTTCTCAGGCTGGGGTATTTGCGGTATGATCTGGATGGCGAACATTCTCTATCCTGATGTATTCACCTACAATGTCAAGGACAAGATTCAGGAATTCTATAAGGTCATGATCGGCTACGATTTAAGTGACGCGGAGTATGCAAACATTACTGAACATTCCCCCTCGACAGCAACACCGGCACCGGTGTTCGGAAGCATTGCAGCACTTGCAGCGGCCGGCATCTTTGCGCTCCACCGCAAACCCTAACCTTTTTTCAGTCCCTTTCCTCTCTTAGAAAATGCTGTATTCTGAAATTATTTTGAGTAACCGCCGTTTATTGGGATACAGAGCTTGTGTGTCCCTAGTTCGTCCAAAAAGGTTTCGATGTTGACGTCGACATTGTAGACACGTTTGATTAATGCAGCGTCCAGAACGGTATTCGGACTGCCATCGGCAATAACGCTGCCGTCATACATCATGATGACGCGGTTCGCATACAGAAACGCATGATCCGGATTGTGTGTTGAGATGAGGATGATGTATCCGTTCCGTGCAAGTTCAGTGACTCTACACAAGACACGGAACTGATTGCCGTAATCGAGGTTTGCCGTCGGCTCGTCCATGATGAGTATTTTCGCATTCTGGACCAAGGCCCGTGCTATCAAGGCAAGCTGGCGTTCACCACCGCTGATTTTACCATATCCTGCCTGTGCCAGGTGTTCGATACCAAGATTTTTCAATGCATCGTACGCTTTTTCGATGTGTTCCTGTTTCGGGGCTGCCAGGAGTGAGAGCTGCGAGGTCACGCCCATCAGCACGACATCCAGGACTTCATAGTTGAATGTTGGATAAGCCGACTGCGGGATATACGCAATCCGTTTGGCGATCTCTTTTCGGGATAAGGTGTTGATATTTTTGCTGCCCAGCATGATGCTTCCGCCGTAGCTTTTGAAAAAGCCTAAGAGGCATTTGAACATCGTGCTTTTACCGACACCGTTTGGACCGAGGACTGCAATCATGTCTCCTTTCTTTGCGGCAAATGATATTCCGTGGAGAATTTCGGGGGTTTTCTTGGAGTATCGATAGGTGATGTTATGGAGGGACAGGGACGTTTCGTCGGTCATGAGCGTTTACCTCCTGAAATCAGTAGCCAGGCGAATATCGGTGCACCGACGAACGCCGTTAGAATACCTATCAGGATTTCGATTGAGGCAATGTTACGGGAGAAATCATCGACAAGAATCAAAAAAGCACCCCCCAAAACGATTGCTGCGGGAATGATGCGGCGATAATCATACCCGAAAATCATGCGGCAGAAATGTGGGATGACTAGACCAATCCATCCGATCACTCCGGAGATTGATACAGCGACTGCGGTTATCAGGGTGGCGCATATGATGGTTAACAGTCGCAGACGGTGGGTGTTGACCCCCATGCTCTTTGCTTCATCTTCGCCGAGGGTCAGCACATTCAGCCGCCATCTGACGATGATTAAGGGGATGATGCCGATCGAGATGCCGATGAATGCGAAAATGACATCGCTCATGTGGATGGATGAGAATCCACCCATCAGCCAGTAGATGATATCCGGCAACTGATTGTTGGTATCGGCAACGAGTTTGATGTATGAGATACCTGCCGTGAAGAGACTGCCGACCAGGATACCGCAGAGAACCAATGACAATGTTGCATTGCCTTTGGCGAGGCGGCTGGTACCATAGGTGACCATTACCGCAATGATTGCGCCGACGAAGGAAAAGACCGTAACCATAATCGGGAACTGGTTAGTGAATATCGCGAATGCCGCACCGAATCCGGCACCTGCCGATGCACCTAAAATATCTGGTGAGACCAGCGGATTCTGGAACATCCCCTGGTAGGCTGCGCCAGCGGTTGCAAGAGCCGCTCCGACAAGGAACGCCGCACATATTCTCGGAAGCCGCACGTTATAGAGTACATTCCAGTCGGTACTGGTCATCTGATCAAACGGGATGATGGTGGAAAAGAGGACGCGGATAACCTCGTAAGTGGTAAGATCGAATCTTCCGACATCAAGTGAGATGGAGAAGCAGATTACTGCTAAAAGAATCAGGATAATGGACCGTATCTTATAGTTTGGTGCTCTCCGGCTGCTTTTGATCAGGTGCGGGGTGGTCCGCGGCATATCATATGTATAAGTTGTTCCTGATTATTAAGTAAACGCGGATTCTCAGGGAAGAGTTAAACAGTTATATTTTACCCTTCACCACTATATCGGGGGAAAGGCGCCCCGTATCCGATATTTGCAGACGACTTGTTGTGCACTTAACTTAAATAGATTTGACGCAAATACTCACCATTAACTATGAAGAAGGTTTTGTCAGGTTTACTTATCTTCATTGCTGTTCTGTTCATGTTCTGTAGTGCAGGTGCTGCTGCCGCCTGGTCCCCAGTCACGGTTACCGATGCAAACGGCGATAACGTTACCATTGCTGAATATCCGACGAAGATCATCTCACTTGCACCTGCCTGCACGGAAATCATCTATGCAATTGGAGCAGGCGACCGTGTTGTCGGAGACACCACGTACTGCAACTATCCTGAAGCTGCAAAGAACGTTGAGAAAATCGGTGGCTTTTCCGAGATCAATCGCGAATCCATCATTGCTCTGAGCGAGGGGCCGACGATTGTATTCGCCAATCCAAACAACGGTGCAGACACTATCGATTATCTGCGTCAGCAGGGTCTTACGGTCGTCGTCATCAACCCAGAAAGTGTCGATTCAATCTATACCTCCATCGAAACGATAGGCGAAGCGGTCGGCAACAAAACGGAAGCTGATGCACTGGTCACAAGCATGAAATTTGAGATTACAAGTATCACTGATAAACTTGCCGGAGTCACCAAGAAACCGACGATCATGCACGCAATGAGCGTCGACCCGTACTGGGTTTCCGGTTTGAAGACGTTTCAGGATGAATTGTTCCAGCTTGCCGGCGCAACCAACGCTTTTGCTGATGTTGACGGATGGGGGACTGTTACACTTGAAAAATTATTGGTAACCAACCCGCAGATCATTCTGACCGATACCGGAGCGGATATGGGAACGCCTGGAGATGATACACTTCGCGAGAGTTTCCTTACCGATTTGCGACTGAAGTCCCTGACTGCTGTCAAGAATAATGATGTCCATGTCATGGATGCTGATATCTTTGACCGCGGAGGGCCGCGCGTGGTTGAAGTACTTAAAGAAGTGGTGAAGATCACGCATCCGGAAATCTTCGGTGAGGCTGTGGTCAAGCCGACCACGCAGGCTACGCCAGGATTCGGCATTGCTGCCAGTCTTATCGGAATCCTCGGTACAGTCCATCTCATTGGAAGAAGATTCTAGCCTTTTTTCAGTTGTTCGTAGAGGGGATTATTTTGTTGGTTCTGGTTTTCCTGCAGTGCCGTGGCGGGTGAAGAAATAGAAGAACGGAGTGTCAGCTATGGCGAAAAGAACCTTGACAAGATACTGGCTTGCAATCATCACGACGATGGTTATGCCGGAAACTCCCCAGACCAGCACACTTGCAAGCGCGATGAATATCGCGGTATCAACCAGCTGGCTGACAATCGTGGTACAGTTCCGCATCCATTTCGCCTTGAAATGTTTCTTGACCTTGTGGAAGGCGAAGACATCGAACGACTGGGAACAGATATAGGCTGTAAGTGAGGCGACAACGATGCCCAGCTGAGTACCGATGATTGCCGAGAAGGATGCCTGGTCCACGTACGGTGCTGCCGGAAGGGCAATGGCGATATAGGTGAGTCCCAAGGAGATGACCTGGACGATGAAGCCGACGAGGACGACGAACTGTGCCTCTTTCTTGCCCCAGATTTCACTCACCAGGTCGATGCAGAGGAACGTTATCGGATAGGCGATTACTGCCGCTGGAATCTCGATGAATCTGATCTGTACGACCTTTGCAGCAAGAATATTGGATATCACCAACAACCCGACGAAAATACAGGTCACAATGATAAGGTTTCGCTGTGTTTTATACATCTACCCTATCCATTGTAGGTCAAAGAATATATCAAATTCGGCGTGAAATATGGTAAGCAACTATGATACGATTCGCTGTTGTGGGTCACAAGGCGGTGACGGAACCCGAGTTTTCACTCGACGATATGCCCGGTGCTGCAGGACGCATGGATATTCTCTGCAGATGTATCAACTCCTCCTTTTTCCTTAGCCATGATATGAGACGCGATGTCGAATGTTTCTTTATTCTGAAAGGTGGAGAACATGAGAAGACACTGGTGTTTTCGGGAGAGACCATCCGCTCACTCAATCCGGACGAGCGCAGTGCCGGTGCACTTATCAAGAAAGGACTGTCAACAGAGGCAGGAGAATCCTTCAGGAAAGCTGCCGACGGTATCAGCATCCGTGCCAGCGGTCTCAAGGAACTCTTGGCAGAATATCCCTTTGCAGTTCTTGATGAACGCGGAGCGGATGTCAGGAATGTTTCTGAACTTCCTGAAAATTTCCTCTTAAGCGACCATATGAACTTCACCAAAGAGGAAGAGACGCTCATCGCGGATCTGCCGAAATATTCCGTGGGGCCGAAGGTTCTGCATGCCGACCATACCATTACCGTTTTGTTGAACGAATTCGACAGGAGACGGGCATGAGCGAAGATTTGGAAATTCTGGAAAAGATACATAGAATTCTTGAATACGGGGATATATGCGACCATTGTCTGGGCCGGCTGTTTGCCAAGCGGTCGTTCGGTCTGACGAACGAGGCACGCGGACATGCGCTGCGGGTAGTCCACGCGCTTGCTTACAATATTCCGTTCAAGGAATATGAACACGGAACCTGCTGGATCTGCAACGATCTTTTTGATGAGGTTCGGAACTGGGCGGAGAAAGTGGCGGCAGCGACAGAGGGTATTGCACATGAAACGTTTGTCATCGGTACGCGTGTTCCTCCGATGATGACCGAGTCCGAAGAGATGGTCTGGTCTGATATCGGCCTCGAAAATTCTGAACCCCTGAAATCGGAGATGAACCGTGAGGTTGGCAAGGCAGTCTCGGCCATCAACGGCAAGAAAGGCGACCCGAAGAATCCCGAACTGATTCTCGTTCTGAACATCGCCGACGAGGTGGTGGAAACCCAGATAGCTTCCGTCTACTTCTATGGTAGGTATCTGAAACTTGTACGGGGAATTCCGCAGACGCACTGGAACTGTCGGGCGTGCGGCGGCAAGGGATGTGAGAAATGCAACTTCACCGGCAAGCAGTACCCGACCTCAGTTGAAGAGGAGATTGCGAAAGCACCCATAGACATTTTCCAGGCGGAAACCGGGGTTCTTCATGGAGCGGGCAGGGAGGATATCGATGCGCTCTGTACCGGTACCGGCCGCCCTTTCGTCATGGAGATAACGAACCCGCATATCCGTAAAACAGACCTGAAAGAACTGGAAACCGCGATTAACCGGTCTGCCGGCGGAAATGTCGAGGTCCGGTTGGAATGCTGGTCGGATAAACGCACGGTCGAAATGCTTAAGTCACACAAAGGGCATAAAACATACAGGATTTTGGTTTCAGTAGATGACTCTATATCTCATGATGCGGTCGAAAAAGCTGTTTCGGAGCTAAAAGGGGCTTGGATTAGTCAGCGCACACCAAATCGGGTCGATCATAGAAGA
The DNA here is from genome assembly GCA_045639425.1 of Methanocorpusculum sp. Taxonomy (GTDB): domain Archaea; phylum Halobacteriota; class Methanomicrobia; order Methanomicrobiales; family Methanocorpusculaceae; genus Methanocorpusculum. The sequence continues at coordinate 18,993 of JAZUDC010000040.1, forward strand.
GCTGACTTGGTGCGGAAGCGTCAGGTACAGGATATCCAAATCCTCGGCAAGGAAAACGGCCTCTACCGCCTTGAGGTGGTGGGCGACAGCGGTCTCTACATAAAAGAACTCATATCAGGAGATGAGGGGCGTACCGTCCCTAGTCTCACCGAAATCCTCACCTCACCCGCAAAAGTCACAGAATTGGACGTTGTGCAGGTTGAAGGATTACCAAATAATGTAATGGAGCGTAAACAAGATGGTACACCACAACGGTATCAAGAAAGGCACCAGATATAAGTTACAGAAGACTCTCCGCACCCGCGGCATGCCGAATGTAACCAAGAGCATTCAGCAGTTCGGAAGGGGACAGAAAGTCCACATCGTCTTAGATGCAAGTGTCCAGAAAGGACAGCCGCACCCGAGATTCCACGGCAAGACCGGAACTATTGTCGGCCAGCGTGGGAGAGCATGGCTTCTTCAGATTGCAGATGGTGGTATGACCAAGACCGTCATTGCACGCCCGCAGCACCTCAGCGCACAGAAGTTCAAGAACTAAACAAACTCCCCCAAATACTTATTTTATTAAAAAAATTTTTGGAGGCTGTGATGAAAGTTAAAAAAATAATTCAGGAAGATATGTTAACCCTTCCAGAAGTCAGGGAAGAGCTGATTGCTATCCGTGACAAGAGAGGGGACAATGCTGATGGTGCCGACCGGACACTTTCCTACGAACTGCGTAGGAGTATCAATCATGCCGACTCACTGGGAAAAGCAAGTATCGACACTGCAAAGAAGCTGATGGCTGAACTGCAGGAAGTTGAGAAGATGACCCCGCAGATTGCAGCACGTATTGTCAATCTCATGCCACAGTCTCGTGATGAAATCCGTGCGATCTACGCCAAGGAACGATTCTCGATGCTTCCGGAGGATATTGACCAGATTCTGGACATCCGCAATAAATACGCCTGAGTGAAAAATGCCCCCGAAAACAGAAAGGAAAGACAAGAAGGAAATCGAGGCTGTCGTTCTCGATTATCTCCAGTGGGGATACGGTGACGACAAACGCCCTCTTAATCAGCGTGAGCCGGTGATTCTTGCCATTGGTACCGACCAGTTCAAGCTCCTTGAACTGATTGCCAAGAAAGATCGGGCGGTCAATCTCCATGACACCGTCTATATCGGTGACGGTGAACGCAAGGTTGTCGAGCGTGTCAAGCGCCGGCTGTCCTACACCGACCTGACGCCGACGGCAAAAGGAGAACTGGAAAGCGTCGTTGAAGGAATCATTGCGGTTTCTGAACCTCGGTTTGTCGAGTTCTACAACACTGCTGTCCCACTCAGTCTGAAGATGCATATGCTCAACCTATTGCCGGGATTCGGCAAGAAGACGCTGACCGATACCCTGACGGAACGTCAGAAGAAACCATTCGAGAGTTTCGCTAACATAAAGGCCCGGGTAAGGACGCTTCAGAAACCGGAGAAGTTCATTCGTGAACGCATTCTTCTGGAACTTGAGAATCCGAAAGAGAAGTATCACATCTTCACATCCAAGTAATCATTTTTTTCATGAAAGCTTTCAAGGATCAGCATTTCCTGATTGATGCTGACGCTGTCTCGATTATTGCGGATGCGATTCCTGTATCAGGCAGAACTGTGCTGGAGATTGGACCCGGCAACGGAGTGCTTACCCGTGCTCTGCTTGATCGCGGTGCCGTGGTTCATGCGGTCGAACTAGATGCCCATCTGCTGCCGAACCTTGAGCGAATGTTCGCCGATGAACTTGCCGCAGAAAAACTCACCATCACCATGGGTGATGCATCCAAGGTGACACTTCCCTCGTACAACTTGGTGGTCGCCAACCTGCCATACTCCATCTCCTCAAAGATAACGTTCCGGCTGCTTGAGGAAAGGTTTGAGAAGGCGGTGCTGATGTACCAGCTCGAGTTCGCGAAACGAATGGCAGCAAAACCAGGTACAGATGACTATGGCCGGATCTCGGTCACGGTACAGGCGCTTGCGGACGTACAGATGCTGATTGAACTGCCGCCCAACGCATTCTCGCCGCAGCCGGAGGTATGGTCGGCGGTGGTCATCATAACGCCGCGGCCATCAGCGGTGCCGGTTGCCGAGCGAATCGTCTTCGAGAACCTTGTCCGTGAACTCTTTTCGCACCGCAGGAAGACCATCGCAAACGGTCTCAAAAGTCTGGTGCCGTTCTACGGCAAGGAAGCTGTCCGTGCATTCACTGAAAAACTTGGTGCGGACCTGTTGCAGAAACGGCCGGAAGTCCTGTCGATTTCTGAGTTCATCGAACTTTCCAACATTCTTGCCGAGCATGTACGATAAGTCCCAGATCTATTTTCCAGCGGAGGATACCTTCCTCCTGCGTGATACAGCGATAGCGGAAGCAGCTGCTGACGACGTCGTTCTGGAAATGGGTACGGGATCCGGCGAGGTTGCGGCTGCGGTTGCAAAAATCGCATCTCATACGCTTGCCTGCGACATCAATCCCCATGCAGTAGCTTACGTCTGTGAGGTTCACGGTCTGAATGTCGTAGAAAGCGATATGTTCTCTTCTGTTCCCGGCACTTTTTCTCTGATTCTTTTCAATGCCCCGTATCTACCGACTTCGCCGGGAGAATACCATGATGACTGGCTGGAGTATGCACTCGACGGCGGCAGTGACGGGAGAAGAACCGTTGCAACGTTTTTGCAGGAAGCTCCGCAGCACTTGAGAGATGGTGGCCGTATCCTTCTGCTGATCTCGTCACTCACGGGCTTCGATGAAGTAATCAGCATGGCTGAACAGCAGGGGTGTACTGTAGAGATTGCCGCTTCGGAAAAAGAAGAGGACGGGGAATTCCTCTATGTTCTGAAAATAAGGAGGAATTAGTGGCAGCAACCGTGGTCTTCGTCGTGGTGATGACCGCAGACGAAACTGGGATTGTATTGCAGAGTTCCAGCGACGAACGCGGCAACCGCCTCGTCCGGCGCACCGACGACTCCGGGATAGAGTTCGATGCCGACCGAGGCGATGGCTGCCCGTGCACTACCACCGATACCGCCGCAGATGAGTGCATCGGCGTGCAGATCAGCTAGAATGTCGACCAACGCCTCATGACCGGTCCCATTTGTTGACACTGCCTTCTTGTCAAGTATCTTCCTGTTTTCTAGAGTATAGACGGTGAATTCCGGTGTTGCGCCGAAATGCTGGAAAATTTGCCCGTTCTTGGAGGTTACTGCAATTTTCATATTTAAGATTGGGTTGTTGAAAGAGATATAAGTATTGATTCATCTGCAGGATGCGGGATGATTTCTTCTCTGGTTCTGTCTGGTATCCACTCAGGAAGAACGGGTCGCGGCGAACTTTCCGTCATATTTATATTGATTAACCGTGATAAATATATATGTTATGAGAGAACTTCGTATCCACGGAAGAGGAGGCCAGGGTTCGGTAACGGCAGCGGAGCTGATCGCAACCGCCGCATTTACTGCAGGCGTCTATTCCCAGGCATTTCCAGCGTTTGGTGTTGAACGCCGCGGTGCACCGGTGCAGGCATTCGTCCGGTTTAGCGATCAGAAAATCCGGCTGAGAAGCCAGGTCTATGAACCGGATTATGTCATTGTGCAGGACAGCACCCTGATCCATGATGTGAATGTGTTCGCCGGTATGAAAGAAGGTGGTATTGCCTTGATTAACACCGAAAAAAAGGCTGAATACAATGTGCCGAAGGGCGTCAAGGTCATTGCCTTTGATGCAACTGCAATCGCCATCAAGGAAATCGGTCGGCCGATTACAAATACTGCCCTTATGGGAGCATTTGCAGCTGCTTCCGGTGAAATTTTCCTAGAAGCGCTGGAAGGCGCTATCAATGACCGATTCACGGGAAAACTCGCCACTACCAACTTTGCTGCCGCAAAGTGTGCCTATGAAATGATCAAGGAGGGAAAGTACTGATGCCGCTTGGAATTGGATGTACTGCCCGTCCGGGCAAGAGTCGAGACAACAAGACTGGTTCGTGGCGTATCTTCTATCCGGTCATGGATACGAGCAAGTGTACAAAATGCGGTACCTGCCAGCTGATTTGTCCGGATGGATGCATTACCGCAAACGAAGACAAAACCTATAAGATCGACCTTGATTTCTGTAAAGGTTGCGGTCTGTGTGCCGAAGAGTGCCCAGACAACGCAAAAGCCATCTCAATGCACCAGGAGGAAAAATAAATGACAATGTACATTATGGAGGGTGCAATGGCAGTAGCCGAGACAGTCCGACTCTGCCGTCCACAGGTTATATCTGCCTATCCAATTACCCCACAGACACATATTGTTGAAAATCTTGCATCCATTATTGCCGCCGGCAGACTGGATGCGGAATACATCTGTGTGGAGTCCGAGTTCTCTGCCTTGTCCGCATGTGTCGGCGCTTCAGCTGCAGGCAGCCGTGTCTATTCAGCAACTACTTCGCAGGGACTTGCTCTGATGGGGGAAGTCGTCTTCAATGCAGCAGGTATGCGTCTCCCGATTGTCATGGGTATTGCAAACCGTGCAATTTCTGCACCGCTTTCCATCTGGAACGATCAACAAGATTCTATCATGATGAGGGATGCGGGCTGGATCCAGCTCTACGCTGAAGATAACCAGGAAGCGGTCGATATACATATCCTCGCCTATAAGGTCTGTGAAGACCACGATATTCTTCTGCCGGCGTTCGTCTGTTTTGACGGATTCATTCTCTCCCACGTCTACGAGCCGGTCGATATTCCTGACCAAGAAGCGGTCGACAAGTTCCTTGGCTCCTTCACTCCGTACCAGAAACTCGACTGCAAGGACCCGATTTCTTTTGGTATGTATGCAACACCGGAATATTATCTTGAGTTCAGATATGAACACGATGAGGCGGTCAAGCGTTCAGCGGCTGCATTTAAGAAACACGCGGCGGAGTTCAGGAAAGTCTTCGGTCGCGACTACTCGGAACTGGTGACCAAGTACAAACTCGACGATGCAGAGACTGTCATCGTTGCAATGGGTTCTGTCTGCGGTACCATCAAGGATGCCATCGACGAGATGCGTGTAGCCGGCAAGAAGGTCGGTCTGCTTGGTATCAGAATGTTCAGACCGTTCCCGTCAGAAGATATCAGAAAAGCGCTTGCGAACGCGAAACGTGTCGCTGTTCTCGATAAGAACATCAGCCTTGGTGCGAAGGGTGCGGCAGCTCTTGAAGTCAAGGATGCATGTTACGGCATGAACATACCAATTCTCGACTATATCATCGGTCTCGGCGGCCGTGATGTTAAGATATCAGACATCAAGGAAGTTGTCAAGCTTTGTGAAGCGGGCAAAGGTGATATGTTCTATGGCCTGAGAAGGGAGGTGCTGTAAAATGGTCGACAAAAAACTGGAAAACTTTGACTGCGGTCACCGTGCTTGTGGGGGCTGCGGCGCATCTGTTGCAGTACGTCTGATTCTGAAAGGTGCTGGTGAAAACACCATCGTCGTCTCTCCGACCGGATGTCTCGAAGTCTTCTCCACCCCCTACCCGGAAACCGCATGGAAAACTCCGTGGATTCACTCTCTCTTTGAAAACGACTCTGCGGTAGCTTCTGGAATTGAAGCGGCTCTGAAGAAACAGGGCCGCCTCGGCAGCGAAAAGATCTTGGTCATCGGCGGTGACGGCGCCACCCTCGATATTGGCACCCTCTGTATCTCAGGTGCATTCGAGCGCGGTCACGATTTCACCTACGTCTGTTACGACAACGAGGGATACATGAACACTGGTATCCAACGTTCCGGTGCAACTCCATACGATGCGGATACCACTACAACACCATCAGGTTCCTGTTCGTTTGGTAACAACCGCCCGAAGAAGGATCTCCCGCAGATTCTTGTTGCCCACGGTTCCCCGTACGTCGCGACCGCGACCATAGCATATCCTACGGATCTCATGAAGAAGGTTGAGCGTGCGATGAACACCAAGGGTCCGTGCTACATTCAGGTTCATGCCCCATGCTGTACCGGTTGGGGATTTGACAGTTCAGAGACCATGGAAATCGGTCGTATGGCACTTGAGTGCGGTCTCTGGGTCAATTATGAAATGGTCAACGGTGTCTTGAAGACGCAGAAGAAGGTTAAGCGTGTACCGGTGGATGCCTACCTCCAGGCACAGAAACGGTTCCGCCACCTTTTCAAACCAGCCAGAAATGACGCTGAAATCGCCAAGATTCAGGCAATTGCTGATGCTAATGCCGCAAAATACGGCATTGACTTCTAATCTTTTTTTCCCTGAAGTTTCTCCCATTTATCAATGAATGCATTACTACAATGATTTCACGATTTACTATGATAAATCGCTAATATAATCGTGAAATCGTAACATATCGTTTTGTGTGTGATGAGGATTTTGACCAGTTGGCGAAGGCAGTAGTGAGTCTAAAGAGGGAGTCTGAAGTGAAGGCGTTTATTTCTGATATCTATACCATAAAGGAGATACAGGAGATTATCATGCGTTTTTCCGTGACGGCACGGACAATATACCAGTATGGAAGCAATTTCCTGGATAGAACGCTGTTTCAATGCCGGTGTCGGCGATGTCGAGGTGATTTCGATTGATACCGACGGTGTCAAGAATGGCACAGTAACCCTCAAATCATTCGGTGCAGTCAGAATATGGCGGCACGCATAGCCAGTATGCATATGCTGACTGTAGAAGCAAGTGTTGTAGAACAGGCAGAACTACCGGAAGAACCAGAACCGACTGCAACTCCGGCAACATGAGCCCTGACTATTGCTATCATTGTTGGAATCGGCACGGCAGCTCTGTTGATTTCCAGAATAAAAGAACAATAGAACCACAAAATCATTTTTTCCGACAAACTCAACAAAAAGTACGCCGAGAGAGAGATTTGAACTCCCGAGGTTTGCACCACCGGTTTTCAAGACCGGCGCCCTACCGGACTGAGCTATCTCGGCATGTCCGCCTTAATTATTAGTATCTCCCCCTAAAAATAGATTGTGGGATGTTTCTGCCTCTTTTTCCCGAATTTCATTGATTGTATACCCTACCAATCATTAAACCTTAATGTGCTATCCCACTGAATATATAACACATTACAAATGGACGCAGATGTATCACCAGTAGTAACATGGGTAGATCCGATTCTTTTCATCGGAATATTTGGAGCACTTACCGTATCTTTCCTTTGGATTCGTGATGCTCGCATCTTTGCACGAACAGGGGCCAATGGATATAAGAAAGCGGCGTACCGCGGTGTCTTGTTCACCGCACTCGGCTGGCTTGGTTGCTGTCTGTGCGGACTGACCGAACAGACCTTCTATTTCCTCGGCATGGGTTGTGTATTGCTTGCGCTCTATCTTCAGTCGAGAATCAAGAGGGAAAATGTATGGAACAGTGATGAATCCGCATGGAAACGGTTCATCGGTAGCGCACCAAGAACCGCAGATAAAACGCAAACAAATCAATCGAGGAAATAAATAAAATGATACAGAAACCACGTGGAACCAGGGATTTCTTTCCGGCAGAAATGGCACAACGTCGCGAACTTGAACAGAAAATGAGAAAGACCGCTGCATCCTTCGGGTTTGGCGAAGTTGCTACACCGATGTTCGAAGAGCAGGAACTCTTCATTCTGAAATCTGGAGAGGGTATTCTCAGCGAGATGTATACCTTCGAAGACAAGGGTGGCAGAAAGATGGCCTTGCGCCCGGAACTGACGGCACCAACCATACGTGCCTATGTCAATGAGGTACAGGTTGCCCCAAAACCGATACGCTGGTTCTATTTCGAAGAATGTTTCCGCTATGAGCGGCCGCAGAAAGGAAGATATCGGCAGTTCTGGCAATTCGGTTGTGAGATTATCGGGGCAGATTCTGCAGAAGCCGATGCAGAAATTATCGCTACCGCATATGCGTTGCTCAAATGTACCGGCGTCCGCTTCATAATCAAGGTAGGCCACCTTGCACCCATGAAACATCTGCTTGCAGACCTCGATGCAGGAGAACAGAGAAAGGTGATGGCAGCGCTCGACAAGCGCGATGAAAATCTGCTCAAAGCTGCACTAGATGAGTTGAATAAACCACAACTCTCCGAACCACTGATCGACCTCATCAATGCACAGACCCTCGATGAAGTCTTCAGGATTGTTGGCGACATTCCAGAACGTGGACGCATTGAAGAGACGTTTGCCTATCTGAAAGAACAGGAGATTCCAGTCATCCTGAACTTTGGCATAGCCCGCGGTCTGGATTACTATACCGGCATGGTTTTTGAAGGATTCGCTGATAATCTTGGCGCAGAAAACCAGATCTTGGGCGGCGGAGTTTATCGCCTTGCCCACCTATTCGGCGGTAACGACACGCCATGTTGCGGATGCGGCATTGGGTTTGACCGAGTCGCTGTCTCCATCGGTGAATTCACTCCGGAAAAAACAGCGAGTGTTGCCATCATCACCGGAAAGGATACGCGAACTGCCGCATACAAGGCAGCATCCGCATTCCGCGCAGCTGGAATCCCCGCAGTCATGGACCTGCTCGGTCGCAGTTTTAGTGCACAGCTATCCTCAGCAATCAAATCCGGTGCATCCTATGCAATACTGATTGGACCGAAAGAAGCAACGGCAGGAACTGTTACCTTGAAGGATTTGGCAAAATCTGAGCAGAAGGAACTGTCGGTCACCGCTGCAGTTGCGGAGGTGCTGAATGGTTCTCGCCGATGAGCTCGCAAAGAAACAACGAAGCATCAGTGTCGCAGAGTTTTTCGAAAAAAACAAGCATATGCTTGGTTTTGACTCCCCTGTACGTGGAATTATTACCACGGTAAAAGAAGCCATCGATAACTCTCTTGATGCCTGTGAAGAAGCGCAGGTTCTGCCAGACATTTTGGTCTCTGTCCGCCGTATCAAGGAAGATGTATTCCGCGTCGTTGTAGAAGATAACGGACCTGGAATCATTCCAGAAAAAATGCCATCAGTCTATGCAAAACTGCTCTACGGTTCTCGATTCCATCAAGTACGGCAGACACGCGGTCAGCAGGGTATCGGCATTTCTGCTGCTGTTCTCTATGCACAGCTAACTACAGGTAAGCCGGCCATCGTAATCTCACGAACGGATGCATCCCGCAAAGCACACAAAATGTCACTGATCATCAAAACGGAGATCAACGAGCCGGAAGTGTTGTCGCACGAGCAAATCGATGGAATTTTACCGCACGGCACCCGTGTTGAACTGGAGTTCAAGAGTAACATCGCAGCAAAGAAAAAACTGCTGGAATACCTTAAATACACCTCAATCGTCAATCCACATGCGAAATTCCGGGTGGAACTCGAGGACGAAGCATTCGTCTTTGACCGAGTATCTTCCGATGTCCCGCCATGTCCAGTTGCCATCAAACCTCACCCGTACGGTATTGAACTTGGTGTACTCAAACGGATGGCCGCAGCATCCGATCTTCTGCTCAAGGAATTCCTGAAAGAAAGTTTCTCGAAGGTTGGGGAGAAGACTGCACAGGAAATCTGTGATACCGCAAAGCTCAAAGCAGCGACCAAAGCGGACAAACTGTCGCTTGACAACTTATCCAGTCTGCATCATGCAATGCAGACGGCAAAGATCCCGGCACCGACGACATCCCAGTGTCTCTCACCAATCACAGAAGAACTCATCATCAAAGGCATGGAAAAGGAGTTTGAACTTGATTTCATCAAAGCACGAACCCGCCCCAGCAGTGTCTATAGCGGCCATTCATTCATTGTAGAAGCTGCTATAGGTTATGGTGGAAAACTGCCGACTGACGGGACTGCTACACTCCTCCGTTTCGCAAACCGTGTACCGTTACTGTACCAGCAGGGAGCTTGCGCCATCACCAACGCAATCCAGTCAGTGAACTGGAAAAACTATAATGTGTCCCAACAAGGCCTACCGACGGGCCCACTACTGATTCTGGTCCATGTCGCAGCAACCAATGTTCCGTTCACCAGTGAATCAAAGGATGCAATTGCCTCCGTTCCGGAAATTGAACGGGAAATCACCCTCGCACTCCAGGAACTGGGGCGTGATCTGAAACTCTTCCTTTCCCGGCACGAACGCAACAAACTCCAGGATGATAAAGCACGCGCAATATGTGCAGTCATCCCACTGATTGCAAAGAAAGTCGGAGAAATCGTTGAATTGCCAACCCCAAATACTTCTCTGATTGAGGGCAGAATCATGCGCAGAGTTGTCCTGAAAAAGAAAACAACCGGTGGAACCATTATGATTCATGCCGACAATTACACGTCAAAACCGCAGGAGATTACCATTTATGACATTTCCTCCGACAATGCTGCAGACGCAACGGTTCCACCGACATTTGTAACTGAACTTGACGGTGAATTTACCAAACTTTGGATGATGAAACTTGAAGCTGGAAAATCATTCGAAGTTACCTATCACGGAACCGGGGGAGGAATGATTCAATTACAGGGACTTCCTGAAAATATGAAAGTGGAGGTGGATCTCGATGCCTGATATGAAAGAAGTAGATCTTGCTTCAAAGAAACGTCTAATGGAAATAGCAAAGGTTTGGTACGATCAACTGGATAATGGTGAGATCCCATCGATTACCCTACCGACCCGTACAAAGCATAACCTTGAACACGATGACAAAGCGAATGTCTGGAAGTACGGTGACCGCGAATCAACACGTGATGCGGGCACTGGAAAATCCGCAATCCATATGCTGAAGATGGCATATATCATCGACTTCATCAAGATGCAGCTGACGGAAAACCGCTCCTCAACCTTAAGAGAAATGTATTACATCTCCGAAGGCTGGAAACAGGCGGCATTCCACGCACAAAATGAAAGCAACTACCTAGTAGAAGATCTGGAAATCATCACTAAACTCCAGCGTGAACAGTTCCACATAAGACCAGAAGAAGACGGAGCATCCATGTTCGGTCCGCTTCGAATCCGGGAAAATACCCGCCGCGGTCCGAAGATGATTCACTGCCAGGACGATGTGGGGGAGGCAGGATATAACATTCCAAACAATGTCTATACTGTAGAACTGGTCGATCATGATGCAACCTGTGTCATTGCCCTGGAAACTGGTGGTATGTTCTCACGTCTTCAGGAAAACGGATTCGATGAGGACTATAATGTCATCTTGTTCCACCTGAAGGGTCAGCCGACTCGTGCATCCCGCCGTATGCTGAAACGATTGCACGAAGAACTGAAACTGCCGATTATCGTCTTCACTGATGGTGATCCCTGGTCATACCGTATCTACGCATCCGTTGCCTACGGATCCATCAAAACCGCACATATCTCAGATTTCCTAGCAACCCCGGATGCGAAATTCATTGGTTTGAAACCATCGGATATCCTGCGATACAATCTACCAGCTGACAAATTATCCGATAAGGATATCGAAGCACTAAAAGCAGAACTCACCGATCCACGATTCACCACTGGTGTAAATGCGGAATTCTGGAAAAAAGAAATCAATCTCCAGCTGCAGATGGGGCTGAAGTCTGAACAGCAGGCATTCGCCAGCCACGGTCTTGACTTCGTAACCAAAGAATACCTACCTGAAATGTTTACTGAAGCAGGCGTTCTCAAACGCTAAAAAATATTAATTATCTCTTCTGCGGCCGGTGCTCGTTTTCAGATGCCGAGCATGAGATTTTTCAGCCACTGATTTCTTGGGATTGCGTTTATATAGCCTTATCTGGATTATCCAGCGGACGTTCCGGTTTTCCGACTTTGGGGAAAGCCGTCAGATCATCCTCACAGTACTTGAGGATAGTCTCCATTCGTTCCGCTCCCAGTGCCGGTTTTATGGTCTCCAACCAAAGATAAAACCCGACACGAGATGGTGTCGGGCGTTCGTATTTGAATCCCCCAAGACTAGAATGGACCAACTTCAGATACTCATGTTTCTTCCGTGGTTTCAGGTATACAACAGGCTCAATTTCCGGGAAATCAACGGCAACGATGACCTTGGAATAATCTTTCATAATTCCTTCCACCGTCAGCTGCTGAGACTTGATGCGGAGTCCGTGATTCGCGACAAGGGACTTGATGGCTGACGGATAGAGACCCCCACAGATGACCTTCTTGACCAAAGGAGAAACCGCCGGATTGTCGAAGAACTGATTCGCAGTAAGCCGGTGTTCTTCGGCGAAATAGAGCTGTGACAGTGCTTCGTCATGCAACTTCTTGTAGTCGAACTGGACCGTCTGCAGGGTCTCTGCCTTCACTAGTTTAGGGGAGAGGGAGACCTCCGTCGGAAGGTTCATGAGACGGATGCCACGGATGCAGCGTTTCATGGTCTCGCAGTCAGCCGTACAGATATAGGCGTTGTCGGGGTCAGCCACCAAGCGTTTGACTGTCTGCGTGTTCCGGATATCAACCGAGGAAAACAGGATGAATCCTACATGATCTTGACTAAATAGGTAACCGAAGAGTTTTTTCTTGTAGATGATTTCTTCCTCTAGATCTTTCAAATCTGCAGGAGTCGTTACAATCTCACAGAAGACGATATGCCCGTCTCTGTCGAAAAGTAGCTGGTCAACCTCCGCTAGATCCTGACCGTTTCCGCGGACACGGATATCTCCCTTTTCTGCAGAGTAAATATCATTAACGCCCAGGTGGTTTTTGATCTTCTTTGATTTGGCATCCGCACCTTTTTTGACAATGTTCCGGATGGTGGCGGTATTCTCCGCAATTTTGATGAGCTCTTCATAGATGAGGAACTCATACCAGTACCCTTCTGATGTCCGCATCAGCATGAGGTCTTCCGAGAAGAGGTTCTTGCGGTCTTGCACCCGCATGTGGCGCAATGCACGTACAGCAGTCGCTCTGGCCGGCACATAACCAGCAAACTGCTTGGATATCCACGAAAGCATCGTTTCGTTCTGCGTACCTGCCAGTTTCTTTTCCGAAGATTTCCGTTTCTGAACTGGTGCGGAAGAGGAGGGATGGTGTTTGTGGGGTTTCTTCTGACTCTTGTTTCGAGGATTATTCATTAGATTATTCATTATTCAGAACGAGTATTTTGCGTGTGAGGCTTTTGTGAATGTACTGTTCATAAAAACCTTCAACAGTGAATCCTGCGGTGACTGCAAACGGCCTGATATCCTGGTGAGCTACTACAACAGCACGCCCGCCCTTTTTTAGGATCCGTCTGATTTCACGAAGTGCTCCAGAATAAAGAGCAGTAAAGGTCTCAGCACTGACAACAGTTGACTGGCCATATGGAAAGTCACAGGCGACAGCGTGGAATGATTCGTTTTTATAGGGCATTTGAGTTGCATCGGCACGAATCAGGGGTGCTGAAGGGACGTTGAGTCTACTTCCAGCAAGCATCTGGGAATCGAAATCGCTTCCAACACCCTTTACCCCGAGAAGTTCCGTCTCCAGCAGAATTCCGCCAGTTCCGCATAAAGGATCAAGAAGGAATTCTCCTTTTTTCACCCGGGTGAGATTAACAATCGCCCGTGCAAACAGGGGCATCATTACACCGGGATGGAAATATGCCCTGCTGTTCGGATTGCGAGAAGCGTAACCTCCGCGATCTATTTCATAAAGAACACGTCCGAACCAGCATAAGCCGCCGGTAAAGACCGCACGATACACGATTTCTGGATGTTTGAGGGAGACTTTGCCCTTGATGAGCGACCCCATCATCCTTTCGACAGCAGTCATTGATTCCGGTACAACGGCCGGATGAATTTTTCGGGCTCTGCAGCAGTATGGTTTCTCCGCTTCCAAGGACAGGGACGTCAGAAGTTCTTTCAGATCTTCTGCAGTTCCGTTACACACACCCAGGAATTCGGATACAATGTGCGTTTCTGCGAGCCGTCGACTCTCTTCGGGACAATCGGTCTCTGCAACGGCAATCCCATTCGTACGTTCGGTTATACGTGCAACACAGGCTAGTTCTGCCGCTGCCAGTTCCTGATTTTCACCGGAAAGTTCGTACAGCAGTTTCATCCGTCTTATATATAGGATTTCAGGAGATATTTAAACTAGGGCCCTACAAGGTAGGCTTTAATGAAGAAATCCGGGTGGTACCTCAGTTTCGCCTCGCGCAGTCCGGGATTATCAACATCGCTCTCACGGCTAATGATTTTATACTTATTCTTGAGATATTTTGCAGTCTCCCAATTAATTATTTTGTAAATTCCCAGAAATTTTTTTAATCCTTTCTCATAATGCACAAGAGCGACATCCCCGCCAAAATTCTCCCAGATCACTATGGCACCAATACAACCGTCTATCCGAATAATCAGACCCTCCAGCTGGAATTCGTCGTAATGATCCAGAGAAATATCGACTGCCTGAAGTTCGCCATGTAGCATGGCAGAATCACAGGCAGAATCACAGGTTTCTTTTTCAGCCCCCCATTGATGAACCATCATACGAACATCTTCAAGGTTTTCTGCCGTTACCGATTCAACCGTATATGTATAGGTTTTCAGGAAATGATTGATCTGTCCGCGGATACCGACAAACGGTTTACCTTTCAGTTCAGCTAGAGTCGATGTATACCAACAGTACTCGAAGTCACCTCTTACCTCTTTGATCTCCGTCTCTGGATGCAGTTTCCTGAACAGCGACAGCGACTCTTCATCATAGATGGCAAATCCTGCTCTGATTGATTTGGCATACGCATACACTTCTTCAAAAACTGCCGAATCTTGAGGGCCTATCGGCGCTTGTATGGTGTGCGTACCCTGATAGACGCAATCGATTACCACTTGACCCTTATACTCGGCAAAAAAGCAGGGTGAATAATGTACCCATGATAAAATGGTAACCAAGGAACATTCTGAATGCTGACGCGGATATCTGGCCAGATATGCATCCAAGACCGATTTGTCCTTGAAGGTGATCGGTACAAAATCAGTGGTCCGCAACGTCGTACGAAACTCACTCTTCCTTAAGCATGGGGGTATACTTTTCCATCTCTGAAAAACCAGCTTTTCGATAAAATCCTTCTTTTTCAGGAGAAGAGATCAGACCAAGCCAGGTATGGCCGTAGAGAATCGCCAGTTTTTTCAGTGCCGCAACAATTCTGCTGCCGATACCTTTCCCGCGGTATTCCGGAAACACCACAATATCCTGCAGATAACCATCGGACGCCCCGTCACTAATGAACCTGCCGAATCCGACCGCATTATCCTGTTCATCCTTCGCAATGATGACAATAAAACTCCCATCAAGAAAACGAGGTATCTGGCTCGGATCATAGCCGACATCCCACCACCCGCCGGCACGATAAAGATCGATGATCTCAGCTGTGTTCCAGCTTCGAATGACGGAGAGGGTTATTTCAGGTGTCATGGTTCTTCAACTCATATTACTATAAATTATTACTATAAATTCTATGCTTTCTGGAATTATGAGGCTTATGTCTTCCCCGGAAAAGCCCTTTCCATCCAATAGCAATATCATCTGACAGACCAAATAACTATAAAAGAGCTATATGGTAAAAGGCCAGATACGAAAAGGACGGCTAGATGATGAACGCTCTGCCGAGGTAGAGGCATTTCTCTCATCCATGGAAGCTGACCATGAAATCGCCACGTGTGATATCCGGGTTGACATGGCGCACATTCTAATGCTTCATGCACAAAACCTAATTGATACTGCACCGGCCAAAAAGTTGCTCACCGCTCTGCTCAACTATCTTGAAACAGGATTGCCGAAGGAAGCATTCGATCCTGCACATGAAGATATTCATGCAGGTATTGAAGCACAGCTGATAAAAGATGCAGGAGCGAACGCTAGTGGCAGAATGCATCTCGGGCGAAGCAGAAACGATGAAGTCGCAACCTGCCTACGCATGCGGACACGTGAATATAGCCTGAAGATTCTGGCAGGAATCTTTGAACTGCGCAGAGTATTGCTTGACCGTGCAGAGGAACATCTCAGAACAGTAATGCCTGGATTTACCCATTTCCAACACGCACAGCCGACGACATTGGCACATTATTTCCTTTCCTACGAGAATCTGTTCGCACGTGATGCCGACCGACTGTTCGATGCATATGCTCGGGTGAACCGTTCTCCCCTCGGCTCAGCAGCATTCGCCGGCACAGGATTCCCGCTCGACCGCGAACTAACATCGGTCTATCTCGGGTTCTCCGGACCGATGGAAAACAGTATGGACAGCGTCTCCAACAGGGACTTCATCGTCGAGATAATTTCCGATTGCGCGATTCTCATGACCAATATTAGCCGCATGGCAGAAGAGCTAATTCTCTGGTCTTCAGCTCTGGTCCGCTTCGTTACACTGAACGATGCATACTGTTCCACTTCGAGTATCATGCCGCAGAAGAAAAATCCCGACACTCTTGAGATTATGCGTGCCAAATCTGCACTGGTTTCTGGTGAACTTACCGCGGCCCTTACTTTGATCAAAGGACTGCCTATGAGCTATAACCGCGACCTGCAGGACTTGAATCCGCACCTCTGGCATACCCTGCGTGAAACCACGGCGGCAGTCCCTCTTCTTGCCCGTATCATCGAGAGCGCAGTCTTCGACGAAGCAGCCATGAAAAAGAGTGCGAAGGCAGGAAACACTGGAGCAACCGAACTTGCCGATGCATTTGTTCGTGAGTACAACCTGCCATTCAGAACAGCTCACAATATTGTAGGCCGTGCTGTCAAGTTAGGATCGTTCGACCTTGCGACCATTGACCGTATCGGTGTAGAGTTCGCCGGATTCTCACTAGCAGAACGCGGACTTACTCAGGAATTCATCGACAAGGTTCAGAACCCGAAAGAAATTATCAAGGCAAAGAAAACAACTGGATCACCGAACCCACGCTTGGTGAAGAAGGCAATTCAGGAAGCTGATGTCCGTCTTGTTCAGGATGAAGTGACCAGTGACATGCTTACTGACGAACTAGAAGATGCCGATAAGAAAATGAAAGAGGCAATAGCGGAACTGAAATGAACTACAAAAACAGAGATCCCGTAACCGTCTCGTTTGCCGGACTTGAGATGATCGGTATGTATATCAATAAATCCGGTGACAATGCGATAGTGAAACTGAAAAGTGGATACAACATCTGTGTACCGGAAACCTGTTGCAAACCGCGGAAAGACGGAGCTGTGCCGGAGAAACCAGCGATTAAACCACTGGAACAGAATGAAAAACTGCCGCTTCTCTCAATCGTCTCAACCGGAGGGACTATTGCCAGCACTGTAGATTACTGTACCGGTGCCGTCTCGTCAAAATTCACGGCAGAAGATATCATCAGAAGCATACCGGAACTTGCTGGTATCGCTCATTATCATACAGTACAGCCGTTCAACATCCTCTCGGAGAATATGGATCCGAACAAATGGCAGATTCTGGCACGGACAATTGTCTCCGAAATCGAGAATGGTGCACAGGGAGTCATTGTGACGCACGGTACCGATACCATGCTCTATAGCGCTGCAGCTGTATCGTTCATGCTGGATACCCCGGTACCTGTCATCTTCGTCGGAGCGCAGAGAAGTGCGGACAGACCATCCAGTGACAATGCAATGAACGCTATCTGTTCCGCAAAAGCAGCAGTCGCCAACCTTGGTGAAGTCATGGTCTGCATGCATGCAACTACGAATGATTCCGTCTGTGCTCTTCTCCGGGCGACCCGTGTCCGCAAGAACCATACGTCAAGAAGAGACGCTTTCCAGAGTATTGGCCGCGTACCTGTCGCAGAAATCGCATATCCTGACGGAAACGTTGTGCCGGCAGAAGATGCAGTACACCGCAACACCAACAAACTTGCTCTTCATGAAAATCTTGAACCGCACTGCGGACTGCTGACCTATTATCCAGGAATGAATCCAAAGGTATTCAATACATTTGCCGGATACAAGGGACTGGTCATTGCCGGAACGGGCCTTGGACATGTTGGTACCGACTGCATCGCGAAGATCAAGGCATTGGTTGATGCAGGTACGACGGTCATCATGACCTCCCAGTGCCAGGCAGGTTCTGTCTGCGACCGCGTCTATGAGACAGGAAGATATCTCCTCGATGCGGGCATCATCGAAGGTGGAAGTCTGCTACCGGAAGTCGCTCTCGTCAAACTGATGTGGGTATTAGGAAATGCGACTGATGCGGTTGAAATCAGAAATCTCATGCAGATGAATCTCAAAGGTGAACTTGACTGTGATATCCGGAGGGATGGCTGAATGAACTACGAATCTTTAGGCCTGAAGGTGGGCATTGAAATCCACCAACAGCTCAATACCAAGGAAAAACTGTTCTGCCATTCACCAACAGTAACCCGAAATACTGATGAACATTATGGCGTAGTCCAGCGCTATCTGCGTACCTCTGCTTCCGAAACCGGCGAGGTCGATCGCGCTGCAGCTGAAGAAGCGATGCAGCACCGTTTGTTTACCTACTATACCTATGACACGACCGGACTTGTCGAAATCGACGAAGAACCGCCATCACCACTGAACCGTGAGGCGCTCGACATCGTGCTTACCATCGCCAAGATGTTTGCCATGACCCCGCTTCCGGAAATCCACACAATGCGCAAGATGATTGTCGATGGATCAGCAACCAGCGGATTCCAGCGTACAGCACTGGTCGCACTGAATGGAAAGATAGCCAACACCTGCCGCATCGAGACGATAGCCATCGAGGAAGAGGCATGTCAGCGCGTCGGAGACACCATCTTCTCGGTTGACCGCCTAGGAATCCCCTTAATCGAAATCACAACTGCTCCGTGCATGAAAACCCCACAGGAAGTCCATGATGTCGCCCAGTACATCGGTATGATTCTCCGGTCAACCGGTAAAGTTAAGCGCGGACTTGGCACCATCAGACAGGATATCAATGTATCCATCGCCAATGGTGCACGTGTTGAAATCAAGGGTGTCCAGGAACTCAACCTCATTGCGGAGGTCGTCGAACGTGAAGTCCAGCGCCAGCTTTCCCTTCTGGCAATCCGGGACGAACTGCTGGCCCGCAAGGCATCGGTTCCAGGCATCGTCCTCGATGTCACCAAGACCTTCGATGGCACTCAATCAAACATCCTGAAAAAGGCAAAATGTATTCTGGGAACCGTCCTGCGTGGATTCAACGGCCTGGTGGGAACCGAAATCCAGCCGGGCAGACGACTTGGCTCGGAAATGTCCGATTACGTCAAGAAATGTGGTGTAAGCGGCCTGTTCCACACTGATGAACTGCCGGCATACGGTGTCACCGCAGAAGAGGTCGAAAGACTGAGAAAAGATGTCGGTGCAGGTCCACAAGATGCGGTCATCATCGTTGCGGCAACCGAACAAAAATGTCGCTGCGCAATGAAGATGATTCTCCACCGTGCTGAGATGGCATTCGAACGGGTTCCCGAAGAGACCAGAAAGATGCTCGAAGGCGGATCAACTGCCTATATGCGCCCGCTTTCAGGCGCTGCACGCATGTATCCGGAAACCGATGTCCTACCGGTTGTTGTCACCCAGAAACACTTCGATGAGATCATGACACCGGAACTACTGACCGACAAGACGGCTCGATTCGTCTCCGAATACGGTATGGACGAAGTACTGGCACACCAGATTGTCTGGTCCGAGAAACTGCCGCTTTTCGAACGTTCTATTGCCGAAGGAATCAAACCAATGTTTGCCGCACGTACCATGCTTTCCTCCCTGAAGGAACTGTCACGGTCCGGTAAAGACACATCCATGCTTTCCGACGACAGTATTATTGCCGTGATGAAGGCCGTAGACAGCGGCAGAGCCGCAAAGGAGGCAGCCCTGGAAATCCTGACCGCTTGCGCGAAGGGCATGTCAGTAAAGGAGGCAATCGCCAAGGTTGCGTCAGCATTCTCCCGTGAAGAGCTGGGAACCCTCGTGAAAACTATCGTCTCCGAACGGTCGGAATTCATCAAAAAACGCGGAAAATCGGCATTAGGGCCTGTTATGGGAGTCGTTATGAAGGAAGTACGTGGCAGAATCGACGGAAAAGTCGTCTCCGAAGTACTGAATTCCGAGCTGGAGAAGCTTCTCTAAGCGGTCATGGTGAAACGATAATATTTAAGTGAGAGCACGGCTAAAAGATAAAGGAGTTAAATAATGGGAAAAACTGGAAGTATTAACTGGCATCAGGTTAAAGGTGTCAATGGCCAGATTCACCTTGTCCCTCAGAAAGAGGGAGAGGTCAAGAAACCGGGACCGAACCAGAGATTCAAGAGATCAAGTATCGTCGCAAAGATTGACAGCCGCATGGCAAATGCCCAGCAGCAGGGACGCGGTCCTAAGATTGCTGATCAGAGACTTCGCCGCAGAATCCGCCGCTCACAGGCATCCATGATGGGTGCTAAGGCAAAGGCAAAGCATTAATCGTATTCGGTACGACGGGAAACAACATCCCGTTAACTATTTTTTCGTTTTGATTTATCTTTTCGAACCAGGGCATCCTGTTGGTACTTGGTAAAACCGAGAGTCCGGCAAAAAAAGGATTATTTCTTCGGAAACAGGGAAAGCAGATCCCAGGCCAGTGATTCCGCTTTCTTGAGATTGGTCATCATGGTATCCAATCGAAGTGAGCCAGGAACATCTATTCCCGTATCCCGGATATCCTGTATGAAGACATCCAGAATATCGCCGTATACCTTCTTCGTACCAAACGATGTTGGTTTATAACCCCATGCCGTCATCAATGCAGCCGCAGGTCCACTTACCGGACGATTGCCGATGAACGGGCTTACCGCCACGACGAACTTCTTCTTGAGTGTATCACGGATACCGGCACATTCCAGAATCGGACCGATACTGGTTACCGGATTTGACGGACCGATGATGACGCCATCACTTTCCTCGATGGCTGCAATCGATTCCGGTGTGGCCGTGAGCGGTTTTCCGTCCACCGTCTTTCGTACGACGCCTCTGATAGGGACATTCCCACGTCTGCCAACCCAGTATTCCTGATAATGCATCAGGGAATCATCTTCCTGGACGACATAGGTAGTCACTTGCTGATCGGACATCGGCAGAATTCGTGCCGAAATACCATATCCATCCGTTATTTTCTTTACTGCTTCAGTAAGCCGCATACCTTCAGCCAAATAGGCAGTACGAGCTAGACTAGTTGCTCGATCATGTTCTCCCAGAGGCAACGGTTCCTTATAGCCAAGACGTTCCATTGCATGATAGGTATGCATCGTATCCCCCTTGATTCCCCACCAAGTCTCTGTGTTCAGCAGACCTGCAAAAAGATAGGTTACAGTATCAATATCTGGAGATACAGACTGGCCGGACATCCAAAGATCCTCTCCTGTATTGACAATGACCGTTATTTCATTATCGCGCAGAATCTGGCGAAGGCCACGGATGAGTTTTGGAGTTCCGGTACCGCCTGACAGTACAGTTATCATAATACTATGTGATTATGTGTGAGAATTATTAAAGATTAGGAAATTGTTCCTAAACTTAAGAGAAATCAGTGAATCCAAAACAGAGTGTCCCCTCCGCACGGCTGTCACTCGAAAGATGAAACAACCCGCCATTTTTGATGATGTAAGTCCGAAAACTCTGACTAGGATAGGGAACACTCCGGTATCCGCGGATGATAGTACCGAAGTTGATCTCGAAGGGTTTCCGGTACGCGAGCAGCGCCTGTACTACTGTGGATCTGATTCATCAAAGAATGTAGCATTTTCATTGAATTTTGCTATAAGATCAAAGTGATCGATGATATCTGCATTGGTCTTGGCAAAAACTTGGGAGATCCCCTGATAGCAGAGGTCACAGAGATGATAGATATCACCGTCGGACCACTGGCTCTTTAGAGAAGATATCCTACTCAATCCCGCAGAGAACCTCCATTTTACTCTTGTATTTTTCTTTCAGTTCAGCCATCATTCTCCAGTAGAGTGGGATATCCTCTTCACGCATACACTATTCTTCAGCATCTTCTAGACATGAGTGGGCAGAAATACCGATACGAAACATTCCAAGCTCTATTGCTTCCCTGATGATCTCCTCAGGAATTCTGCACCGTCGCTGAAAGTCGAGTGAACGTAGAGATCGAAATTCTGCATGATTATGTCATCTTTTCCTGTTTGACCTGTGATCGATGACATGGCGGGATGCTAATTCCTTCGTGATGTCATCGAAGGAAATGCCTGCTTCAATCATTAGAACCATGACGTGGTAGACGAGGTTGGAGATCTCATAAATCGTCCCTTTCTTATCGCTGGACTAATATTCACCGGGTTCTGTGGTGTCACTTACATACCATTGACCGTAATGTCTTCGTTGAAATAGGCTGTATCCACGTCATCCAACGTCCACTCCCTGTTGTCCACGATAGGGACTGGACCAAGATTCGGCCCATAAAACTTGTACATTTCTACATTACCAAGGGCATAGTCGTTAGAAGCGGATACTGCTCCTGCAGCGATGAAGATAAGCAACAGTACATTAAAAAACATAGAACATGTTATGGTGGTTGTTCTTTGTTTTTGAACCAATGTGAGGAGATACCTCCTCCAGGTGATTGGGTATACTCCTATCTTCTTGTTTCAGAAATAATATCTTTCTTATTACCAATGATTGGCAACCATTTCAAGGAAATCTTCCCCATCCTCGACATCCTTCAGACGTTTTTCACCGATGACCAGTGTTTTCCCGATTTTCTTTTCTTTTGCGTAATCGGTAACGACACAGAGAGAATGTGTTCCTGAAATCTGCGAGAGATTGCCGACAAATTCGGCACGTTCCACGGTCTTTTGCGGCGATCCATAACAGGTCAGAATAGTCTCGTTTTCGAAGACAGAAACAGCATGGAACGGCGATCTTCTGAACTCATGCACACTGATACCGATTGAGCGGAGGTGGTCTTCTGGTTTCTCAGCATTTTCGCCATCTGCATGCGCTGACGGCAGAGAAGCTGGTGTGTACTCTTCTTCCGCAGGATTGTACTGCAGAAGATCTATTGGTCTTACAATATCATCGTCAAAAAATTCTTCCAGGCGCAGCGCCATATCAAGGGTCGTTCCCATGCCGTTTTCATATTTACAAACAGTACGGCGCGACATTCCTAAAGCATGCGCCAAATCACCCAGCGACATCGAGAGTTTCTCACGTAGTTCCCGCAGGTGGTTTGCATCGATATTAACATAGAGTCCTCCGGGAGAAGCATAAACCAACGGCAGTTCTCCTCCAACAAGATAATCATAAAGGGTGGTGGGAGATATGGCATTGATTCCATATCTGAGATATATCGCACTCCGTTCCAGCGGGAGGTCGCGTGCCCGGTCTCCAAGAATCAGCGGGACTGCATGAAGGTGCCGAGCAATCTTGTCCAGATCCCAGGCAACATCCTCGTTGATGCTGTCTATTTGGGATGCGATTTTGATGGCAAGAAGATGCTCTCCGTTCGATGCCATTAGATCAAAACTTCGCGACCGGATTTTGCAACGTTCCGAAATGTTATATCCTGCCATAAGCAGAATACTTACTACATTCTGGAGCAAACGGTCGGAAGTCATTTCGTATAATTGTAATTGGAATAAAATTCTATAAATACCTTTGCAACTAGTTTGTTGGTATTTTGTCGAAAAAAGAATTATTTCTGTTTAAGTTCAGACGCTTTTCTGACTTCAATCTCTTCCATTTCATCCAGGAAGGGAAGAAGACATTTGAGATAGGGACGTGCACCGGCAGGGGTCTGAATAGATCCTGTTTCTAGAACCTCAGCATTCAGTGGTTCATTTTTTAGCATATCTTCGAACTGAACTGCATCACCTGCAATCTGTTTCATCTGTTTTTTCATGCGTTTGAACCAGTCCTCGATTTCGAGAACTGGTCGGAAATCAAAGTCAGTCAACCGGTATTTCCGGATATCCGCTTCTACGGTTGATGTTCTGGCAATCTCTGCATCCATATACAGGTAGACGTTGATGTGATTATTGCGTCGCAGGTCCAGAAGTGTCAGAACATCGACTGTATCACGCGGTTTTGGGAAATTCATACCCATCTGTTGGACGTTTCAGATAGTTAAATGTTGCACACGGCATCTTGGGTATTTATGTATATTATTATTAAAAACATAGTATTTCTAATTTATAAATTAATTCGTTATATAGTGAACATTTAGGAGTATTTATATACTTAAGTGCTAATGATTATGTATGCAAGAAAACAACATGCCACATTCCTGCTATACAGTGTTACAACTGTTGGAAAAGACTGGTATTCAGACGCACAAGGATCTTGTTCATGGAACCGGTCTCGCCCCGCGTACTGTCCGTTATGCTCTGCGGATGTTGAAAGAGCATGGCCTTGTCATTGAAAAATTTAATTTCCATGATGCCAGGCAGATGCTGTACTATCCGACACACCCCGTTTCTTCCACCCAGGTAGCAGTCTGATGTGGTACTCATAGGTGACTGAACCGGACCAGACTCTTAATTCTGCAGGACTGCAGATAACACACCTTTCATCTTTTTTATTTTTGTTACCCGCAAATCAAAAAGTCATATACACGGAGAAAACCAATACTTAATCAATTATTGATGCATGCCAGTTCGTTTATTCTGACGCTTCTTGTCCTTGGGGCTGTAGTAGTGATAGCAGGATGTGTCGACTCCGTCCCTCCTGCAGAGGATGACAGACTTGTCGTTGCCGTTTCCCTTGTACCCGAGGAAACCTTCGTCAAGTCGATTGCAGGTGATGTTGCAGATGTTCTTGTCATGATTCCTTCGGGATACAGTCCGGAAACCTATGACCTGACTCCACAGCAGATGCAGCAGTTGGCGAGAGCAGATGTCTACTTTGCGATAGGAGTGCCAAGCGAAGCTGCAATTCTCTCATCGCTGAATTCGGAAACACTCTGCGTCTCTCTTCAGGATGCAGTCTCAGAGGTGTATTCGGATTTGGAAATGAACGGCGGTCGCGACCCGCATATCTGGCTATCACCAAAACGTGCGGTTGTCATGGTCAAAGAAATCACTGCTGTCCTTTCGGCGCTAGACGATGACCACGCTTCGCAGTTCCAACAGAATGCTGAGGCCTATGTTTCCGAGATAACAGCAGCATCAGCAGAGGCAACAGAGACACTAAAATCAGCTACAGGAAAGACCTTTATTACTACTCATCCAGCATTCGGCTACTTTGCCGATGAATATGGACTTGTCATGCAGTCGCTCGAAGAGGATGGAAAAGAAGCAACAATTCAGCATATGCAGGCTTTGATTGATCTGGCAAAAGAGAAGAAGATTACCACGGTGTTCTATCAAAAAGAAGTGGGAACAGTACAGGCAACCGCACTTGCCGAGGAGATTGGCGGTACCATATCACCGCTGTCTCCTCTCGATGCAGATTATACCGAAAACATCAGGAAGATGGCTACCGCGATTGCGGAGGCAGCAAGATAATGACTTCAGCAGTTTCTGTCCGGCATCTTACGGTCTACTATGATATGACTTGTGCGCTTTCCGATGTCTCTCTGGAAATCGGGAAAGGAGAATTCGTTGGAATCATTGGTCCTAACGGTGGTGGAAAATCGACGCTTGTCAAAGCACTTCTCGGTTTGATCTCTCCAGATGCAGGAGAGGTATCCCTTCTTGGCGGTAGCGTACGTGAGAACCGGGTGAAAGTTGGTTATGTTCCTCAGTTTGCGGAGATTGATCGCAGGTTCCCGATCTCAGTTGTCGAAGCGGTACAAAGTGCCTGTCTTGTTGGCGGTTTGCATCCATTTTATCGGAAGAATGCTGATAACCATCTGCGAGCAGAAGAACAGCTGAAACGGGTTGGAATTTTTCATCTTGCAAACCGGCAGATTGCCGAACTTTCCGGGGGTGAATTCCAACGTGTTCTGATTGCTCGGGCACTTGTTGGCAATCCTGAGATACTCTTGTTAGATGAACCGGATGCAAGCATCGATCCTGTGTCCCGTGAGGAGATCTATCGTCTTCTGTCTTCACACAATAAACAGATTACCATTATTCTGGTCACACATGATCAAATGGCGATTTCTTCTGCGGTAACGTCCCTTATATGTCTGCATCAGCGTCTCATTTACCGCGGTTTTGCAGATATTCCAGATTCGGTGTTCCATGAGATGTATGGAGGTATCTATGATTGAAGAGATTTTTACATATCAATTTCTAGAGAATGCCTTGATTGCCGCGGTACTTGCAAGTATTGTTTGTGGGATAATCGGTGTCATCATCGTCGAACGGAAGATGGGCATGATTGGGGGCGGTATTGCACATACTGCATATGGTGGTGTAGGCCTCGGCTATCTTCTTGGATTCCCGCCGATTCTAGGTGCGTGTATCTTTGCCATTCTAGCTGCATTTGGTATCAGTGCCGCAAAACGGAGAGGACGGGTACAGACCGATATTCTGATTGCGCTCTTCTGGTCGCTTGGTATGGCTCTCGGTATTGCTTTCATAGGCTTGGTTCCAGGATATGCGCCAGATATCTCGATGTATCTATTCGGTAGCATTCTTTCGGTAACGCATTTTGACCTGATTATGATGGCAATCCTTACCGCTGTCGTTGTGGTCGTGATTGTCATGCTCTATCAGGATTGGAAAGCCTTCCTATTCGATCAGCAGTTCGCGGAAATTAGAGGTATCAGAGTCAGGTTCCTTGAATATCTGCTTCTCGTTCTGATTGCGCTCGCAGTAGTCGCTCTCATCAGAGTTGCTGGTATCATACTAGTAATTGCTCTGTTGACCGCGCCAGCAGCTTGTGCCAGTCTCATATCGAAGAGGCTGAAGAACAGGATGTTTCTTGCTATCATTTTTGGGATTGTCGTCTGTATTGCTGGAATTATTGTATCTTATGCTATAAACATCGCATCAGGTGCAGCAATTGTAATCATTGCCGTCATTGTCTATGCAATAATTTACTCAACTTCTCTTATCAAACGGAGAAAACATATTGCAGAGCGCCGGTTCCATGCCTGACGCCCTGAAAAAAACATAGTTGAGATATTACTTCTTCAAGTATAGGTAGCAGAGACAGTGGCCGTCCCTCTCGACATCTTCTGTTGACATCTTACAGGGACATATGTACTGCTTATCGGTCTCTTCGTTGCCGGTTGGCAGTCTGCAGGGGCAGTAGCGTTTCCCTCTGATAATCTGGTTGCGTGCAAGACCTTCAATTACCGAGTCTGCTACTTCCTTCATCGAGTTCATTGCCCAGCCTTTCTTTTCAGCAACACGTTCGATGATTGGGTGGATCTTCTCTGCAAGTGCCAGTATCTCTTCACGTTTTGGTGTCGTAGTTCATTATTGTTCCTCTGATGTTTTCAATGTATCTTTTGCAATACGTTCCAGGTCTCGGTTGATGAGTTTCAGTTGAATCGGGTTTAGGTGGTCGATGAAGAGGATACCGTCATGGTGATCCTTCTCATGGTAAAATGCACGAGCTGGAATTCCTTTAAGTTCCCGTTCAACAACCTCTCCAGATTCATCTAAGTATCGGCAGGTGATTTTCGAGGGACGGCAGATAGGTTTCCGGATACCAGGAATACATGGACTTCCTTCGATATCTTCTGTGAGTGTCCCCATCGATAAAATCTCCGGATTTGCCCCGCGAATAAAGATACTTCCAGTATCGACGATGAACAGACGGCGCAGTTCACCTATCTGCGGAGCGGAAAAACCGACGCAGGAATACGTATGCATTGTTTCTTCCATATAATTCAGAATGGGTCGTTGGTATCCGTGATTTCTGTAACATCTGCAGATTTTTCCCGAAGTCGCGGATCGCCGTAATGAAGAATCCCTCGTAACATAGGTAGTAGTTTTCTCATTTGTTCTAGTTAATTCTGTGTCTTCACCATTTGTAATGCCAAATCCTATTATTAGAAGCGCACAATATACATGCACCAATGTCAGAGTCCGTAAGTGTGCCAAACGGTGAGGGACCGGTTTACAATACCGACAGCAAACTTCCAGTGGGTACACTCATTTTCACAATAATACAACATTTCTCCGCACTGGCTGTATACATGACGTATCCGGTCATTATCATCAGAGCAATCGGAGGGGATGAGAATGGCACTACGACGCTGATATCTGCAACATTAATCGGGTGTGGTATCGCGACGCTCCTGCAGGCGATTCGTCGTCTCGGTAGCGGACAGGTCCTGCCGATCATTCCGCACTCCTCCTATCTACCTGCCTCGATTCTTGCAGCATCCGGCGGGGGTCTGCCGATGCTCTACGGTATGCTGATTGCCGGCGGCATCTTTGAAATAATCATCAGCCGGCTGACCAGATTCTTCCGGTATGTGTTTCCGACGGAGATCTGCGGAACGGTGCTCTTTCTTCTGGGTATCGCGATCGTACCGTTCGCTTTTCCGTTGTTCTGCGGAAGTACCGATTCCGCGCCACTCGATCCGGCATCCACTGCTGTCGGAATCATGACGCTGGCTTCAATGATTCTTCTGAGTGTCATCAGGAAACGCATCTTCAAATTCTATTCAACACTGATGAGTATTGTCATAGGGTTCATCGCCGCGGTGTTGCTCGGCGTGTTTAATCTTGAGATTTTGACTGATATAACGTCAATACCTCTCTTTGCTGTTCCGGAATTCGCGTTCTCCACCGGCTATGCGTTTAATCCTGCTCTTTTGGCGCCGTTTATCATCGCGGTTGTCTGTCTGGTGATGAAGACGACCTCCAATATTGACATGCTGAACAGGTATACAAGATCTGAGCCGAAAAAATCACTGCGCCGCGGCATCTTTGCGGAAGGCGCAGGTCTCCTGATTTCCGGCGTGCTCGGAGGTACCGGTACTGGTACTTCGTCTTCCGCGGCAGGTCTGGTGGTAAGTACCGGTGTCGCCGCACGCAGGGTTGGGTTCGGCCTCGGAATCTTGCTTATCATCTGCGGTCTTCTGCCAGTATTTGGGTGGTTCTTCCACCTGATTCCAAAGCCAATTCTGGGAGCGGTTCTTATCTACGCAGTTGCTTTTGTCATGATGAGCGGCATTTCGAGTATCGCATCCCGCGTTCTTGATTCCCGGAGAATATTTGTCGTGTTGTTGCCGATTCTCTTCGGAGTATCTTCTGTTGTGTGCGCATATCTCTATGCTAGCCTTCCGCAATGGGCTGAGTATTTCCTGGCATCTCCACTGACAGCAGGGGCATTTACGGCGGTAATATTAGGACTTTTCCTGAAAATCGGCATCCCGCATCATAAGACTCTTGTATTAACAGAGTCGTCCGATGTGCTTGCATTTGTAATGGACTGTGCAAGTCTTTGGACGCTCGATAAGATGCAGAGCCTCAGTCTAGGCACGGAACTTTCCCACATCGTCGCAGAAGGAAAAAAAGCCGATTCAATTACGCTCGCGTTATCTCACTGTCGTGAAACGATTGAGATTGATACCGAATACAGTGATGGAACGTTACAGCATCTGACAAAAGCGTGTCTCTAAGTTACTCTTCCTTATTCTGCATAGAGTACCGGCAATTGAGACTTTTCATAGTTTCAATCTCAGCGACGTCCTTATCATCCCGCAGGCGAACGAATCGTGGGAACCGGAGTGCATATCCTGCCGGATAATTAACACTGCGCTGCAGTTCAGCGTACCCGACCTCGAAGACCGTGTCCGGTTCGAATGTAACTGTCTTTCCTTTTTCCGCAATGACCTTGTCTTTGAACAAGTCATAAAGCATGGCAAGAGTTGCATCATCGATACCTGTAGCTACACGGGAGATTTCCAGTAATTCACCGTTTTCATCCTGGCAAGCAAGGATGAACGATCCGAATACTTTTGCTCGTTTTCCCTCCCCCCACTCGGCGCCTGTGACTGCAAGATCAATGGTATCGACCTCTGGTTTGATTTTTATCCAGAGTTTCCCGCGGTTTCCTGGAAGATACGGGGCGTCAAGTACCTTGAGCATGATTCCTTCGTTTCCTGCATCAAGGGCTGCGTGATAATATGCTTCGATTTCCTCTGCAGAAGAGCTCACTATTTGGGGAGCGACATATTCAGTCATTACCTCAGTAAGTACCTTTCTGCGTTCGGAAAACGGCAGATCGATGAGCGTCTTTCCGTCACAGACTAGGATGTCGAATACGCAGGGACGGAGTTCGATTTTTCCCTGTGCCGTATCGATATCGTGCTTGCGTCTGATTCTACGGAGCACTGTCTGAAACGGCATGGGTTTTGCGTTTAGGATGGCGATGACCTCTCCATCGATGATGACATCGTGTGTGGTTGCAGCCGAGAGTTGTGCGACCACATCCGGAATGGAGTCGGTCATCTCTTCTAGTCTCCGAGTGTATATAGCTGCTTTGTCCCCTACCTTATGGAATTGGAATCTGCTGCCGTCATACTTGTTTTCTGCCGCCAATGTCTTGTGGATATCAAGCATACCGGCAATGGATCCTACCTGTGCCAACATCATTTTAACTGGTTTGAACGGAGTTATGTGACTCTCTAGGAGTTTTTCAAGATCGGTTTTCGCAAGCAGTGCAACCTCTCCTAAATCATTGAAGGCCTGGTGAGCATGTTCAACTGATTCTGAAGGGATAGTAAATGCTTTGGACACAGCATCCTTGATGACTCCTTCACCAACGCCGATACGCATCTCTTCAAGCATCAGACGACTTAGGTACCTGCCTTCAAGTGGGGATGCATTTGAGAGCAGATACTGTGCGGTACGCAAACGTTCCTGCTGTGATTTTCGCCCCTGACTTTTAGCCATTGCCATGAACTGGTTCCAGACATCCATGAGCTCAAGTTCTTGTGAGAAGAACGTTGTCTGTTCACGCTTGGAGAGCAGTGATTCAACGACTTCACCAGCATCGCCGGAACTGTTGATTGCGGAAATGACATATTCACGTTTCTTTCCGATGACATAGGCGAGTGCCTCATAGAGGAGGGATGGACCAAACTTCAGTTTTTCCGCGGACCAGTCAGGAAAGAGTCGGCCCTGTGCAAACCTGACAAAAACAGGAAGTTCCTCGTTGGGGATAGTGAGAAACACTTCTGCAAGCGCATCACTCATTGCAAGACGCGAAGATAATTTTTCAATTCTCTGGCAAATTTGGGCAAACTCAAGAAAAAGCATAGAGATCTCTAAAACAGGGAATTGCTTTTAGAGCATTCCCTTGACTAATTTCTCAGCGGTAGATAGAACTTCCCCGATCTTAGTTGGATCGGTTCCTGCACCCTGTGCCATGTTCGGATTTCCACCGCCTTTACCTCCGACAACCGCACAGACATCCTCGACTAGTCTGCCAGCATGTACTTTGTCTGTTCCGGAAGCTACAACGATGCCAAGTCCGTCAGCGGTGGTAATCAATACGGCAACACCGCCCCGTCTGGCAATTGTGGAAGCAACGGATACCAGCTCCTTACGGGAGATGTCAAGCTGCTTGAAGACGATTTCGGTACCGTTGACCTTTTCACCCTCGAGCCGTGAGACTTCAAGGTCTGCAATCTTACACCGCAGGCGTTCGATTTCATTTCTCAGGTCTTTCCATTCATTGAAGAATCGCTCGACTGTTGCCGGAAGATTTTCTGTCTGGACGGAGAGGGTTTCTGCCGAGGTGCTCAGGAGTTTCTGAATGTGCTGCATTGCATTGAGTGCGGCAAATCCGCAGGCGAACTCGATACGTTCTACTCCATCCTGGATGTGTTCCAGACGGAGCAGTTTGATGGGACCGATCTGACCGGTGGATGTACAGTGGGTTCCTGCGCAGGCTTCAATTTCTGGACCTATCTGAACGATACGCAGTTCTTTTCCTGGCGGGATTCCTCCTTGATAGAGTGCGAATCCGAATTTCTGTTCCGCTTCAACTCTCGGCTCGATATCAATCTTAACTGGGAGGTTCTGCATGACCAGTTTGTTTGCGTATGCTTCGATTCTCTTCAACTCGTCATCAGTGATGTGTGTGTAGTGTCTGATATCGATTCGACCTGATTTCGGAGACAGCTGGGAACCTGCCTGGTGGATATGCGGACCGAGGACTTCCCTTGCTGCATGGATAATCATGTGTGTTCCTGAGTGGTGACGCATCAGTGCACGGCGGTGTTCTTCGTCCAGTGCTCCCTTGACATTGTCACCTGGTTTGAAAATCGGGAAATCAATCTTGTGCAGAATGATGTCTCCAAATTTGACAACGTCGATTACATTGGCTGACTGAGTGCTGATGAGGGTTCCGATATCAGCTGGTTGTCCTCCCCCTTCTGGATAGAAACAGGTTGAGTCGAGAACAACATAGTTTTCGAATGCATCGAGAACGGTTGCCTTGAACTCTATTTTCTCTGGATTGGCATAGTATGCTTTCACGGTTGCTGGCAGTTTTTCGATCCTTCCAGCATATTTGACTAAGGGAGAGAGTGCTTTCTCGCATTCATTTTCGGAGTGTATATCTGCAATCTGAGAGTCGAAATCGTCTGGGATATCGAACTTCGCACCGGTTTCGGTGAGTGTCTTCCTCATCAGGTCGACAGGGATACCATGAGAATCATAGAGCGTGATAAGTTCAGAGAGTGGAACCGGTTCGTTCTTCTTGACATAGGTCTGACCGAGCCTCTGAACTGTTCTAGTGCCGCGTGCGATGGTTGCATCATACTTTTCAACTTCACGTGCAATGATTTCACGGACGAGGGACGGCTTCTGCTCAAACTTGTCAAGACCAATGTCTTCCATCTGCGCAACTACCAGGTCGCCAAGATCCGCATCGACGCCTGCTTCTTGCATCATGCGGATACTTCTTCTCAGTACTAGGCGTGTTAAGTAGCCTTCACGGACATTCGAGGGCACAATCAAGTCCCCGAGCATATATGCAAGACATCTGGTGTGATCGCAGAGAGCGTAGATGTTCTCCATCGGAACGATGATTTCTTCGAGTTTCTTGACAGAAAGACCGGATGTTTCGGCGACTCTCTGTCTGAGTTCACTGATCTTCTCACCTCTGATATCCATCAGTCCGGCAAACTGTGCATTCTTTCCGAGGATACTCTCTATTTCAGGGTTATTCAAGTAGTCCTCCATATCAGTAGCATTCAGTATGCGGGGAATAATGTCTGGAAATACTGCATCATATGCAGTAGGTGTTCCGCAGGATGCCCAGGCAAAGCGCTCAAGACCATACCCGGTATCAACAATACGTAACGGCATTTCATAGTAGTCCTTTCCGTCGATCATGATCAATGGTTTTCCAGAATTCTTACGGGAGAGGTTCATGAAGACAAGGGTTGCAACTTCAAGGCCACCCATCAGGACCTCCACGGAAGCACCTGCATTTCCGCCGCCAAACCACGGGTTCTCTTTGAATGTCAGCTGTGTGACGTCCCCCCCGATGGATTTGACGAATCCGGCACAGAGTTCGACACATCTGTCTTTCCAATAAATCGGCTTGTCATCGGTATTGAATGCGTGGTGTGCCATCATTTCGAAACAGGTGAAGTGGCGACCAGAGCGTCCGACGTTGTCCAGATCATTCAATCGGATACAGGGCTGGGAAATAGTCAGCGGATTTGCCGGCGGAGGACAGGTTCCACTGGTTACGAATGGCTGGAAGTCTGCAATAGATGCAATGGTGAGGTAAATATCGTCTCTCCAGCGTGCAGCTACAGGATAGCGGTTGATTCTCGTGTGGCCGTTCTTTTCGAAGAAAGAGAGGTATGCCTCCCGCATTTCTGCAACGGTATGTTTCTTGAAAATCGGTTTTCCTATGAATTGATATGGTTCGCACGGAGCATCGCCGCAGATCTCACGTTCTAAATCCAGTGTCCAGAACGGTGAATCACATTTCTTACAGATTTTACGGACATATCCGTTCTCTTTGAAGAAATCTAACTGATATTCATTTTCGAGCATTGGGTAATCCCCATTTGTTAATACGCCGTATTTATAGGTGATGTAAAGGTATATTACTTTGCCACAACGAAGCCAAAAATTGGTTTGAATTCCCTGAGTGGAGAGTAGTTTACATACCCTTTTTCTCTTTCCACAGCGTATATACATCTATACTAAGAGAAAGTGCATCATGACAGCATCAAAAATTCTCCTTATTATTATCGACGGGGTTGGCGATCGCCCATGTCCGTCACTTGGAAATAAGACCCCGTTGCAGGCGGCAAAGTTGCCGAACCTTGACTATTTGGCAAAGACCGGTATCTGCGGTATCATGGATCCGATATCCCCAGGTATCCGTGCAGGTTCTGACACGTCTCACTTGAGTCTTCTTGGTTATCCGCCGCAGTCCTATTACACCGGGAGAGGTCCGCTGGAAGCTGCCGGTTGCGGTATTGCCATGGAACCAGGCATGATTGGTTTCCGTGCCAACTATGCGACAGTAACCGATGGCCTGGTTTTCGACCGCCGTGCTGGGCGTATCGAGGATACCTGCGAGATTTCCCGTGCTATAAAGGAAGGGATAGATCTCTCTAAATATGGGGTTACTATTGAATTTGAGCCGGGGACGGGTCACCGTGCGGCTCTCGCTCTGAAGGGGGAAGGCCTTTCCGCTGACGTATCCACCAATGATCCTAAAAAGACCACTGTATCTCCGCTAACGATTATGCCGACAGCGGATACCGATGCTGCTCGGCGTACTGCTGAGATTTGTAATGATTTCGTCCGCCAGACAGCCACCATCCTTGAAAATCATCCAATCAACCTTGATCGCCTGGTTGACGGCAAAAATCCTGCGAATTTCGTCCTAATTCGTGGAGCTGGTGAGATGGGTGTTTATGAACCGTTTGAGAAGAAACATGAGTTGTCCGGCAGCGTCGTTGCTGCGGCCTCACTTATTGCAGGAATAGGAGTTTCCGTAGGTCTTGAAAGGATTCCGGTCAAGCCGACCACATCGCTTGATGATCAGGTGAAACTGGTTTTGGGTGAACTTGACAAGAAGGACTTCGTTCTCTTCCACATCAAGAATGCTGATGAATACGGGCATGATGGCAGGGCAAAGGAGAAGATGGCGTTTCTAGAAAAGATTGATGTTGCTATTAAGCCTTTCCTAGGCAGAAAGGACCTTCTTATTGCAATCTGCGGTGATCACTCTACCCCATGCACTATTAAGGAGCACAGCGCTGATCCAGTACCGCTAATTATCCATGGTGATGGTGTCCGGGTGGATGGTGTCAAGAGATATGATGAACTTTCCTGTGCTGCCGGTGCAATGTGCAGAATATCTGGCAGTTCACTGATGGCTATTCTGCTTGATTTGGTCAACAAAACCCATAAGTATGGTGATTAAGATACCAATATACTAATATTCGTGGCAGGAATGAAGGATAACCAGAGCATCAAAAATGACAAATACCTCAATCTGCCGATCCTGACACCAGAAGAAGAGGCCGCAATTGAGGGAGGAAAAGCCCGTATCCCGACAGAGAAGTATCAGAAAAAGACTGAGAAAGAAGTACTCCAAGATCTTGAATCAGCAGCTGCGGCTGTTCTTGGAGGGACTTTACTGCAGAAGAAGGGTACCGACGGACCCCCCGCAGCGTCATCAGATGCAAATCCCTTGGCTATCCCTGCAGAAGCAGAACCGCTCTTTACAGAAGTTCTTAGCACCGATGAGCTTAAGGAACGGTTATCGAAACTTGACGAAGAATCCCTCACTTCTATTGTTTCTGCGACCGATCTCTTCAAAACATGTGTGTTACCGAATAATACTGAACTTCAGGAACGAATCCTGAAAACAAGGAATGATATCCTGGTAGGCGATCATTGCAAGATTGAGTTCGGCCTTACCGGTGCTGATATTGCAGTCTGTGAATGTACGCAGATTTATGGTGACATCGTTGCTGAAGGTGACATGCGTATCGACAATTTCTGTGAGATTTTTGGGACGGTCATCTGCAATGGAGATGCTTATATAGGAGAAAGCGTTAAAGTCCATGGGAAGATGACCATCGGTGGGAATCTGGATATCGCGGAGACTGCCCTGATTGAGCAGGAGTTCCAGACCTATGGAACGATTGCAATCAGGAATCCAGTTCCGGTCATCGTTTATCTCTTGATTTATATTTTTGCCATGCTCCACATCAAAGGTGAAAAGGCAACAGAAAGACAGCTGAATACCTTCATGTCAGAGGTCAAGACAGTGCCCCTTGTTCTGCCGCCGAATACGGTTATGAACTTATCCTATTTCACGGTCCAGACGCCGATGGACATCGGTTCAAACTGCAGAGTCCATGGCAATGTCCATGCCCAGTCTATCAAAATCAAAAAGGATACTACGCTCTTCGGCAGAGTCAGTGCAGTGGAGCGTGCGAAAATCGGTGTTCGTAATGCCATTCACGGAGATGTCTCTGCGAAATCCATTAGAGTCGAACGTGGTGCGGATGTTCTTGGTGATTTAATAGGCGGAACGGTCTGGCTGCATGAAGATGCACACGTTTCGGGGGTTATTAAGGCATCCGATGGCCTTTCTATCGGATTCGGAGGGTGATCTTGTCACTACTCTCTTCGATGATTGACGTTGATGTACTCCGGTTTATTGAACCGGACTATTCCTCCCTTGTCAACAAAGGGGAACCTGGAGTTCTGATATGTGAGGCTGAACCCGCGAAAGGGGATGCACGTATTCTCCTTGATGAGGATGAAAATCCCACGCTTTTTGCTGTCAGGTATGAGGGTGAATGGTATGCGACCGGGTGGTTGTTCCGCAGTCCCACTGCCGAAGAGTTTTCACTCTTTGAAAAGGCTGATGGTGATATGTATGAGGAGAAGCGAAGTTTCATAGAGGCCGCGTTTAGACGTGAATTCTCCGGTCATATTGCAACGACTATCCCTCCGGCAGGTGAGGATCTGACGAATGGCCGGATTGAGAAAGTCCGGTCACTTCTTGTCGAAAAGTTCGGTTCTCATCTTTCTGGCACCTGCATCGATGCGTGTTGCGGTTCTGGAATCGGGGCTTCTATCATGCGGGAACTTGGATGCACGCTTTTGGCCTACGATAACGATGAAGAACTCTTATCCCTGGGTTTTTCCAGCGGTAGGCTGAAACCGGAAGAGGCGGTCTGTATCGACGGACGGATTGCCTCTGCCTACTTGCCGGACGCAGAGTATGGTGTAGGCATCATGCTCGGACAGATGTACACATATACCAAGGAGAACTGGCAACCGATTGTCGAAGAACTGGTGGGAATCACCAAGAGGACGCTGATTACGGTTGCCACTGAAGAAGAGGCGCACTGGGTGCAGAAATGGGCAGCTGGAGTCGGCCATCTGCTGGAAATCTCGGAAAATACCCGCGATCCGATTTATGACCGCTGGGTCTGTTTCGGTTGATTCTTATTTTTCCAGTCCACAAGATGCTCGACAACGGGCATCCCCATTTTTTTGAATGCATCTGCGATGACTTTTTCTGGGGATGTCTTCCGATAATAGAGATGGCTTTCACAGTCGCAGTCCGAACACCCGAACCGCGGTACACAGTCCCCATCGACAGCAGATGAAAGTATGCATTCCAGCCGTTCCTCGGTCTCAGCGCAGAATGTCTTTTCCAGAACAGCATGCATAATCAGATAGTCAATGTGCCATTTAGGTTTTCGAGACTGGGCACGGTAGAATCTGATGTGGCGTGAAACGCGGGAGAGACCGCCGGAACCAAGAGCAGATCCGACGTAGATATAGTATCCTGCCGGAAAGACGATAGCCCCCAATGACCCGATATGTAATATCCTTTTCGTATCAATGCGGATTTGCAGGCAGTAGATTCCTTTTTTCATGGTTCCAGCATCACATTTTTCTGGGAAAGCAGTATCTGTTCTCTGCCGCTATGCGGTGCCGGGGTGCCATGCCCGCACCATATGGATTCTACTGGTAGTTCAGCAAGCCGGGTAATCGACCGTTTCATATCAGCCATCCTGCCTGTCGGCAAATCGCATCGGCCATAGTCACCTCCAGGAAAAATGGTGTCTCCGGAAACAAGTACACCGTCTATTGCATGGAATAGGCAGATTCCTCCCTGAGTATGTCCGGGGGTGTGATATACAGTAAAATCATCTATGCTGTCGCCGTCATGGAGTTTGGTTGCGGTTGATATTTTCGGCTGTTCTGCACCGAAAAGCTCACTGAGGGATAGGTTGTTATTGAAGAGGAACTCGTATTCATGTTCACCGATGTATATTTCTGCATCGCAAAGTTCCGAGATTTTGTCTATATGAGCGATATGGTCGAAGTGGCCGTGCGTCACTACTATTTTTTTGATTTGGTCTTTATAGGGAGTAATCCGGTCTTCAGTGATACCGGCATCGATAATGATGTCATCGAAGATATACGAGTTCGCCTGCCATATGCGGCCAGGGATGACTATGGGGTCTGTCATACTTACTTTCCTATAGGGCTTGTTAATAAATGTATTTTCTTATCTTAGATGACGTACGGGACGACAATGCAGAGTATCAGCAGCATAACGATAAACATGGAAATGCTGGCGGTAATCTGGAATGCGATGTTTTCCGACTGATTATGTTTTCTGCAGAATGCACGCAAGGACTCACGAAGAATCTGACCTCCATCGAATGCCCGAATCGGGAGTGCATTGAATACCCCAACCAAAATATTAATCCAGGCGTTCCAGAAAAGAAAATGGACAATGCCCCAGAATCCAGGAAACGGTGCCGCCAGAATCTTCTCATCAGGAGAACTAGTAGTGATGAAATTTAATGTTTCCATACCGGTTAAAGAACTCAATGGATGGGTGAGGAACGTGGCGAAAGAGGAAAGCACTCCCGTTGTAGACGTGGGGTGTATCAGCAGATCTATCAGCATCCTCGGTTCTTTAAAGACGACACCCATCCATCCAGCGATGGTATTCCACAGCAGGGTTCCGTTATAGCCATCAGGAATTGTGGAGAGGGTGATATCATATCGGCTGACCGCTCCTTTGTATTCCCATTGGAGGGAAATCACCTCACCTGTTGATTTGCCATCGAATGCGGTGTTGATATCGGTCATCGAGTATATAGGGGTGTCATCGATTGCAGTTATTATCGTTCCCGGTAGTACTCCTGCTTCATCTGCGGGATAGCCTGCATATACACCGTAGACAAATGGGTGGTCGCCAGGAACCACCATCCCCAGAAGAAGGCCGAGTATCACCAGGCAAATTACACCGAATACCAGGTTATTGGTTATCCCTGCAGCGAATATCCGTAGTTTTGTTTTGAGAGGGGCCTTTTCGACATCTTCGTCGTCGGGTTCAACAAAGGCGCCGATGGGAATGAGGAGGGTAAGGATACCGGTTGATTTTACTCGGATATTTTCCACACGTGAGAGTATGCCGTGTCCTGCTTCATGGATAATAATGGCGAGAACCAGTGCAATCCACACTGCGATTGTTGAAGGTATATATTGATTAAGGCCGGGAATCAGGAGCATATCTTGAATGGCTATCGGTTTTCGGGGTGTCACCAAGGATGTTATTGCGGAGAATACAAGGAAAACGGTGAGGATGATTCCGGAAAGTATGGTCAGAATGACCCCGACAGATGCATAGCCAATCAACACCCTTTTCCAGCGTGCAAGCTTGTCAAAGATGCCTACCCACTCTGTCTTTATCAGAATGAACGGTCCGGAGAATCCTACGTGGTGAGGCAAAATTTTTTTTGTCTTCAGCCAGTAGTAGAGGCAGGCATATGCCATGACTACCACGATTACTGCTATTACCCTGTTGAATTCCATCTGTCCTCAGCCTTTAGGTAAGAAACGTTGTCGTTATATTCCTATTATTGTTTCCGTAAGAATCAGTGGATACGAGCAGAATCAAATTAATTTGAGGAAAAAATACAGAAAAAACAACAAATTTTTAAATGTAAGTTGGGGATCTCCCCAATTTACATAATCTTACCGAGCAGGCGAATCGAGTTGGTCATGTCGGGTCCGAGCGGGGAACCGAAGATGATCTGAGTAACGCCAGCTTTGGTTAAGTCTTCACACTTCTGCCTGATAGTGTCTGGGGTACCGCAGATGGTGAATGCATTCAGTTCTGCGTCACCGACAAGTTCGTTGACAGACTTGAAGTCGAATCGGCCAAGTGCGTCTTTGATCTTTGCGACATTACCGAGGTCAAGTCCGTGGCGCTGGAGCAGTGCTTCCGGAGATCCTGCTGCAATGAATGCAGAGACAATCTTTGCTGCCTTCTTTGCTTTCTTCTCATCTTTGTCAATGGAAAGTGCGGTGTAAGCTCCGACATCAAAGCCTTTCTTGCCGACCTTTTCACATGCTGCCTTGATGATTGGGATTGCAACTGCGAAGTCTTTCGGGTTGGATGCGTTGATTAATGCTCCGTCTCCCTTAAGTCCCGCGAGTTCAAGTACCTTCGGGCCCTGTGCGCCGACATAGATTGGGATGCCCTTCTTGCCAGGAAGAGTAACACCAGTGAGCTTTGCACCATCGTAGTCGAAGTAGGCCTTTCCGGACTTCTTCATTTCTGCACCAGTGCACATCTCGCGGATAGTGTCGATTGCCTCACCTAGTCTTGCAACCGGTTTTTCACCGTGGATTGCGATCTTCGGGAGAGTGGAGAGGTCGCCTGGGCCGATACCAAGGGTTGCACGGCCGTCGGAAATCTCATTAAGAGTGCATGCAAAGGATGCCATTGCTGCCGGAGTATCGGTGAAGGAGTTCATGATACCCGGTCCCATCTTCATAACAGTAGTGTTCTGTGCGACAGCTGTTAAGACTGCGTAGCAGTGTCTGTTGTTGTAGTGGTTAGTGATCCATGCGTAGTCAATGTCTTTGCTCTCGGCAAGTTTACAGTAGTTAACGACAGTCTTGACGTTAATGTTGCCTGGAACGAATTCAATTCCGTAAGTCATAGTTCTTTACATCTCAAATTAAGTTTTTACTCCTCAACATAAATATATTCTGATTTCTTACCCCTGAAATACCCCGAAATTCGGCCTCGATTCCCCTTGTGTTGGAAACAGCCAGAATCTGGGCGTATTTTTTCTGCGCTGTATTCGGTAACAGATTGACGGTTATTTCTCGTCGACAACCATAAAAGTAGGTAGCGCTAAACACTATGGTATAGGACTTGTGGGGTAGTGGATATCCTTTCGGGCTTCGAACCCGAAGAACCGGGTTCGATCCCCGGCAGGTCCGTTCCATTTTTTAGCTGTTCTACACACATCTAAGCAAGGTACTGTCGTTTTCACTTATTCGTTCCTATCTTAAAAAAGGAGTGCTGACCTTGGTCCCTACGGTGGAGCTTGTCTCGTTGTCGAACGATTTATGCTCCACGCTCTGGAGAAGGGCGTCATTCGGTAGAA
The DNA here is from genome assembly GCA_045639425.1 of Methanocorpusculum sp. Lineage (GTDB taxonomy): Archaea > Halobacteriota > Methanomicrobia > Methanomicrobiales > Methanocorpusculaceae > Methanocorpusculum. The sequence continues at coordinate 60,208 of JAZUDC010000040.1, forward strand.
AAGGAGTGATTCTGGGTGCAGTATGCATCAATCCGGGATTCCGCAGGAATCTTACGCTATGTAAGGCAAACTACGGCCTAGCGGATATACCTGTGACCAAGACATCTGAGTTGTGCGGATGCTTATCCACCCGCTTGAAGGGAGAGTCGAAGCGGCATACGATAGGCATTCCCAGGACAGGAACGGTGTTGTCAAGTCGAAAATCTAATTAAAAAAACCCTTTCTGAAATGGAAATCTATTAGATAGACATACTAATTATTACCTTTCGAACACAATATTTTAATCAATATGCTAATCGCCATAACCAAGCATGCAGACTGTGTTGATGACAATACAATCTGCGAAAAATACAATCATAAGGCGCGTATTATCTCTACTGTGTCTCCGGTAAAGAATCAACAGGAGATCGATAATTTCACTCGTTCAGTAAACGACTGCGAGTTCGATGCAGTATTCTTCCCCAGTGCGTTTTCCGCAGAGAAAATGGGGCCGCTTATCAATCCGCGCCTGGCGACTAAAGTCCGGATGATTGCGAACGGGCCACAGACCGCAAAGGATCTGCATAATATCGGTCTTGCAGCAGAGATGCTGCCATTCTTCTATTCACGTGATCTGATACCTTATCTCGGCAAGTGGATTCGGGGAAGGAGAATCGCGATTCCGCGGGCAAGCATTACGTATCCGAAGCTGTCTGAAGAAATCAGAGAAGCTGGCGGTCTTCCCTGCGAATACAAATGCTACGACATCATGGCAACGAACGAACCGGTCGATCTTGATGGATGCGGTGCGATTCTCTTTACCAGCCCTGCAGCATTCACACTGGCGAAACTTCCGCGAATCCCGGAGGAACTTCGTCTCTTGGCGATTGGTGAAGTTACTGCTGACGCTATGATGTATGGTGGGATGCCTCCCAGCATTGTCGGTGACGGATCAATTGAAGGGACCATTCAGGCACTGAATGCGGCTCTCTGGTCGGAGAGTTTCTAAACATGGTAAAATCGGGGATTATCCTCGTTGACAAACCGCGGGGTCCATCTAGTCATCAGACAGCTGCATGGATAGGAGAAATTCTCAAGACTTCTGTTGGCCATTCTGGAACTCTGGATCCACAGGTTTCCGGCGTTCTTGTGGTTATGACAGGAAAAGCGGTAAAACTTGCTCCGCTTCTACTCCAGGACGAAAAGGAGTATATTGCCTGCATGCGGCTTCATGCGGACATTGACCGTGAAACTGTTGAAACCACGATCAAAGGGTTCACCGGCAGAGTTTATCAGCGACCCCCACGGCGGTCGGCGGTCAAGCGGTCCCTGCGTATCCGAGTGATACACAGAATAGAAGTTCTGGATAAGGATAACCGGTTAGTTCTGCTTCGTATCCGTTGTGAAGCGGGAACCTATATCCGTTCTCTTTGTGTGCACATCGGCAATGTGCTTGGATGCGGTGCGCAGATGATTGAACTGCGCCGTACCATGTCCGGTGGGTTTACAGTCAATGACGCCCATACTTTGCAGGAGATTCGTGATGCTGCAGAGAATGGAACTGTCGAATCCCTGATTCTACCACCGGAAGCAGCAATCGCTGACATTCCGAAGATTGTTATCAGGAACTCTGCGGCGGATGCAGTTTATCAGGGGGCGCAGCTAGCGGTTCCAGGCATCATCTCAGCAGAAAGCTTTCTCGCGAAGCAGAGTGTTGCGCTGGTTACTGCCGAGGGTAAACTGGTAGCATTGGCAGAAGCGTTACTGAATTCAGATAAAATAACCCCCAGTGGCCATGGACTCGCAGCAAAATCACTTCGTGTATTCTCGGCAGAGTGATACACCAATTTTAATAAGGTAGAGAGACATATAATTATGCCGATTGGGCTGAGGTAGTCTAGTGGTAGGGCGCGGGCCTGGAAAGCCCGTGAGGCGAAAGTCTCTCGTGAGTTCAAGTCTCACTCTCAGCGTTTTTCTTTTGTTTTTTATGGTTTCTCAGTTTTTGAGAGAATTTTCTACAAATACCTTTAGATCTTTCTGGCCTGTAATGAATAATCTATATTACCTGTTACGTTCAATAAATGGGATAACCACTCACCCCGTGGCAATAAGACTAACCCCAGAGTTTAAATGGCACTGCCACTGCTACAGGTCTTAATACCGAATAGAGCCGCATTCCCCAAAGTCAGGCTCTTGACACAGTGGCACCTTACCGGTTGTTGTATTGCCAACTTTGCCGAAAAGTCCCTGATATTCTTCATAAGTATTATTGAGGAAGAAACCATAGATAGCACGTCTGTCACCATTGTAGGTTCCAATGAATGGAGTGGTACTATTCCCGATTGGGGACCACGAAGATATGACGGCACTGACACTGGAGGTCGGAGGATAGGCATCTTCCACACACATTGAAGACGTCCAGTTGTAAACCAGCTTTTTTTCCATCAGATTCATTGATGACAGTAATGTTTCTCGTTGTATCATCATAGGCTACAGACTTGGTAATCAGTCAGATAGAAATCTCTTGTTTGGATGAAGGAATAATCACCGATCTAGTAACTTACGTTCTCCGTCAGATTATAGAAATCATCATCGTTCATGATAAGATACGCTGAGTTATCTGAACTCCAATTTAGTCTATATTCCAGCACTTGCCTCTCCGGCGAACACCGTGGCGCACAGCAGTAACGCGGTTATGATCATAATTCCGTACTTTGTCACTTTCGCAGTCATAGTTTTGTTTGAACACCCGTCCTCAACACCGCGGTATGTTCTCTCACCCGTTGTTTTCACGAGCCGAATCGGGATAAGCATCAACTTGTTTTGCCAAGGAACCTGCAGCGCACCGCGAGGTTCACTCCTGCATGTGCCAGAAAAATCAGGACCCCAGAAATTGACTACTGGATTGCAGGGTCCAGCCGATCTTTGCCTGCTGTGGTAGATATGTCTGCACGATAGCATGCATTTTTATCAATACCTCCCAGGGGAGAGAAGGTGTATAAAAATCTGGATTGTACAGTACCTACCTCCACTATAGTTAGAAGCTTCCAGCATGTTCTTCCATCCGTACCAGGCATCCGGAATCTTTCCGGCGATGGATGCCACCGGTCTGGATTCAGTCGAATTCTGGATGGAGACACCCGAGTCCTGGTTCAAGGGTGTGCATAAAGAAGAGTTTCTTGCGGAAAAGACGAAGTATCCGCCTCTCTTCCCGATAGCGGTCCATGCTCTGATCTGCAATTTTAATCCCTGTTCCTTCAACGAGGGGGGAGCCGCACTGACCATGAACTGCACCATCGCCTGCATTGACATGTTTTCGGCGCTCGGTGGCGGCATGGTGACAGTCCATCCGGGCAAACGTACGGCCAAGTGCCCCATTTCGCCGTATAATCGCGACCGGTGTCATTACGGTACTGGCCCTCACCTTTGGCGAGATCATCCCGAAGACCTATGCGATGAACCATATGGACAACGTTGCCCTGTTCTCCGCGCCGTCGATCTATTTCCTGATCTGGTTTCTCATGCCATTCTTTCTGCCGTGTGAAAAAATCAATGGCAAGAAGTACGTCGAAGACAGGCAGGTGGTCACCGAAGATAAAATCCGTGAATGGATCAATGCCAGTGAAAGTGAAGGCACCATCGAAGAGGACGAGACGGAGATGTTCTAGTCGGTTCTCCAACTTGATCAGATGACCGTCAAGGAGATCATGACGCCGCAGACCGATGTGGCGATCATTGATGATTCAGCCACCCAGAATGAGGCTGGCGCTTATATCCGCGATACCGGGTATTCCCACATTCCGGTCTATCATGACGTCCTGAATAACATTGTCGGAGTCCTCAACATCAAGGATGTCTTCAATGTCTATACCCCACAGAGCAAGTCCCAGGTCGTGTCACTCAAGTCGCTGATGATCGATGTCTACTGCGTTCCAGAATCGAAACGGGTCGATGACCTGATGCGTAAACCGCAGGCCCGCAGTCTGCAGGTGGTGATTGTCCTGAATGAGTTCGACAGATTCTCCGGCATCGTGACCATCGAGGATATCATCGATGCACCCATGTCTCCCAGTTGAACGAACGCTTTGCTCTGAATCTGCCGGAGGATTCCAGTCTCTACGAGACCATCGGCGGTCTGGTGTTCTCGATGCTCGGCCGCATTCTACGTCTGGACGATATTGTCACCACCGACGGACAGATCCGGATCATGGTGACCAAGATGTGCAGCCGTCATATTCTCTCGGTAAAGAGGATTCTGCCAGAAATCAGGGGTGTCGAAGAACTGGACAAAAAAGAAGAATAAATGAAACGGATTTTCATCAGTCCTGTTTTTTATAGTTTTTATTACGCGCATCTGACCTTTGCCGCAACCAGTGCCGAGGTCAGAATCGGCAGGGCGAAGGTGTGGTCACCGAAGAACTTCTCCTGATACTTCTGGTGGATGAACTCCGTCTGTTGATGAAGTTTTTCGGGGTTCTGCCACCGAGAAGGATGATTCTGCCGATTTCATCGGATCGGTTGGCGTATCAAAAATTACAGGTATCATATGCCATCAAAGGGTAAATAAGTAGGTGAAATGAACCGAAAAAAGGATGGGAGAATTTATGCGTTGAACTTGCCGACTATCTTGACCTCAAGCGAGTCACAGCCACAGTTTATGATCAGGCCAGAGAGATCATCCTCAATCGAGTAGATTTCTCCGATTCTCAGGTATGAGCCCGTGTTTCCAAGGAGGTCGGTGTAGTCGAGCGTCATCGGGATGAAATCACCGACTTCGACCTCACTGATGTCGTAGCCGAGCGTCTTGAACTCATCGGCCGTGCACGGTACCATGACAGAGTACGGGCATTCGACGTTGAACGTTGAACCGTAGTCCTGGCCAACAATGGCCTTTGCCATGGCGTTCAGCTCTTTTCCAAAGATTCCGTACGGGATGGTGGTGTTGCCAGTTCTGAGCATGATGGGGTAGTCGTTATCTGTAATGCTGGAGTTCGAGTCTGCAACCAGTCTGTATGGCGTCAGGTCATCGACCGAGTCTGCATAGTTTGAGAATGTCTTCGTCCCGTTGAGAGTGGAGGTGAAGTATATTGCTGCGGGATCCCCCTCTGCGACTATTCCGCTGGCTGTGCCTGTCTGATCTCCTTTGAAGAAGTTGGAGACGTTACTGAATGAGAGGACACACATCACCACCACAATGATGACAAAAAGGGAGACAGTAATCTGAATCCAGTTCTTCTTCTTTTTTTTAACTGGAACAGATGTGTTTGATTTCTTCTGTACTGGCATAATTGGAGTACTATTTGCATGTGGCGGTTAATAAATATGTGTGTTTTACCTACTTGCCTTACTCAGGAGAAAGGGAGAGTTCTGCGACAATTGTGGGTACCTGAAGGAATGTTCTAAAAACGTGGGGTCGGTGAGATTTGAACTCACGATCGACGGGTCTCTCCGACAAGCGCTAGGCTACATTTCAGGAACAGTGTTTTTGTCAGTGCTCCAGCGGGTCATCATCAAATCAGCAGACCCGGTAGTTCATCATACGCTAATACCGCTGGAGCCCGTCGCCCTTCCAGACTAGGCCACGACCCCATGCGAAATATACATTGTATGTCTCTTTTATTAATAGTTTCGTCTATCTCGGCGGATTACGGGCCGAAACCGTTTACTGCCATGAAGATGACGAAGGCGAGGACGAGGGTGGCGATGATGCAGAAGATGAGGAGGAACTTCGTGTCGTTTTTTGTATCATTGATTCGTTCCGGCCGTCGAGGTACCCGGATGGTTTCTTCCTTGATCTCTCTATAGGGTTTTTCTGCTTCGAGTTTTTCGAACTCCGCATGCTCCTCCGGCGTGAAATCAGAATCCAGTCTCGCCTGTGCGTCGGGATTCTTCTGGTCGTCTACCATAGTCTGAAATATTCCTGCATATAGGTGGCGACGGCGGATGATAAACATTTGTATTCTCTTAATGGAATTGAGGAGACTATTCATCTCAACAGAATAAATAATCTGAATTGTATCAGCATACTAGAGATAACCAATCTTTCCAAGACATTCCTGAACGGAAAGAAAGGCGTTTCCAATCTTTCGTTCTCCATCGAACCAGAGACATCTACAGTTTCATCAGCCACAACGGTGCCGGAAAGACTATTGCCAATGTGGAGTGGGCATCAACAAGTTCAACGTCGGCGGATTCATCCGTATCAACGGTCATTCTGTTCTTGAAGAGCCGATGCTTTGCAAGAGGATTCTGGCCTATATTCCCGACAACCAGGATCTCTACGATTATCTGACCGATGTCCGGCACAACTACGTCATGACAAATCAGCAGGAGATGTCTCCTGTCAAAGCGCTGTTCAAACGCGACCTCAAGCGGTACTTCACCTCTCCGTCCTATGTCTTCAATACACTACTCGGCTATCTCCTCATGGTGATTGCGGCGGTTCTGATTCTCACAACCAACTTCTTTGACAGGTTAGAGGCTACCCTGAACGTCATGCCGGAGCCTCCCCACAAGATCCATCTGATCTGTGCAGCGCTGCTTGCGATACTTGCAGCCACATCCGCAACAACCGGCAGTCACTCTCTCTTGAAGGAAAGAACTGGTGGATTATGCAGACGATTCCGGTGTTTTCAAAGGAGATATTCACCAGCAAGCTCAAGGTGAACTTCGCGGTCGCACTGCCGTTCTACATCATCTCAGAGATTCTGCTAATCATTGTCGCCAAACCGAACATCGCAGAGCTGATTCTCATGATTTTGTTGTTCCCTATCTAGTTACGGTACTTATTCTCGTACTCGGATTGGTGATGCACCATAAGATCAAACGGACCAATATCATCGAAGTCAGCTGAACATACGTAGAAATAGCATGAGACTGAGAGGTTCTTTCTTTCATCTTTTTTCGGGTTTTTTAGAAGACTCCTTCTATTTTCCGGCCACAGGTCGTGCAATGTCCATTCCTGATGCCGTCCGTTCTGCAGACGTATCCTATGCGCACGGCAAGACGCGAGCCGCAGTTGGGACAGTAGGTCGTGCTGCCTTCACTGTGACTGACGTTGCCGACATACGGATAATAGAGCCCTGCATCCTTTGCCCGGCGGAACACGACATCCATCAACACATAGTCCGCCAGCGGCACATCAGTCATCCAATTCATCGGGGTGAACGCGGTGAAATGATGCGGCACGGCGGGACCCAACGTATCCATTTCCCAGGCAAGCATCCTGCCGATTTCCTCCAGCGAATCGTTGACCGTTGGAATGATCAGGGTGACGAGTTCCAGATGCCGTTTCAGTTCAGAGACGCGGACGATGGTATCGAGCACCGGCTGCAGATGCGCATTGCCGCAGACGTCGCGGTAGAAGTCGTCGGAGAACGATTTGAGATCGATGCGGAATGCATCCATATAGGGTGCAAGTTCTGTGCATGCCTCCTCACTCATATACCCATTCGTGATGACCGCGGTCTTCAGTCCCGCCTGATGCGCAAGCCTGGCGACATCGTACATGTATTCGTAGAAGACCGTGGGTTCGTTGTAGGTGAACGAGATACTATCCACCTGTTCCCTCAGAGCAAGCCGCACGATGTCCGCGGCGGTCGCCGATTCCGTGTCGCAAGTTATGTTCTGGGACAGCATATGGTTCTGACAGTGTCTGCAGGTGAAATTGCAGCTGAATGAACTTATCGAAAGGGTCGCTGAGCCGGGAAGGAAATGGTTGAGCGGTTTCTTCTCGATCGGATTGATGTCGCAGGCAGTGAGTTCGCCGTAGGTCCGAGTCATCAGCGTGCCATCGATGTTTTCGCGAACGCGGCAGAATCCTCGTTTTCCGGGAGGAATGCAGCAATGCCGTGCACACAGGTTGCAGACCGCCTTTGTCGCATCGAAGAAACGGGCCTGCATGAAAAAAGAGGTTATTGAAGTTACTCTGCTTTCTTTGCAGGGGTCTTCTTTGCTGCTGGCGTTTCATTCTTCTCTTCGGCACCGCCTTCCGCCCTCGGGCGCGGGAAGGTCTCGACGAACTTGACGGACTCGACCGCCGGGAAAAGTGTGAATGCATCCTGCATGATCATGTACTGGGTCATGAACCAGTTTTGGTTGTACATGGCGACCATTGCCGGGACTTCAACGGTGACGAACTTCTCGTGGGCGTTTCTGACTTTCATATCGTGGCCGGTGATGAGCTTGATTGTTCCTTCCAGGCACTCAACTGGGTCGGTGACGACGGCTTCGATCTTGTAGGTGTAGTCGACAGACTGACCTGCAAGCGGGTGGTTAAAGTCGACGAGGTATCTGTTGCCGATCTTGTTGACGACCATACCTTCTCTACCCTCGACGGTAACACGCTCATAGAGCTCGGGCTTGTTCTGGAATGTTTTCTTATCGATTGCCTTGACATCGTCCTTTTTGTGTTCACCGAACGCCTTTGCTGCAGGGATGGTGACCTTGTATTCCTTGCCGGTCTCTTTGCCGACGAGATCCTCGTCGACGCCCGCAAGAACGTGGCCGGAACCGACCTTTACGACGGCCGGGGAATAGGTGAATCCTTCACGGAAGAAGTGTCCTTTCTTTGCTGCTTCTGCATCAGTGGTGTCGAACGGAACGCCGTTGACGGTACCAGTGTAGGTGAGTTTGATATAATTACCTTTTTCAATAACCATTCGCGTCTTTATACTATTGGGCGTCTACACTTATATCTTTTATTTTGAATTGCCGTATTCTATTCTTAGATATAAGAAGGTATATAAAAAGGGGCGAGAAAAGACGGAAATGCCAGCGTCGGCAAGCATTCCGGTGACCGATGCACAGGCCGGTCCAGCCGTGCTCGGCGGAGATGCAACCGTCCAGAACATCCGTTTCAGGACAGACCAGGGAGCATTCGGTATCGGTTCTAGTGGCAAAAACAAACGGATGGGGAAAAAAGATGCTGCAGGAATATCACGGACCTTGCAGATACAGAATTCCTGCGAATTCCTGCGGCAGGCTTCGAGGTTCATGCTGCGCCATTCGAGACGAAGAGCGGCAGGATCTTCGCGATGCTCGCCTTGCCGCCGATGATGACGACGGTGTCACCTTCCTTGAGCACGGTGGTTCCTGCTGGAGAGACATCCGCATCGACGGTATCCGGATGCTTGACCGCAAGAACCGAGATGCCGTAGTCTTTTCTCAGATGGATTTCGGACAGCATCTTTCCGCAGACACGGCATTTTGGTTCGACGCGGAGCTGCTGGACATGCGTCATCTCGCGTGACAGCGTCTCATCAGCCTGCCGTGCCCGCATCTTGAGGGAATCAAGCACCGTCGTTTCTTCTCCAGCCGTCTTTCCGTGGGTCAGAGCCGGCTTTTCGATGTAGAGGTTGTAGAGTTCTCCCCGCATCTCCTTGCTCAATTGATCGATGTCCTGGACCGGCATGTCCTTCGTCGCCATAATCCGCTTGAACATCTGGACGGCGCATTCGCGTTCGTCGACGATGACCGAATCGGCACCGAGCTTATAGAGTTCCGCGGTATCGGAGATGAACCGCGACCGGGTGATGATGGTGATCTGCGGATTGATTCTGCGGGCGGCGGTGACGATGGCCTTGACGGTATCTGGCGCAGGAACGGTAATCACGATGCTAGTCGCCTTGTTGATTCCCGCATAGTTCAAGATTGCTTCTCGGGATGCGTCGCCGAAGATGATAGGCACTCCTTTCGCATATTCACGGGTGACTGTCTCCGCATTGGTCTCCAGCACCACGTAGTCGATGCCCATCTTCGCCAGCGCCTTGACGACATATTTGCCGGCAAGACCATAGCCGACAATGACTTCATGGTCGACTTTCTTCTCGTCTGGCTCGATCCTCTCCGAAACCTTCGAGGAGAAGAGCTTCTTGGTCATCTTGGGTGCAAGCTTGGCGAGGAATGTGGTTGCCGCCATCGTCACGATCGAGATGGAAAGGAATATCTGATAGATGTCTTCGGTAAGAATGCCGCTACTGAGACCCGTCTTACCGAGGATGAAGGAGAATTCACCGATCTGGGAAAGGCCGACAGCCGACAGGAGCGTAACGCCCGATCCGATACCTATTGCCTTTACAGAGGTGAAGTTCACCGCCGTCTTGAAGACGAGCAGTGCTGCGGCAAGACCGAGGATGAGGGCCAGGTTCTGCCAGATGAACTGCAGGTTCAGCATCATACCGATCGATACGAAGAAGAAACTGGTGAGCAGATCCCGGAGCGGTGTCACCTGCCCCAGAATCTCATGACTGTACTGGGTTCCTGAAATGGCGACACCGGCGAGAAATGCACCCAGTGACAGCTCGACGCCAGTGAAGTTCATGAGTACCGCGATACCGAGCACGATTACCACAATGGCGATGACAAAGAGTTCTCCACTGCGGGTCAGCGCAATATGGCGCAGAATCTTCGGCACGAGATAGATTGCCAGAATGAGGACCACCGCCAGACCGAGCAGACCAAACACCAGCTTGAGGCCCGAGCCGAGAACATCCGCTCCACCGGCAGGCGAGAGGAACGGCACAAGCAGCATCATCGGCACGACGTTGAGGTCCTGGAAGATCAGGAGACCGAGCGCTATCTTGCCATGCGGTTTGTCGACCTCGCCGCTGCGCTGATACAGGTTCATGATGATGGCAGTCGACGAATGTGCGACCAGGAACCCGATGAACAGCGAGACATTGAAGTTCATGCCACACACCATCATGACGCCGGCCACCACTGCAGTGGTCAGTACCAGCTGGAGGGTCCCGCCGATGAGAACGATCTTCTTCATCGACAGGAGAGTCTTGAGCGGGACTTCCAGACCGATGGTGAACATCAGGAGAACGACACCCAGGTCCGCCAGCAGACTCACCTGCGCTTCCGAGATGAGGTGCAGACAATACGGACCGATGATGATACCAGTGATGAAATACCCGATGAGGACAGGAATGTGAAGTTTTCGTCCGACCAGGAGGATGAGCAGCGCACATCCGAGGACGATAAAAATGGAGGTGACCAGCTCATCCATCGAGACTGCCACGACTACGTTCGTTATTGTCCTGCTGAGTGCGCTGTCCAGTATTTCCTCGGCCATCTTCTTGTCTCCCCCTCCTCACCAGGTAGAAAAGTATGTATTTTTATCTTGTTTCTACCTGATAGCCTTTTTTGTGATGGCTGAGTTTTCCGTTTTTTTTCAGACAGTCTTCGGGTAGACCAGGTTCCTGGTGTCGAACGCTGTACCGAACCGGGAGTTGAATTCGGTCAGGACTGACTCGGTGGCCAGGCAGGACGTCAGGATGTTGCAGATTCAACAGGGAGACCGCTGCGGTGCAGGACCGCGGACCGTAGGCGATGTCGTTTCTGATGACTCAGACCTGGTTATTCTTGACGGTATCGATGCGGTCGAGGAGACCTTATCCATGACTTCGGCGTAGTAGTTCGCAATTCCCGTCTCCTTCGCCTCGTTTCCGGCGAGCGTGCCGACTTCCTTGATGTCGGAGACCATGGTGGACGGTTTGGTGCAGCCCATACAGGATCTACAGGGTGCTCATCGATATACCCTTCTAGAGAAATGGATATTCGAACTCCATCTGAGCATACCAGATCATCCACCTGCAGCGTGTGATCTGGATCGAATGATGGGGTTCCACTACGTTTCCCCGCGACTGCCTCCAAATCCTATTGAGGGACGGATTCGAATGATCCAATCCCCTCCTTTTGTCGTGCTCACCAATCTCTCTTGCTCTCCTCTTTCTACCCCTCCCACTGCGCAGTAATCTTTCGTGCAATGGTTTCGAGAACTCGCGCCTTTGGTGCTACTGTATCGATGATCTCCAACTCCGGAATACTATTGGAATTCTCATATGTCACGTCGCTTTCTGGCAATTCGCCGACGATGCTATAAAGCTCGTCTTCATCCTCAGGGTTCAGGTCCACAGCTGTGGGTCTCGACACTGCGGTGACTCCCTTAGGGGTATATTCCAGGGATGCTACTACTATGCAGGCGGGTGTGCCGACAATGCAACCATGTTTACACGCTCGCCATTCATCACGGGTGTCCATCGCCGCGTTTGGAATGGTCTGCATCCCGTCTGAATATACGATATCATTACTTTCAACACCGATTTCATAGTGCTGGGCGGCAGTGTACGTACAAAAAGTAGGAAAAAAAGTACAGTCAGTGTAGACAAAATAAAGTCGCGTATAATCAAAAAGAGGTAATCAATAATCAGACCGCCGCGGCGAAACTGACAACCAGAATCCCTACGATGCGGAACCGGTCGACATTGATGCCCATGTTCCGGGAGAAATCGCCCCGGGAGGAAATGGTGTCGAGGTCCCATGCCCGGCGTCCGACTAGGAGGAAACAGACCAGCACGATCGAGAACAGGAAGAGGATCACCTGCCAGGTGGCTCCCCACATGCCACCCATGAGCAAGGTTGCGATCTCGCGAAGGGCGTCGGAGGCATATTTGAGCGCCAGCAGACACGCCTGGAACAGATAGCCGATGATCCGCCAGCAAAGATCATGACGGCCTGCGAGGTCTGGCACGCCCGCAAGTGGTGTCGAATGAGGAGGTGGAGGAAAGATGGCATGTCCGACGGCGGCAGATAGAATGATCCAATGCCGGGATCGGCGATGACCGGACATACCAGCACGGCGACCAGTATCAGTATAACAATTATCATTCGTATCTGTATTTGATGATAGTTGTGAACAGTACTGTTGTCTGTTTTTTCAGACATATTTGAACATTTATAATATTTGTTTTGAAATGGTATACAACTGCGTGTGATTCGAGGTGTGACAGTCTGGGGGTTATTATATACGAAATCAAGCCAAATTATAACATACTATTATGGGAGAGGATATGCTCATGAAAGCGGAGGACCGTATTTCGGTCTATGAATACGATGCAGCCGACAGGCTCTATACCGAATATCTTGAAAAGCAGGGGGAAGATGCAGCGGTGTGGGCGGCGCTCGGATCCCTGCGTCTGCGGATGGAAGAACTACCCGGGCCCTGCGATGCGTTCGGAAACGCCTTCGACCTACAGCCGGACAACGTGGAGTATACCAGAAAATTCGGGGATTCCCTGATGCTGCTGCACAGATACGACGAGGCGAAGGCGGTCTTCGACCATGCGGCGGAACTCAGATACGGTGTCTGTCTCTGGGGACTCCATCTTTTCGATGCGGCCGCCGCAGCATGCGAAAATTCGCTCTCTCTTGAGGAGAGCACCGAAGGCTATCTCTACCGCGGGGCGTCGCTGATAAAACTGCAGGAGACCAATGCTGGTCTGGCGGAGATCGCCGCCGGGGTCGCATCCAGCTCCGCGGTCGACGCCTTCGTGCTCAAGACCGCCGGACTGCTTG
>JAZUDC010000041.1:0-10628 GCA_045639425.1 Methanocorpusculum sp.
AACGTCAGAACCGACAATCACACGCGTATCCATGTCGCGCTGATTCGCGTCTGGTTCTCCACTGAACAGCTTTAATATATTATTCACCAAGGTATTTAAACCCTGTGAATCCTAAGGCCGCTCCTGTTCCCCTCACAAAGAGCTCGAAGGTCCTCTGGAGAACTGCTTTAATGAATATGCTACAGATACATATAAACATATCGATATTAACCAAAATCCATTTAATAGAGGAAACGGTTTGGAGGAAGAACGCGGAAAAAACGCAGGGGAACTCACACCGGCAGAGGGGCGAAGAACATCGAGAGAAGCACCGAGACGAACCCGGAGAGCGCGAGAACGCAAGCACTGAACGCAAGCACTAATATAAGGTATTCGTACAGTCACGGGACGACATCGGCTGGCGGATCCACCGGTGGCATCTGCCGCACTGCGGGAGGATCGCAGAGGACCACCCACATGTCTCCATACATCTCATCCTGCTCCAGATCAATCCTGCCGCTCTGCACCAGGAACAGGCACGGCAGGAACACCTGGTATACCGGATAGTGGAAGTCGCGCTGGATCTCGCGGATGCTGACTCCCGGGTCGTGTGCGTCCGGATGAACAGAGACATATTCGTAGATACGCTCGGCAATCTCCTTGTAGTTCTCCTCGTGCTCCATGTTGGCAACCTCTTCAGTATCCATCACGAACAGTTCGTCATCGGAATCAATCAGGTGCTGGCGGCGCTGCCGTCTTCGCTTCGACTTCTCCGCGAGACGCAGTTGCTTGATGAGCTCGTAGAGATTGGTGTGCCGTTTGCGGACATCCTTGCGCTTGAGACGGCGGTTGATCTCATGCTCGAGCGCTTCGATCTGACCGAGTGCACGGCCACCGAACTTGTTGTCGTCATCGTAGCCGTACTCGTTAAACTCGTCCTCCTCCGCCCCCGACACCTCGAGCGATTCCGCCTTCAGCCGCAGCAGAACAGAAAGGTAAAAGATCGTAAGACCCGACACCCGCAGGTTCATCTGCCGGCGTTCCTCCAGCACGGTCATGAACTTGTCGGTAAGGTCGGCGATGTCGATGTTCCACGGATCGACCGAACCGTTCTCCACCATCTTGACGAGGATCGAGAGCGGCTCCTCGTTCTCCCCTTCCGGTAGGACGAACTCTTCCGTCATTCGGCCGCCCCCTCGTCCATTCGCTTCACGCCGGTGACCAGCGTGCTCTTGTCGCCCGGACGGACGGTCACGCCCATCATGCGGTCAGCGCCCGAGATCATCGGCTCGCGGTGCGAGACGATGACGAACTGCGACGTCTCGCAGATATGGCGGACCAACTGCGACAGACGCTTGACGTTGAGACCGTCAAGCGCCGAATCAACCTCGTCAAGCGCATAGAACGGAGCAGGCATGTACTGCTGGATCGCGAAGATGAACGAGAGCGTCGTCAGCGACTTCTCGCCGCCGGACATCATGTTAAGCCGGCGGACCTCCTTGCCTTTCGGCGACACCTCGAAGGACATCCCGCCGTTGAACGGATCCTCGATGTCATCGAGAACCAGCTGTCCGGCACCGTCGTTCAGCTGCCGGTAGATCTGCTGGAAATTCTTGTTAATCGCTCTGTAGGCCGTCATGAACGCATCGTGCTTCATCTGCTTGAAGCTCTCGATCTTCTCGAGGATGGCTTCGCGTTCGTGGGCGAGCGTCTCCTTGCGCTCGGTCTTCTCCTTCGTCCTCTTCTCGAGCTCATCGTACTGTTCGATAGCCTGCTGATTGACGTTACCCAGGCGCTTGATGGAGCGCTCGATGCTAAAGAGCTTGTCCTGGATCTCCTCGGTTGACATCTCGCACTCGACGACCTCGCCGAGCATGCCTCTCATCTCGGCAACCTGTACCGATATCGTCGACGACCGCTGGTCGAGCGCATCCAACTGGACCTTGCATTTCTCGATCTCTCCCATCAGAGTGGTGATCCACAGCTGCGCTTTGTCTGCTTCGTTCTGCACGCGGTTGCGCTCGACCTGCAGCTCCTCGATCTCGCTAGAGAACGTCTTCATCTCCGCCTCGAGGCTCCTGATGACTTCATGAGCAGCGGCAATCTTCGCCTCGTACCCAGCGATGTCTCCGTCATAGGAAGCAAGTTTGTCCTCCGCTTCTTTGCGGGAAGCCATCTTCTCGTCAAGACGCTCCTTGAAGAACTTACGCTCGAGTCCCACTGAGTTGAGCTCGTTTGTCTTGTTCTCGAGACGGCGCTGGGAATCGGTAACCGAGTTCTGCGCCTTCTGCAGGTCGTCGGTCAGCAACTTGAACTCCTCCTCGTTCAGGATGGTCTTGAGCTCATCAATGTGGTTCTGGATCTTGGCGATCTCATCCGTGAACCCTTCAATCGCCTGTTCGAGATTCACAATCTCAGCGGCACGTTCCTTCGTGTCCTTCTCCGTATCCTCCTTCAGCCGTGCGGCCTCGGCCTCTTCCATCATGAGCTTCTCCTGCGCCCGCTTGCAGCTGTTGAGCCGCAGTTTAGCCTCTGTGAGGGCGGCATCCTTGGTGTTCTTCTCGTCGCGAAGACCCGAGACGACCGCCTCGTTCCGTTTGTCGGCGACTATCAAGTCCTCCTCCTCTCCCTTGAGTTCGCCGATCTTCGCAGCAATCTCCGCCGCCTCGTTGCCGGTGAATACGCCGAATCCGTGCACGTCCTTGTTGACGGAACCTCCCGTCATGCTACCGGCCTTCTCCAGCAATTCTCCATCGAGCGTGACCATCCGGTACCGGCCCATCAGACGCCGGCCGACATCCAGGTTCTCAATGACGACGGTCTGGCCGAACACCAGGTTGAATGCGTTGCGGTACTCCGGCTTGAAGTCAATGAGGTTGATAGCGTAGTCGATGACCCCATTACCCGCAAGCGGCGGAAGCCACTGGGATTCCTTCAGCTTGTTGAGCGGCAGGAACGTCAGCCGGCCGAGGCCTTCCTCCTTCAGATACCGGATACAGTCCGCACCCACCTGGTCATTTTCAACGATCAGGTTCTTGAGCCTACCGGCCGCCGCGATGTTGAGCGCCACCGTGTGCTGCGCCTTGAGCACCTTGCCGAGTTTGGCGATCGTGCCGTAGACGCCCTCCATGCTGGAGATCGCTTCAATGGACCGGTCCGACCCACCTGCCGCACGCTGTTCGCCTTCGAGTTTCGCCTGCCGCACGTTCAGCCGAGTGATCTCGGCCTGCGTGGCCCCGAGGTTCTTCTTGACGTTCATCATCTTGCGTTCTGCTTCCGCGATCTGTTTGACGATGACCCTCCGTTCGTCCTGCAGGTCCACAATCCTGCCGTTGAGCTCCTTCTCCTCCGTAACGAGCTGAATGCGTTCCTCTGCGAGGTCGGCGGCATGCCGGTTGTACCGGTCGAGTTCACTCGCACGGATACGGCTCTGCTCGATGATGCCATCACGCTGGACCACGACGGCGCTGCGTTCCTCCTTCTTCTTCGAGATCCGATCCATCAGATCAACGAGCTCCTGCCTCGCGCCATGGCTGTCCTTGTTGTGCTTGGACACCAGCTCCTTCGCCTTCGCGAGCACCTTGTTCTGATTTTCGAGCTCCATCACCAGGTTGGCGCGGTCGATCTTCAATTTCTGCATCTCCTTGTTCTTATCGTTGTAAGAGCTCTGATACTTCTGGATATCCATGTAGAGCTGGTTCATGAACGCAAGGACGAGCTCTTTGTCCTTTTTTCGGTTCGTGATGCTGTCCTCCGCCGACCGGATGTTTCCTTTCTGCTCCTCCATGCCGGCGATGATCTTCAGGTATTCGGGACCCTGTTTCTCAGCGATCTTCTGGTCAAGATCCCTGACCTCCTCTTTCCGGGCGTCCCGCTTGTTCTCCTCCATCCGTTTGCTTTCCTCGTGAGTGGCACGTTGGGCCTCATGGTCCTGACGGGAGGTCGCAATCACCGCCAGTTCGCTCTCGAGCTTGCGAATGTCGGCTGACTTCTTCACGACCGTATAATAGTCGTGCTCCTTGTTGAGTTTGACCCACTTAACAGCATCCCCGCGGGCGACCGAAAGTTCGGTGAGCTGCTCGTTGTACTCCTCGAGCAGCAGCTCCTCGCGTTCGATCTGTGCACGGACCTGCTCGAGCTCCTCGAGCGCCTGCTCTTTCTTCTGATCAAACTCCGCAACACCCGCAATGGTGTCGACGATGCCGCGGCGTTCACGGTCGCTCATGCTCATGATATGGGTGAGCTCATTCTGCATCACTACATTATATCCGTGTGGACGGATGCCGTTCTTCGCCAGGAAGTCCAGGATCTCCACCTGCGAGCTGGTTTTGTCGTTCAGATAATAGTAAGAGTAGACGGACGACGGCGTCTTCTTGATCTTCCGGCGGATCCGCGTACCGTCCGAGAACTCGAGCGTGACCTCAGCGGTGTTCTTGCCCGAGGTCGTGTTGAAGAAGTCACTCATGTTGTCCGCACGCAGATTGCGCGAGGAGGAGAGCGAAAGGACAAACAGAATGGCGTCGATGATGTTACTTTTTCCCGACCCGTTCGGTCCCGAGATGACCGTGTAGCCATCGAAAAAGGATATCGAGGTTTTGCGAGAAAATGATTTGAAATTATCGATATCTACCTGGACGATATGCACGACGCTGCTCCGGAACTTAGAGTTCTACCGTCTCTTTGACTTCGTCGGCTTCGATGACGGAGCTCGACTTGGCACGGATGGCCGAAGAGTGGGACAGACGACCTTTACCGAACCCAGTACCCGCGATGATGACGTTCTCAACGCCTTTCGTCTTCTGACGTTTCAGGATGGTGCCATCTGGTTGCATGACGTATTCGAACTGGCTGGCGGCCGGAGATTCGGTGGCTGCCGCCGGCTGGGATACCGACGAGCAGATGACCCGTTTCTCCGGTGTACCGTCAGGCGGAATCTGGGCCTGGACGCACATGCGGACGACGGTGGGGTCGGGTGCCGCTGCATCCTTCTTCGGTTCGACCTGCGGACGACGGATGCCAGCATGCGGTGCTGCCGGCGCTGCACTGCCGAGCTTATCCAGAAGGTTGGTGAGCTTGCGGGTGACCGTCTTCAAGTCAAGGATTTCATCGGTAAGACCGCTGACCAGCGCCTCAAGAGCATTGATCCGGTGCTCCAGCCGGGTTATCTGTGGGGAGGCTGTCGCAGAAGAAACTACCGGGATTTTAGTGGAAGATGATTTTCGTTGCTGCTCACGCCCTTCGACGGCAAGTTCGTGTTCCAGGAATTGCATACGGGTGTCCATTATTAATAAGTATATTTATATCTCTCTCAGAAAAATTAATAGTTTCCTATTTCCGACAGAAACTGGGGAAATTCATCAACTGCCTTTTTCACAGTTTCAGCAGTGTTTCAATGTTTTTTTGGAGGAAACGGCGTCTTCGAGGGTGATGCATTCGGATATTGGCGAGACGATACCGTTCCGTCTGATGATGGTGGAAATGACCGGATTCAGGCCGATGATGCCCTTTCCGAGGGCAAGATGGGCGTCCGATGTCCCCTCGGGGACGTGGATCTGGGTGAACGGGACCGGCAGGAATCCCTCGAGTGTGCCGCATTCGTGCGCATGCCAGATGTCAAGACAGAACTCGGTTCCTTCGACGAGCGGAGAGTCTGCCGGCGTCTGCAGGAAGGAAAAATCCCCAGTTGCCCATGTTCTCGATGGAGCAGGGAACGCCAATATCCGCGGAAAAGGCATTGATCTCCGCAAGCGACCTCTGCAGAGCCGCGACCGCATTGTCCCGTTCCTCCGCGAAGGTGAAGTAGCCCGGATGGAACACGACCCGGGAGGCGTCGATGCCGGCGGCAAGCTCGAGACTTTCTCGGACGAGCTCGATCGAGGATTCCCAGATCAGCTCGAGGACCGATGCGACATTGATGCTGCGTGCCGGCGCATGGACGGTATAGTGATACGAATATGACCGCAGGAGAGAGGCGTCATGCGTGTAGTGCCTGCCATCGTTCATGAACTCAACGGCAGCCGTATACTGAGACAGCGTTTACCAGCGCCTCTTCGAGCGGGCGGGATATCAGATAGAATGAGGAAAAAGAGACTTCGACGGACACCACAGAATACGTGGATATTGAGCGGGAAACCATATGAGGACTATCCTCTGAGAGAATCATTATAAAAGAGAAAAGTGAAGATATTTAGGAGAATGGAAGAGAACAGCAGCACGCCGAAAGCCCAGGAAAAGACCTGGGCCGAGCTAACACCAAAGGAGAAGAAGATGCAGGCAGTCAAGCGCATCTGTTCCCTCCTGTTTCCGATAGCCCTGGCATTCCTGCTGTTCCTCTTCTTCTATTTCGTCCTCTCCCCAGAGGACAGATCCGGCGGAGTCAGTTCGGAGTTCATCGTCTTCGTCGCCCTGATGATAGTCTACATCGTTCCACCGTTCGGCAAGGAGACCATCATTCCTGCGGCGCTGCTCGGCGGCGGGGCGGTCACTAACCTGGTCGCGAACATCACACATCTACCGGCGGATATTGCCGTCGGTGGCTACCCGCTCTGGACCGTCGCGATGGGAATCATTGGCCTCGACCTGATCATGTCGCTCTTCATCTCGTTCAACTTCGATCTGCTGCTCAAGATTCCACTTATCGGCAGATGGTTCTGCTGGATCATGCGCAGCGCCGACAAGATCCTGCACAAGAAGAAATGGATCGAGGACCTCTCCAGCGCCGGTCTGCTCATATTCATGTATATTCCACTGCAGGGATCCGGCGCCATGACCACCTCAATCATCGCCCGTATCCTAAACTACAATCCGGTACAGACGGTGGGTCTCGTCACCATCGGCAGCATCCTGTCGACTCTTACCGTATCGCTCGGTGTATCCTCGATTATCCAACTGAGGCAGATCAGCCCGGTGCTCGCGATTCTGGAGGGGGCCTCCATCCTTGCGGTCATCATCCTGATAGCCGTGTTCTGGAGCAAGCTCAGCCGGAAACTGACCGAACGGGCAGAGCGGAAAAAAGCGCTCAAGGAACAGATACTGCAGCAGAACTGATATCCTTTTTTCTGCGCGGTGCTTTTCTACTACCCGGCGTTCTTTTTCCGGACAGAAGGAAACGAGATTGACACCTATAACACAATAAATATCGGTTACTTCCAAGATACGATTGAAAAATTCCCGTATTTTGCAGACGACTGCATAAACAGTGAAGGCCTTGTCATCATGCTACAATTTCTGGTTCGGACGCTGGATGGAACTGAGAAAGGATTACAACACCATCGAAACGCTTGACGACATGCAGAACCCCATGGAAAACGTCTGGTACTCGAAGTATATCACAAACGGACTACCGTCCAGGGAGAGGAAGATTGATACCTTCTCAGAGTGGGTCGAGAAACAAACGAACTATGCTTCAAGTGTGATTGAGGACGTTCTCACGTGGCAGAACCAGTACGGAATAACGGTCGATGCCGACCTGCTTGCCAAAGCACAGGAAATCGCCTCCCGTGAAAAAGCTGAAGGATTATCTGAACAGTCGACTTTGTACTCTCACCTGAAGGCTACTATAATGTTATTAATCTAGTCGATCTGTACTCCGGTTCCTTCGTACAGTTACCGCTTGACGAAAAGAGACGTAGCTCCAATATGCAGATGTCAGTCATCAGCTATGTCACCGATAGCAAAAATCTGCAGTTCAGCGTCAAGTTCTTCGAACAGGATGAAATCTCCTCCATCGGATTTGACAAAACAACAAAAAGGATGGATGCTTCCGCAAAGTCACCGGCCTTGATTGCCGGCATCGCGATAGGTCTTGCAGCTGCGGCAATCCTCGCATCCAAAAGAGCCTAAACTGAGAAAAAACAAGGTCGCCTAAATAAAACAATTGGGAGATGTTAGTTCGACAATCCCATCCTTTCTTTTGGTGATTTCTTCAACAAATGTCTGGTAAAAAAGAATAGCGGAAAGATCCGGAGTTCTGCAGATATCTTCTTGTCTTACGCCTAGAAAAGGACTTCGCCGTCGACGAGGGTTTCCACCGGCTGCGAGACTTCGACCTTCTCGAGTGGATCGAGGATGAAATCGCTGTCAAATACAGAGAAGTTCGCAACATTACCGATTTCAGTGCTTCCGAGATCGTCTTCCTCTCTCCAGAGATAGGTGATATTCTTCGTCATGGCTGCTCGGTTTCATCCCGTTCGGCAGTGATTGCCTCTTCCGGTTTCCGTGCTCTGGGTGTTCCTGAGACTCTGTGTGTCACCACGATGGTCCGCCATGTATACTTCAAGAACGAAGAACGTTCAAGAGTGTCGCGCCGCCCTGGGAGTGACCGGCAAAAATGAACGGTCTACCGTTGTTGTTTCCATGAAATAATACTCAAGAGCGGGGCAAGAACGGCAGTGATATCATGCCTTGACTCGAAATCACGGATCTTCTCGCGGAACTGGGTGTTCGAGGTGCAGTTCTACGCAGCTGCCATGGAGATCTGGCGGTAGCACGAGATATAGACATTGGAAAAATTCGCGAGATCCATGCAGAATCCGCCGTAATCGTTGATGGCAATCTCCTTCTTGCTGTCCGAGATGTCGCCAACACCGTTCTTCTGCATCGGATTCATCACCGATGTTCCGTAGAAGATGATGCAATCCGTGTCATGAACCAGGGTATCCGAGAAGGAGAGCCAGTTCAATGCATTCGTGTATTGATCACGCCGACAAATGGAGTCGAGGTAGTCTGGGACGTGCAGCCCGCAGCCAGGACAGCCATGACCAGCAGTACCGGCTACTGCCTGAACCCACCCCGTACTCCTTTTTCGTCCGATTCAGCGGCGATATATTAAACATCATGCCCAACCAATAATATCAATCGAAAATGACAGACCACCGTCTCGAAAATGATATCTATATTCTGGCACTAGAAAATGCCGTCAAGCACAAGGCGGTCCCGTGGGCGGGCGCCATCCTCGGTTCCGTCATGGGAACCCATCCGAAACTCCGGTCGCAGGTGAAGGAGATCAACAGCATGCTGCTGGAGACTCTCGCCAAGGTCGAGGCACTCTCCCCCGAAGCGCGGGAGGCCGAGCTCAACCGCCTCAATCCGGAAGCCATCGGTAAGATGCACGAGAAGAAGGAACGCATCCATGAACTGCCGGCGCTTCCCGATGCGGAGAAGGGTGTGATCATGCGGTTCGCCCCAAACCCGTCTGGTCCGTTGCATCTGGGCCATGCACGTGCATCCGTCCTCAACGACTACTACGTGAAGAAATACGGCGGCAAGTTCTACTACCGTGTCGAGGATACCGACCCCAAGCGGATCGACCCCGAAGCATACGATATGGTCGTCGAGGACCTCAAATGGCTCGGTATCGGCGTCACTGACGTTGTCTACCAGTCCGACCGGTTCCAGATCTACTACGACTACTCCCGCAAACTCATCAAGCTCGGCGGCGCCTACTTGTGCACTTGCGACAACGAAGAGTTCAAGCAGCTCAAACTCAAGAAGCAGCCGTGCCCCTGCCGCAACCTCTCTGTCGAAGAGAACCTGAAACGCTTCGACGACATGCTGGCCGGAAAATACAACGACGGTGAAATAACGATGCGGGTCAAGACTGATATCTCCCACCCCGACCCGGCGGTCCGCGACTTCGCCGCCATGCGTGTCCTGAAAGCACAGAAACATCCAAGAAAACCCGAAATCTTCGTCTATCCGCTCATGAACTTCTCGGTCACCATCGACGACCATCTGCTCGGTATGACACATGTCATTCGCGGCAAGGACCACATCGCCAATACCCGCCGGCAGGAGTACATCTACAAATACTTCGGCTGGAAGATGCCGTACTTCTACCACTACGGCAGAATGTCCATCGACGGCCTTGAGCTCTCGACATCCAGCATGCGTAAAGGCATCAACGAAGGACTCTACACCGGCTGGGACGACATCCATCTCGGAACGCTGCGTGCGCTTGCCCGCCGCGGCATCCAGGCAGACGCCGTCCGTTCCTCCGTCCTCGTCATCGGCATGGGAGACACCGACATCTCCTTTTCATGGGAAAACCTGTTCGCCGCCAACAAGACCGTCATCGACGCCGACGCCGACCGCTACTTCTTCGTCCCCGACGCCGTTGAGATTGCGGTCTCCGGCGCAAACTCAGCGGAAGCCCACGCCCCGAAGTATCCGAACAAGCCGGAACGCGGCGAGCGTGTCCTCAAATTCACCGGAAAGATCCTCCTACCCGCGAAGGAAATCGCAGCCGGGAGACTGCTGCGCCTGAAAGACTTGTTCAACATCCACATCACCGCCGCTGGCATGTCCGCCGAGTATGCCGGCAACTCGCTTGCTGACGCCCGGAAGGAGAAGGCACCCATCGTTCAGTGGCTGCCTGCCGACCATACGGTCCCCTGCTCGCTCTTAACGCCAGGTGGCACCATGAGAGGATTCACCGAACCGGATGTTCTATCATATGAAGGAAAGATCATCCAGTTTGAGCGTATCGGATTCGCCAGGATCGATTCCGTCGAGGACGGCAAAGTGACCGCCTACTTCACCCACCGCTGAATGTCGGCAGCCCGTATCGCTGAACTGATCTCATCCGCCGAAATTACCAACAGCGAGATCAAACGCGCCGCAGTACATCTCACAAAATCCCTGCGGTCTTC
>JAZUDC010000042.1:0-43084 GCA_045639425.1 Methanocorpusculum sp.
TGTATCTGTAATCCATTGGCAAAATTATATCAAACCACACAAAGGTCTGGGTGAAAAAACACCCATCGCGGTCTTCTGATATTCATTCAAGCAAGGAACAATCCTAAATTACGTGAATATATGGTTTTGGACCCCGGACCCCTAAGCGAAGATCTGCGGAATAAAGAGAAAGATGCGACTACCTGTTTCGAAATTCAAGAAGGTAATGGTGCATTGCTGCAATTTTGTTCTAGTTATCGTCTGGCAGGGAGGGCAGCTGCTGCCATTCTATCCGAGTGTGAGATATTAGTTCACAAATATATTACATGTGAAATGGCGCGAAATGTATCAGACTTTTGTGCGGTTTAATATAAGTCTACCAATGGATTATAGCTGCAATCGTCTTCATTTTCCAGAGATTCTGATCCACTTCCCGGAAGAGCTGTCCGACTTTTCCCTTCGTTTGCGGATGGCTGACGCGTGACCTGATATGCCTGATACCGTGATCGATGAGGAAACACCCGAAGACATGGTTATAGGGGTCACCGCCATGGATAGTCCAGTACTGAGAACCATTATCGGTCACAATCTGTTCTGGACGTCCATATTCATCAATACCCATCTTCAGAGCCGCAATTGAGTTCTCTGTAGGCATTATATCAAACACTCCATAGACTGTGATGAATCGTGAGTGGTCATCGATATAAAACGTCAGATATTTGCGTTCACCTTCCTGGTAGATTTCCTTCCAATCAGAATGCCAAATGGTCATAGCGTGGTTTCTTTTGTATCGACAATATTTGCGCTGACGTTTCTTCTTCTTGCTTGGATCGTTTAGTCTTCTTACGAGTAACCTTCTTTTCTCCAGGTACACAACCGACCTCATGATATTCTTTGAGAATCTTGTAGGTCATACGTTCAGAGTCTTCATAACGCTCGGCAAGGTCAACTGCAGATTCTTTTCTCTTATGATGAAGGATGATGTTATTTTGGTCTCTCTGCGTCAGTTTTTTCACATATGATAATTCGGTAGAAAGAACATATTTTCCCACCCCCTTAAAACAGATAGATTATTATACGATTATAAATTTTTTTTGAAAATATAAAACGGATTATCGCTGTATTTCAAAAACCGATCATAAAAATGGATCTGATTGGTCAAAAGTCACTGAACTAATTTCGGGATAACACACTTAACCTTTAATATCCTTCACGTAAATAGGATTAATAGCAATATGGCAGTTTTCTACAAAGGTAACCAATATATGGCGGAACACGGGTCGTTCTTCCGTGAATCTGTGAAGATTGATGGTGACTTCCTGGTAGCCTCCCGTAGTACGTTCTGGAAGAATCTTGTCGTTTTTGGTAATCTCTATCTCTGTCCCGACTGCCAGGTCAAGGGAAACGTCCTCTGCTGGGGCAGTGTTGTCTCCCGCGGATGCACCATAGATGGGGAACTCAAGGCAATTGCTGGTCCTGTAACTCTCTGTGACGGTGCTAAAATCGGCAAGGTCAATTCCCAGGGTGATATCTTTGTCCGTCCGGGTGTCACCGCAAGTGAAATCTACGGTGACCTAATTACAGTCATGGGAAAGGTTCACTGTGGTAAGCTGATGGGAAAGAAGACCCGTGTCATCTCTGCCTGATTTCAATAACCTTTATTCTTTTTTCCGTACCACTTTAGATACATGGCAGATGTTATTCTGATTTCAGGCAGTCCGCGTGCCGGCGGCAACACCGAATATGCACTCAACGTGTGCAAGACCGAACTTGAATCCCACGGCCTTACGGCGGAGATAATTAGTCTCCGCGGCAAGGAGATCAAGGGCTGCATTGCCTGCGGTCAGTGCAGTAAACTGGGAAAATGTTCCGTGAAGGATGATTTGAATGATCTTCTTCCGAAAATCAAAGAGGCGAAGGGATTCATTGTCGGTGCACCAGTCTATTTCGGTACTGCACGGGGTGATGTTATGAACATGCTACAGCGGGTCTCGATGGTCGCACGTGCCAACGGAAACTGGTTGGAAGGCAAGATCGGCGGTCCGGTTGTTGTAGCCCGCCGCGGTGGACTTACCTCTACTCTGCAGGAGATGCTGATGTCATATTTCATCTCCGGTATAACAGTCTGCGGTTCGGATTACTGGAACATCGCATTTGGTAAGGACAAGGGAGACGTTTTGAACGATGCGGAAGGTATCCAGACGCTGGAGACATTTTCTGAGAACGTTGCAGAACTCATCAAAAAAGTATATTGAAAGAATTTTACTGTACGGGTTTCGTGGCGGTT
The DNA here is from genome assembly GCA_045639425.1 of Methanocorpusculum sp. Classification (GTDB taxonomy): domain Archaea; phylum Halobacteriota; class Methanomicrobia; order Methanomicrobiales; family Methanocorpusculaceae; genus Methanocorpusculum. Next base: position 2,267 of record JAZUDC010000042.1, read on the forward strand.
TCGCGATTCTCCTTCTGGAGAAAATCGAAGGCCACCAAGGATTCCGCATACTCTTTTCCGTGTCTTGGATGTAGGTTTGGGTGATATTATCTCTTGATGTGCGGAAGGCAATAGATATTGTTCGAAGATCTGATCATTCGGGTACTTTGAGGATCTTGTATGCCCATTCAGTGGTCATTGGTTCTAGCATATTTATTCCTCATATAAGTTTTAACTTTAAAAATGGTTGTTATTTTAGTTAACTTATCGTAAACAATCCTTGAGAACGGCTGATTGTGGCGGTTCAATTCTCCTCGAAATGGATATGAGAGTTTTAATAGGGTTTACGACAAACATTTTTTATAGATTAGTTATCGCGTCTCTTTGGAGGAGGTGGGGTGCTGATATGGGAGTTTAAACGTGGAAACGTTAGCAATGGTAGGAATCATCGCGGCATTCATCGTCTATTTCATCGTCATGATTACCGTTGGGTTCTTCTACATGAACAAAAACAAAACCGCAAGCGATTACATCCTGGGAGACAGAAAGCTGCACCACTTTGTATCCGCTATGTCTGCGGAAGCATCCGATATGAGCGGATGGCTCCTGTTGGGTCTGCCCGGCCTCGCATATCTCACCGGCCTGTCTTCTGCAGGATGGACTGCCATCGGTCTTGCTATCGGTACGTATCTGAACTGGAAGCTCATCGCTAAGCGTCTGAGAATATTCACGCATAAGGCGCATGACTCAATCACGGTTCCGGAGTTCTTCAAGAACCGGTTCGGTGACAAGAAGGCTATTACCTCGGTCATCTCGTCGCTGTTTATCATTATTTTCTTCATCGTCTATGCGGCGGCACAGTTCGCTGCAGGCGGTAAGCTGTTCAACTCAATCTTCGGCGTCGACTACACAATTGCGATGCTCATCGGTGCTGCCATCGTCGTCATCTACACGTTCATCGGTGGATTCAGAGCAGTGTGTCTTACTGATACCATCCAGGCATGTCTGATGTTCTTCGCCCTGATTATCGTTCCGATTATTGTGTTAATCATGATTTTTGAAGATCCGACTGCAGTTTCTTCAATCAATCCGGACATGTTCAACCTGTTCAAGGATCCGTCAACTGGTGAATTCATATCGGTCTTCGTCATTGTCTCCGGTCTTGCGTGGGGATTTGGTTACTTTGGTCAGCCGCATATTCTACCGAGATTCATGGGTATTGAGGATCCGAGGGCAATACCCCAGGCACGCAGGATTGCCATGACCTGGGTCGTCATCTCCATGGCCGCTGCCATTTTCATAGGTTTGGTTGGTCAGGTGTTCTTCAGTACACCGCTCGCGGATTCTGAGACGGTCTTCATCAACATGACTGGTAACACGCTTGGTGCGGCTCCGTTCATCGCCGGTATCGTTTACTGTGGTATCCTCGGTGCAATCATGAGTACTGCATCATCGCAGATGCTTGCCGCATCGTCTTCAGTCTCGAAGGATCTCTACAAGCAGATCTTCAGAAAGAAGGCCTCCGACCGTGAAGTCCTCTTCATTTCCAAGGTAGCTGTTCTGCTGGTAGCCGCAATCGCATTTACGCTTGCGCTGGATCCGAACAGTTCGGTCTTCAGTATTGTCTCCTTTGCATGGGCAGGATTCGGAGCATCCATCGGTTCAGTTATTCTGGTTGGTCTCTTCTGGAAGAGAATGAACTGGAAGGGAGCACTTGCCGGTATTCTTGGCGGCGGTATTACTACCTGTCTCTGGTACTTTATTGCAGAAAGTATCTTCGGCAACCCGGTGTATGAGATGATTCCTGGCGTCATTGTATCGCTGATCTGTATCTTCATTGTTACCCAACTCACATCTCCCCCACCGAATGATGTCACTGAACTCTATGACGAATACGTTAAGGAGCTTGGTGACTGGGGAACGTGAAGTCCCCTAGTGCATGTGGTCATCTGTTGTGAGGTGGAAATGCCCGGTTTCTCAGAGGAGACACCATGCCTATTGCATGTTCCGGTGGAAGAACGGAAAATATGCATTCATGCATTAAGTGAGTCATACCTCACTCTCTGTTTTAAAAAATGAATTCTCGAATTTCAGAAGAAGTCGGATAAATCCTTCTGCGTCTTCTCTTCTTCGCCGAAGGTCGAGATGATGTTCATCTCGGTGACCTTGATACGCTGATTGGTATAGAGCGACAGCTTGTAGTTTTTATCCATGAACTTCACGATTTCGAGATATTTGGTGACGTTTCCTTTGTGCATGGTCGCCTTGAGCGTGCCTCCACATCTCGGGCATTTTCCGGTGATGGTGTTTCTCCGGTACTTCACCTTGCACTTCGTGCAGGTGAACTGCTGTTTCGAGAATGACCTGAGGTTACCGATCATATCCGGCATCAGGTGACTGTTGATGATGCGTTCGGCAAGATCATCGGTGTCTACCGCTCTGATTTTGTCGGCAAGTTCGAGTTCCGCCCGTATCTTATCAGCCGTGTTCTTCAGCCGCTTGTCGGTATATCGGGTATCGAGCGGCCCTTTGGAGATGTCTTCGGTATCGTGGGTGAACAGAAATCCCTCGAACTGTTCGGGTTTTCCGACCCGCTTTTCGATATAGTCCACAAAATCTGCGACTTTCTTCGGTTCCTTATATTCCAGGCACGCCTGGTAGACTTCCAGCGGATACCGTGGCATGACATCGACGTTGAGCGCTTCCTTATCAACCTCTTTCGGATTAAGGATTGTGGTCAACACGAGCGGTGCATCCATCGTACCACCACGGGTGCTCGGCAGGAACGACCGTGAGAAGTTCAGGAGACCGTCGAGCATGAGCATTACACAGTCTTCATCCCCATCGCAGTTCCGGCGTTTTGCTGCATGATAGAACGGGTGAGCATATCCTGCCTTTGCTCTGGTGAATCCAACGAGTCGTGCAAGAACACCTGCCGACGTGTGCGGAGCAAGGCCCATGATGAGCTGGCCTACTAGGTCTTCCGGTTTTTCCACCTTGTAGAACGGTTCGAGGCCGTAGAGTTTCACCAGAAGTTCATCGAGATACTGTGCTACCCGAACCAGGTACTCACCGCAGTCGACGGATACCATGATGTCTTGTGGGTGCAGTTCGACGACCTGTTCAGGGTCGGTCAGTTCTTTGCCGTAAGTATCAGTGTCGTAGCCGATGGATCGGAGTTTTTCAATAGAGATACCGATTTCCTTCGGCTTGAAATGTGTCAGCGGCAGATCAATCATATCGTAGCGGATGGTGCCGTCACGGAAGACAAAGACCTCGTGTTTCGCTCGAAGTATGCCTTTTTCCAGCGGTTCGATGCAGCGTTCGCGGGAAATCATACCTCTGACTCCTTTGACTTCCGGTAGGTCGCGTGCACCGGTCATACCGGTCCTTTCGAGTGCCGCATCATATTCGGCTTTCATGCTGAAGATACTGTCTCTTGAGCAGACCAGCGGGGTTCCACAGGCCGGGCAGGTGGTCATGCCCGGCTCACCGATGGTGTGACATCTCGGACAGCGGAAGACCGGATCAGTATGGGTCCCACAGGATGGGCAGTGGTTTTTGAACGTGACTGTGCAGCACTTCGGGCATCTGCGTTCACCGGTCTCGACATGCAGGAGACCGGAATTTTGTGTTGCGAGGGTGTCTCCTTCCAGTTCACCTGCTTCCACTGATTTCGAGGCAGTTTCGACGGATCGCCGTTTGCCGCCGGTTTCACCGACCGGGAAGAGGACGTGGACCGGCGGCTTCATCTTTCGCGGAGCTGATTTACCTGGACGTCCCATACGGCCGCCGATACGGGTTCCCGCCTTCGATCGCATTCTGCATCCCGAAAGGTCCCGTGCCATCTGCAGACCGTTGGTGAACACCGGCAGCTTCTCCCAGGACGGTAGCCGCTTCAGCTCATAGGAAAGGCCAAGACCACCGATGAGTGCGAGCGGCGTACGGATGACGTAGGCATGGTTCTCAACCGTGTGCGGAACCAGCAGCTCTTCAAGAACGGTTTTTGCCTCAGGATTTTCTGGAATGAAGAGCGTACCCTTTTCGATTTTTCCAGTTGTCTCGACGATGTGGGACAGTGTTTTAATTTGCTCCTCAGTACAGTCGTCCCAGAACCAGGTGTAGTCTGGGTGGAGATACGCCCCTTCAGCAACAAACTTGAGGGCTTCGGCCTCCGATTCCGGATGTTTCTTCCCCCCTTCCTGAAGCCACCATTCCTCGCAGTAGGATGGCGGTACCAGCACATGGTTGTTTTCCATGAACTCACCGAATGAGATGAGAATTTCTCCGATATCCAAGATATAGTCAATTTCGTTGTCTCTGACCAACTGCTTTGCTTCTTCCTGGGAATCAACTCTTCTGATTTCACCTGAGTTCAGCCGGACGGTAGGGCCCTCGATGGAGGTGACTGGTACGACGCCGCATGCCTTGCCTGGTCGTTCGACTTTCATCTGCGTACCGACCGAGAGATAATCCCCGAGAATATGCAGAGTCGACGGATTGAATCCACAGGTGGCAAAACCTGTATTTCGTCCGCGACCGAGACGGAGGCGAAATCCACCTTTGCGCATCGGATAGGAGAACGGTGGACGTCCCGCAAGCATATCGCGGATATACTTGTCCTTCGGATGGATTCCCGGCATATCGTCTTCCGTGGTCGTCGCCGATGTGCCCTTGATGATGACATTCAGGAAATCCCACCCGTCGAGAACCATCTTGTCCTTGTTCATCTTGTCGACGTTCTTCATGATTTTTGGCGCCTTCAGACACATTCCTTCAGCAATGACCAAACACATGCCTCCGCGGACAGTATTGGTGGCGACACGCTGCAGATTGCGATGGCCGGAGACCTCCTCCTGTTCAGTCGGTTCGCCGTCGATACAGATCGGACAGTTGTTGACAATCGTCCTGATTTCGTCGTCTTTTGGCATATACTGCAGGCTGGTGATCGAGTTATACTGCTTGATTTCCTCAACGTAGCGTTCGACTTCTTCGTCACGGGGTTTGTACCGTTCCATCTTCATAAGACGGCGGAGATAGTCGCCTGCTAGGACCGACATCGCCTGAGCGGTTCCTCCTGCCGACCGGATAGGGCCTGCATATGATATTGTGAGATACTTCGAACCATCGTCGTTGTCGTGGATGGTAATCGATTCGACACCTTCGGTCGGTGCAGCTACCACGCCTTCGGTGACGATGGCCATCGAGGTACGTATTGCATGGTCTATGATGTCCTCGGGTTTCTTCTCGCCGAACTTTCCTTCTACGAACGCATCACAGATTTTTAGGGAAATGAGTTCACGGTTGAGCGATGGATCGGTTTCGAGTCTTCGTATCTCCTCGGCGACTCCCTTGTATCCCAGCAGCGCTTCCACCCGTCCCGCTAGGTCGCTGGCTATCGGGACTTCGACATGATTACGCGGATCGTGGCCTTTCATCTTTGCCTGCTCGGCAACTGCCATGACTTCGTTCAGCTGTTGTATGAGGCCGTCGATATATGTCTGGTATTTTGGTGACGCTGCTACTTTCTCTTCCATGTTCAGAACTGATATACACCTGCTTTCTGCAGAACAAACTGGGAACACTGGTGGATGAGCGGATTATCGGACTCCGCGGCCTTGAAAAGTGATTCCCAGGCGACTTCTCCGAGACGTTCCAGAGCGGCTCCCGCCATGCCGCGAACTTTTGCGTTTTCAGATGCAAAGAGTGAGATGAGCGGTTCGATTGCTAGCTCACCCAGTGCTGCCAGAACTGCACCGATATATTTCAGGACATCAGTATCTTCCTCTGTCTTGGCGTGTTCGACAAGGTCAGGAATGATTTCTGGTCCTGCATGCATCAGGGCACGTCCCAGATACCAACGTGAATTCACGTCACCGGTCCGGATGTTTTCAAGTACCAGTTCTATCATTGACTTGTCATTCTTCAGCATCTCAGTAATTTTCACTTCCGCAACTCTACGTATGTCCATATTTACCGATTTTACATCTTCAAACGGGTTACTCATGATCTGCTTTCTCTTCTCTTTGCAGGGTATTGTTGTGCAGTAATTTGGACGCTGACATTCCACTCCTGATGTCTTCACGGAGCTTGTTCGCGTTATCTTCACCGTACCAAAGGACCAGCTGGTTGAATGGAACTTCGATGCCGCCGTTTTTGAGTGCGACGTAGATCTCCCACAGAAGTTCAGTTCGTGCCGTCCACCAGAATTGAGAGGGAGACCAGATATTTACTGCGATGGTTATGCCGGAATCACCTAGTTTGTCGACATAGAGGGATGGTGCCGGTTCGACAAGTGCGTACGGGTGTTTTGCGATGATGTCTTTTATGATGGAGATTGCCGCATTCGCATCATTGGAGTAGCTGATGTCGATGTTGTAACTGAATCTCCGTGCGACATTGGAGACACAGTTTGTGATATCTGAGGAGAAGACAGTGGTATTTGGTATTCTCAGGATAGTGCCGTTGTAGGTCTTGATTTGAGTGGATATCAGCGATATCTTCTCAACGTATCCTTCGGTGCCGTTGATGATGGCGACATCTCCCGGGCTTACCGGTCGTTCAATCATCAGCAGGACACCTGCAATGAGGTTTGAAAGCGTGTTTTGGCTGGCGAATCCAAGAGCAACTGTGATGACACCACCGGCGACCAGCAAACCGGAGAGATCGATATGTAGCTGGGGCGCGGCTATTAGCAGACCGATGATGGTGATGACCCAGACAGAAAGTTTCACCAGTCCGTCAGCGTTTTTCGCGTCGACTTTGCCGGACAACCGCCGTCTGAGAGCGCGTGCCACCACTTTCGCGACAATGAAGACAACTATAGCGATGGCGATGACTGCAGCTAGGTTGGCAACCGTGAACTCTCCGAAGAGGACGTGGTCCAGAACCCGGTTGCCGGTGTTTCCGCCGCTTAGCACGGTTATAACTTCGGAGACGAATCCTTCTGCCGTTTTGTTAGTCACCATTTCAGATCAACCCCATGTCCATGATGACTGCTTCTCCCTCCATGATTTTCTTCACGTTGCAGAACGGATCGAATCTGCGCTTGGGAATCTGCGGTGTGCTTCGGGTCATCCCGTCGTGGAGGGCATAGTCTGTGCAGCTCACAAGTGCTGTCTTATCATTCTTTATCTGAACAGAAGCACAGGCGGCTACACTGGTTTCATCGTAATAGAAGATGAGGTTGTTCATGTAGAGAATGACCCGTGAGAGGGAAACCCAGGTATTTGCGGTATTCTCAATTTCAAGTCTGAGCTGGAATTCACGGTAGTTCTTGCTCGGTACTGGTTCTCCGGTCACCTTTGATTCGATGTATCGGGTGATTATCCCACGGGTTGCCGAGCCGTAAAGGGCGAACTTCGGAGATGCAAAACCGAAGGTATCAAGCTGATTCTCAGCACCGTTTTCCGCTTTCAGGGCAATTGCAATCTCGAGCGGAGCGGTGACGAAGATGACAGATTTCGATTCTGGTTCCAGTTGGATCTCGTTAAACCTGATCTGGAGGAAATCAGTAACCAGGTCCGGAAGATTCATCGGTGGGACCGGCAAAATAGCATATTCTCTCCCCGAGGTTGCAAGGTCGGCTTCGAAGGTAGTTCCCCTGAAAGTCCGACGGTAATGAGTAATACCTGTTGCTTCAGTGAAGGAGAGCGCAAGTTTGCGGTGCTGAACCTTTCTGGAGAATGGATGAATACCGAATGCAATTGTCTCTCCTGCGGCAGCGGTCTTGCGATAACCGAGACTCTTGCCGCTGATGTCTTTGGAAAATGACATAGATCTTTTACATATTTGGTGTGGAGGGTTATATGGTTTGTCTTTCGTGAATATCTCTTAATTTTGGATGAAAAAATTTAAAATTATAGTCTTATTAGATAATTGTGTAAATAATAAGCGGAAATGATATAAGGTATGCAATGGTGATGAGGAGGAAAAACCACTCGAAGGCATTGAGGGGCTTTGGGGCGATGTAGATGGATGCCTCGTCTCGGTCGTATCCTCTGCAGTGCATCGAGGTGTACGTACGTTCCCCCTGGTCGAGTGACCGGATAAAGATAGTACCAGCACCACTGCCGATAACGTTGAGGCGGTATTTGAGGGGGAGTCCTCTCCCCCAGTGAATGAATCCTCTGCTGGAAAAGGAGAGTATGACCTTCCTGAACATGTTGGCGAAAACGTAGAGGTATCGGACGGTCAGGGTCATGACCGTAGCAAATATCTGCGGCATATGCATTCGTGCAGCACCGCTGACAAGGTCCTGCGAAGATGTGGTTGCTGATAACAGGATGATGAATGAGACGGATGTGATGAGTTTTGCGAGTAGCACAAGGGCGAATGCGAGTGATTCCCAGTATGCTGAAACCGGCCCAATGGAGATGATGATGTGGTATGCATCGTAATACGGATTGAAGAAGAATGGCTGCAGAACAATGACCAGAATGCCGAACGGCAGTATCAGGCAAAGTCGTGTGAAGTAATATTTCAATGCGGATCCTGAAAGGAGGTAGAGCGTTGCAAAGAGCAGGAATATTACGATAAGTGAGATCCACATGTTCCAGGGGATGAGTTCTCCTGCCTTGACGGTGTAGGGAACGAATACGGCCACCAGCAGTCCACAGACGCAGGATATCAGCTTTATACGCGCATCTATGCCATGAACCGGGCTTTTCTTTCCCGCTTTCTGTTCGATAGAGAAGAGTTCGTCGATGAGCGTCATTTAGTGGTCCGTATGGTGATGATAATGGGGATGGCTTTCGAATTCACCGTGGACATGTGCCTCTGTCGGGTGTTCATGATGCTGGTGCGGTTCCTTGCCGAACGCTTTAAGGAGCGAATCCTCCACATCCTGATACCGGGTGGATGCAGTGACATCGACCCCCGATTCCCGCAATGCGGCCATCAGTTTCAGGAGCGGTGGCAGTTCGAGCCGTGCGCTTTTCAACAGGGAGCTCTGCATGAATATCTCATCTGGCGTCCCTTCACCGGTGATCTTGCCATGTTCCATGACATAGATGCGGTCAGCAGTTTCTGGTACCAATTCAACCTGGTGGGTGGAGTAGATGACAGTGCAACCTAGGGTATGAGGCAGACTGTTGAGGAACTCAAAAAGTTCAGTGACGCCCGCCGGATCGAGTCCGGCGGTCGGTTCGTCGAGTACCAAAACCTCTGGTTTCATGGCAAGTATGCCAGCTATGGCGACCCGCTTCTTTTCTCCACCTGACAACCAGTGAGGCGGACGGTTGCGCAGGTCTTCCAGAGCGAGCATGTGGGCAACAGTGTCGACACGTTTTGCTACTTCTTCAGGGGGGAGTCCAAGATTGTAGGGGCCGAATGCGATGTCCTGCTCGACCGTTGGGGAGAAGATCTGGTCATCCGGATGCTGGAAGACGAGACCAACTTTACGTCTGATGGCCACTAGGTTCTTCTTTGTCACCGGCTCTCCATCAACAAGCACTGATCCCGCCGATGCCTGCAGAATGCCATTGAAATGTTTGAACAGCGTGCTTTTTCCCGCTCCATTGGGTCCGAGAACCGCGATACGTTCCCGCTCTCTTGCAGTGAAAGAGATGCCGTTAAGGGCATTGTATCTGGCATGGTCGTAGGAAAAGTAGAGATTCTCGGTCTGGATGTGGTACATATATATTCTCTATTTTATTGTGTCTCATATGAATATAATTTACGCAACTAATATTACGCATTTTAAATTTATATTTCGTTGGTGTTACAAATTTAATATTAATAATAATCCCGCAGTAGCACCCTTGCCGAGAGTCATGAAGTCTCTAAACGTATGATCTACAAGATTCTCAAAGAATATCATGAGGCCGGTTTTGTACCTGGAGAGAAGAAGGTTGCTCGTAAGAAGACCAACTGATGAATATGGATGTCCAGAACAGACTGTGACTGATAATGGTTCGCGGTACTGTACCTTCCGTGGCGGTGACATCTATAACCATGTCTTCGGGTGTCACCTCATCGATCACAGTATCAGGCATATCAGGTCACGCGTCAGCCATCTGCAAATGAAGGGAAAAGTCGAACGGTTCTTCCGGGAAGGGGATCAGTGTCTCTGGAGAAAAAAGTCCTGCAGTGATGACATTTCACTCATGTTCGTTAAGTGGTCGTGGTCTGCGTCCACGAGCATGAATTACCGGAGAGTTCCCAGTTTCACGATCCTCTCGAAACGGTTGATAGATTTGAGAAGGGAGAAGGGGTTACATCGAAATCAGTTGCAACCTTTCTCACGTCCCATTTCCAATTAACCACTATCGTCATTCTATGGGGAATCTAGGAGGTCTCGAGTGTGATACTTGCATTTGTCTTCCTAAGCCTTAAAGGCCTGTGGAATCTTTTGGAGACAACACATCAAGAAGTCTTACCTAAAAAATGTAGAAATCAGTTTACAACAAGTCCATTTTGAATCTGCTCTTCGCTTACAGTAACCGTTTCACCAGTTTCTTCAATTGTATAAACTGAAGCAGTTATTGCACCGTTCTTTCCTGTCGCATATGGAACGATGAACTGACCATTAACACTACTCTGTTCATAGGTTACCGTACCGCCAGTGTTCGTGGTTAATGTCGTAGATATGGTACCCTCTCCCTTGATTACCGCACCTTTGACATATTCGAATATTCTTGCTGTCGCACCGACAATCTGACCGCTGTTATCATACGTACCCATGTACTCTGGTGAATCATAGATAAACCTGAAGTGCTGCAGGGCAGGAATCACATCAGATGCAGCACGGGAACCAAGGAGGTTGTAGAGACGGTAGGCGAATGAACCATAGTATTCCATCTTGGTCAGGGAAGACGGAGTCTTTCCGAGCCAGGTCGCATAGGTACCGATGAAATTGTTGCCGGAATTGTGGTCGACCATGACGTACTTGCTGTCAAGATAGTCAAATCTTTCGACAAGCTTCGATTCATCCGTTTCCATCAAAATCGATGCAACGCCATACTTGCCGGTAACACCACCCTGGAACGGATTGGCAACCGGCAACCGGTTACCAATAACTGTGATATAATGTCCGAAATCCCACCAAGATACAATTCCATAAGCTTCTTCTGGATACTCGAAGGTATCCTGCTTGTACAGCGTGTAGTAGTCAACACCAGTATCTGGTGTATTTTCATCAAGCCACTCACACGCATCAATCCAATACGCTGCAGTTCCGCCTCCTCTTCCATAGACAGAAGATGTCGAGACAGCATTAGGCAGAGAAATACCGGCGAATGCAACTGCAACCGTGATGGTCAAGACGAGGAAAATGAATTTTGGTATATTCGGTTTGTTCTTTGCAGATTCCTGCCGAAGACGCTTGGCGTTCTTTCCTTTCTTTGTCGGTTCTGCTACCGCATTCTTTGCGGCTGATCTACTTTTAATCAGTGCTATCAGCTTCTTAATCTCTGGAATACTGAACGTGATTGCCCATCCCACAAAGACAGCAGAAAGCAGGGCAATGTTTGCGGCAAAGTAGTATTCCCAGCGAATCTGTGCGCAAACAAGGATAAATGTACCTAAGGACCACCAGAATACAAAGTTATCACACGGGTTCTGCTCTTTTACAATCTTGACAATAAGGACAATCGCGCCGCAGACTGCGAGCAGGAGGGCCCAGTTGAACGAACTGACAGCATAGTCCCACGACCAGCCAGCAGCTTCCTGGATAGTTGTGCTGCCGCCACTTGCCGGCATCAGCCATCTGGAGATACTGCCAACGACCATATTGTATAAATTAGGCAGGGCAAACGCAGAGACAATGACTGCTATTACGTTGATGACTATAATCCCGAGGAGGTAAAGCAACCATGGCTTCTGAATATTCCGGGTTTCCCGTATCTTTTCAATGACTTTGATAAGGAAATAGAGAACAAGCGTCCCTATAATGACCAGAATCTGTGCTAAGAAAAGACCGAGTGAATAATTAACCGGACTGAAACCTGCCCGGATACCATAGATTGCCTGCCCGATGGCCGCAGTTCCAAAGGTAAGTGTGTTGAGTGCCACCAGATATTCTGTGGGATGTCCGGTTCTATAGTCGATGACAAACTGTATCAAGGTGAAGAATGCTACAAAAAGACCGAAGACAATGATGGTCGTCATTGTCAGCACACTCAAAAGATATGCAATACCAGACAGAATGCCGAAAATCAGCGGGATTTTCAGTGTTGAAAACTTCTTCCACTCGATTTTCCTGTCCCGTGTCTGCGCAAGAGCCAGTATATAACACAGACAAAAAAGTGATGAGAAAAGCGTTTCAGCAATGTGGTGATCAATGTGACCATAGAGTGACCTAGAGAAAAACTGACCACCGATAACTGCAATGAATAAAGCACCGATAAGACCAGTCTTCCAGTCACCAAGTTTCTTCCCAAGGAAAAAGGTGACCGGAACCATTAGCGCGCCCATTATTGCCGGTACCCAGGACACCGCATCGATTATCGCAATACGTGATGCAGCTCCCGCCGCGATAGCGAAGAATGCTGAAATATACGTAAACAGCGGACCCCAAACAATCTCCTGACCAATCGGATAGAGGGTCATCGCTTCAAAGTCTATGTATTCTCCATTCTGCAGGAGAACTTCCACCAAACGCAGATTATACCATGCGTCTGGTCCAGCAATCACATCACCCGTTCCCACAAGGTCTGCTTGCGGCAAGATACGGATGACAAAAGCAAGAACAGCACAGAGGAGAACTAAAACGCCTATGATGCTGAATCTGATTTTCTTATTGTTCCAAAAATTCAAACTCATAGAATATATCTAATATATAAGAGCGGATAATAAGTAAATTATGGAACCTCCAGATATGGTAGGGGGGAAATGAATGGTAACTCAGCAAGCAGACACGTGAAAAATTATTCTACTGTCAGCTCTTCACCTTCCCTGTCCCCCCTGGTTCCAACCAGAATCGGCGGAGATTCCCATGCCTTGATCTCTTTCAGATTCGACATCGTAACCAGATAGTTTTTTGCCGAGGGAAATACCGTCGCAACAACCGTCACATCTTTGGAAAAAAGTGTGAATGGTCCGTGCTTGAGCTCACCTGCCGCCTGTTCTTCCCCCTGGATGTAGGAGACTTCCTTCATCTCAGACCCTCTTCCAGCGCAACTGGATATCTAAGACCGCGACCGACATAGATAAGCGACTGTGCATCCTTGAAAACGGATACGGCACCATCAATATCAGTGGCGACTATCTCGGGAAGATAACGCTGAATTTCGGCAATCGGTCGTTTCAGTTTCCCGTCGGAAATAATATTGACGACGGCAAGGAACGCTGCGGTCTGCGCGGTGAACGTCCTGGCGGCAGCAACCGCTATTTCAGGACCTGCACGGGTATAGAGCATCGTCTGCAACACGCGTTATTGAACTCCCGAGGACATTGGTTATCGCAAGAGTTTTTGCACCAATCTCCTTCGCGGTTTTCAAAGCCGGGCTGGTATCTGCTGTCTCTCCTGACTGGGAAACGCAAATGAAGAAATTTGAGAAATGGGTCGGTGCATACTTGTATTCGGAGGAAAAAACAACTTGAGCAGGTATCTTGCAGATAGTTTGTAGCAGATGTGCGAAAAATCATCGATGCATACGCTGAAGTACCACAGGCAATTATTTATAACCGACTTGACACCTCTGAAAAGCTGTTTTGTATTGTATTTAGATTCACTGATGGAAGAGACAGTGTTGGAGAACACCTCCGGTTGTTCATAAATCTCTTTCAACATGTAATGGGGGAATCCACCTTTCCGCATCTTTTCCGCGTCGAACCCAATTGTCTACGAGACATGTTTGACAGCTTTTTTTCCCGTCATATTTCCTTTATCAGCATCATCAATCAGATGGGGAATGACTTCAGTAGCAATATCCGACACGAACCTGTGACCTTTCTTCTCCAAACTGCTCCGAAGTTCCGTGTATTTTTCCCGTGTAGTTTTCAATAATGCCGTTATGGACGACGACTATTTTACCAGTAGAATCAGTCAGCGGATGCACGTCTCGTTTGCAGGGTATATCATGTGTCTCCCAAAGGGTGTGGCTGATACCTATCGTACCTACAAGGCTGATGGAATCGGTAAATGCGGAGATTTTACCGTTTTCTTTAAAAATTTGCAGACGTCCATGGAAATGGTCGCTATCCTGAATGAGTCGTAGCCGCGATACTCAATCCTCATCGCCCCGTCTTTACAGATTTCAGAAGCGTTCCTAAACCCGAAATAGCCGACAATCCGCACATGTTTTATCAGATGAGTCTCACATCGTCCGGAACGTTTTCCTCCGTCGACTATCGCGTTGTTTCCGATGATGGTACCATTCAGCTGTGCGAACGCACCAACCGTCACACGATCACCGATGACCGAATCGACGATTCTCGACTGGGAATCGATAGACGTTTCTGAGCCAATTTTCCTGTTATCGCTGATAATGACATGATCCTTGATGATGGTTGATTTGTCGATTCTACCGTTCAGTTGCGATCTCTGAGTGCTCAAAGGATGTCCTGTTCCTGCCAGATCAGATCGTACTCTTTTGGAATTGATGAGGGAGATGAGAGAATCGCGTTATTCTGATACAGAAGTTTTTTTCAGCAATGTGGCATCTACATAGTTATTTCCCTGGCAAAACTTGGCAGTTGTTTCCCACAGTTGTCCCTGGCCGCAGGTAAGCGTTCGGCCATACCTCACAGCTGTCACCGATAATACACAGCCTCTCAATATAAGTTCCGGACTATATCACCGTGTTCTTGCTGATTTTTACCGAACCTTTGATGAAGACGTGGTCTTCAATGTTTCCCCCTATACTGCTTTCCAAGTCCTGTAGCTGATTTTTGTTTGCGGACAGCAGGTCCCACGGATATCCCACATCTATCCATGTTGACAGACGGTATTCCTGCAATGAATTTTCAACGATATAATCGGTCAAAGCGTCGGTCAGTTCATACTCGCTCCGAATAGAAGGCGGGTTTTCCGGAGTTTTTCGAAGGTATCTTTATTGAAGAGATAGGCACCAGCGTTGGTGATATCAGACTTCGGATTCAGCAACTTTTCTTCCAGTGAGGTTATCTTCACCTTTGCACGGGTTACGACTCCAAAATCCTGTGGATGTGTTGTGGTTGACACTCCCGTGGCTGGTGCCGTCATATGCACCATGTACTGGATATCGGTAAAATTCATCATCATGTCTTCGTTAAGCATCAGAAACGTCTCCTTGATAAATTGCTCGACTTGCCGCAGGGCGTCGCCGGTCTTAAGTTGTTTTTTTCTGAATGACGTAGGTCAGCTTTTCCTCTTTGAAATAGGATTTGATGGAGGCTGCCTTGTATCCCAAGATAAGAATAATGTCATTGATTCCTGATTTCCTGACGCTTTCTATCAGGTGCTGCAGAATCTGTTTTCTTGCAATCGGTGGCCGGTCGGTAGTAAGTAGCCGCATCCGCGAACTGTCGCCTGCCACAAAAATTACACACTGCATTTAAATTCACGCTCCGCTTTTCTGATTATATCCAACCGCTATCAACATTTCTTTTGTCCTTCCTTCAGCGGTGCATCTGACTTTCTGCTCAATCCCACTCTCTCTGATAAGAATCCAACCATCTTCCTTGGTGATTCTGATGCGACCGTCTACAGAGGTAGAAACTACCACACCAACTAACTGTTGTCGAATACTAGATGAACCAAACAACATAAATGCTGTATTAATGGTCTTGTTTAGGTAAGATAGTATCTATAGTGGCTTGAAAAATGTGGCTTGAAAAATCCAAACATACATGAAATATTCATATATATCAAGCAACAATAAAATACATATATGAAAGTCCCCATACTGGCAGGAGGATTCGGTACGCGTTTATCTGAAAAGACTTGGATACAAAGGATACGTAATAAAGGAATATTTTGCAAACCATTTCCTGTACAGGTCTGATGTAACTTTCGGTATGAAAGAAAATAGGAGGATAATCTATGAAAAACACTCAGAACCCCGGAAAATTAGTAGGTTGGCACTTGGGCTTGAATACTTGATGGGAGGGGAGGAGAATTTTCCGTGCAAAAAATATATTGGAAATGAACCATTTATGTTAACTTATGGCAATAGGATCTCTGATATTGATATTTAAAGAACCTATACTCCTCATCATATGACGCTGGGTACAGATATCGCAAAATCAATAGAACGCATTGTCGACCATGACATCACAGTGATGCACGTCTGCGGGACGCATGAGGCTGCCATCGCCAAATACGGTATCCGTTCCGTTATTCCCAAACAGTTCAAAATAGTTATGGGTCCGGGATGCCCAGTATGCATCACGCCTCAGGGGGAAATCGATGCGGCAATCCAACTTGCCGAACGTGGTAATATCGTTTGTACCTACGGAGATCTGTTACGGGTTCCTGGAACAAAGACCTCACTCGAACATGTTGATGGTGATGTGCGTATCGTTCAGAGTATTGCAAAAGCTGCGGGAATCGCCCGCGAAAATCCGGATAAGGAAGTCTCATTCATTTCCGTCGGCTTCGAGACAACTGTACCGACCGTTGCCGCAACCCTGCTAACTGATCCCCCTGAAAATTTCA
The DNA here is from genome assembly GCA_045639425.1 of Methanocorpusculum sp. Taxonomy (GTDB): domain Archaea; phylum Halobacteriota; class Methanomicrobia; order Methanomicrobiales; family Methanocorpusculaceae; genus Methanocorpusculum. Next base: position 18,825 of record JAZUDC010000042.1, read on the forward strand.
GTATCCTTGTGTCACACCGGCTGGTTCCCCCGGCAATGAAATGGCTGATGGCCCAAGGAGAAGCGTCTCTTGACGGATTCATCCTGCCGGGTCATGTCTGTGCGGTCATGGGATACCATGAATACGAGCAGTTTAAGGTACCACAGGTTGTTGCCGGATTCGAGCCGGAAGATATTCTGCTCGGTTTGCTGATGATATCCCAGCAGATTGAAGATGGCACCCCCAAGGTCGAAAACGCCTATCCCCGTGTCGTGACCAGGGAAGGAAACGTTAAAGCCCAGCGTCTGATGAAGGAAGTATTTGAACCGACCAGCGTCGAGTGGCGCGGATTCCCCGTCATACCAGATTCCGGCCTGAAACTCAAGAAGGGGTTCGAGCAGTACGATTCCCAGAAGAAGTTTGATCTCGTCTTTGAAAAGGTCACCAAGAAGAACGGCTGTATCTGCGATAAAGTACTCCGTGGCATTGCCGATCCAACCGATTGCAGGCTGTTTGGCAAGGTATGCACACCGCGTATTCCAATAGGACCATGCATGGTTTCGCATGAAGGTGCCTGCAAGATCTGGTACCAGTATAACCAGCGCAAACCGTAATCATGACCTTCCACCTCACGAAAAATTCGGTGTTCTGGCAGAAAACCGCAGATACCCGCTTTATTGAGGAACGGTTCGAGAAAACAGCGGAAGTATATCTTCAGGTCTGTGAACTGGCCCTAGGCACTGCGGATGCCTGGGCAGGAAGGGGAAAATCTCTGATGCATCTTGACCGATATGCCGATGCTGTGGACTGTTTTGAGCGGTCGTTGGCAATTAAACTGGACGATGTGGATATTGTCTCTCTGCTCGGTTTGATCTATCAGAAACTTGGTGATGCGGAGAAAGCGACAACTTTCTTTGTCTGCACCGGTGAACTTCAGTAATCCTATTTTTTCTGAAATCTGTTTTACGGATTTTCCGCTGATTTTGCAACCTAGCCATTAAGTAGTCAGAAAATCTATAAATATATACGAAACTATGGACCGTGACTATCAGCCGATCAACTTAAAGGATGTTCTCATTGAAATGAAGGATATTTCCGAACTTGCCGTTGACCTGGCCTATTCCGCAGTGCTTTATGAAAGTAGTGCTATCGCCGAAGAGGTGATTGATCTTGAAGAACGCATGAATGATCTTGTCTATCAGGCAAGAATCACCAGCATGATGAGCGTTCGCCGGATAGACGAGACCGAGCCGATGAGTGGCCTTCTGCAGCTTGCAGAGGCTTCTGAACGCATCTCGAATAATGCGGCCGACATCGCCAAGAACATCATGCGTCATGTCTCCTTCCCGGCAAAACTCCGCAAAGCCTTTCCGGATGCAGAAGAAATGACGATCCGTGTGGCTGTCTCTCCCGGTTCGGTACTCGACGGTGCTCGTCTCGGTGACATCAAACTTCAGTCTGCTACCGGTATCAGAGTTATCCTAATCCGCAGAATGCAACAGAGAATCTATGATCCGGACAAGCATACCGTACTTCGTGCTGGAGATGTCCTAGTCGGCCGCGGACCGGATTATGGTCTCCCGGAATTTTGTCGGCTTGTCGGTGAACCGATGCCGGAAGATTCCCCCGGCAGTTCTGTAGCATCGGTCAGTGATCTGGATCGTGCAGCCCCGCTGATGATTGAAATGAAGAACATCAGTGAACTTGCTGTCGGTCTTGCATACACCGCACTTCTGTATGAGAATCTTGATCTGGCAAATGAGGTCGTGGCACTCGAGGAGGAACTCGACGAGATGCGGCTCAAACTTGATTTGTGGACGCTGGAAACAGCAAAGCGCATCGACGACGTTGAAAGTCTGCGCGGCATGCTTTATATGTCCTCGTTTACGGAATCCATCTCGGATGCGGCATGTTCTATTGCCGATGTGATTCTACGGAAGATTGAGGTTCCCCCGATTATCAAACGGATTGTCCGTGAATCCGACGAAATCATTTCCTGGGTCGCTGTGGCGAAATCTTCAGCGCTCGACGGCAAATCACTTGCGCAGTCCCGGGTTGGATCAGTTACCGGCATGGTCATTTTTGCACTCAAGCGTGAAAATCGGTGGGTATACCGCCCCGGCAGAAACTACGTGCTTCATGCGGGTGATCTGTTAGTTTCCCGCGGAAGACGCGACGGCGAAGAAAAGTTGTACGGACTCTGCGGTGCGGATACTGAAGAACTTGAGGAATTTGAGGAGGAATAAAATATGAGCGAGAAACTCTACAGGCTTGGCCCTGGTTGTACAGTCGACGATATCGTCAAGGGCCATATGTATCTAGGCAAGGTCCAGGGATTTTCGACTTTCGACACCTTTGTCCAGTTAAACGATAAGACAAAAGGTCTTCTCCACAAAAGCAATGTGAAGACTAATCACAAGGAACGTGACGATATCATTGTTCTAGTCAATGACATACGTCCGAACGGCAATCTCGACCTACGGGAAATCACCACATCCGCAAGCAACTTCGAAACTGAACTTGTTTTAAGAAAGATTGTTGTCTCCCACCTAGCAGATTTGGCAAAGAAACTCGGTCGCTCGGTTACTATCGAAGCGGAAGTAGTCCAGATAAAACAGACATCTGGACCTACCATCTTTACCATCTGCGATGAAACCAGTACAGAAGATGCCGCGGCATTTGCAGAAGCAGGTGTTCGTTCCTATCCGGAGGTTAAACTGGGCGATATTGTACGTGTTTTCGGCGAATCGAACAAGCGTAACAATCAGATACAGATTGAAGTCTCCAGCATGATTGTGCTTCACGGTACCGAAGCTACAACGGTCCGTGGAAGAATCGCGGCAGCCCTCGATGCCCGTGCAGAACCACCGGAAATTAAACCGCTTATCCAGTCCGATATCCTAGAGGAACTCTGGCCGGAGATGCGCAAACTCGCAAAAATCGTACGTCGTGCAGTTCTGACCCAGCAGCCAATCATTCTCCGCCATCATGCAGATGCCGACGGTATCTGTGCTGCGGTGTCGGTAGAGACAGCTATTCTTAGATACATCCGTGCGAACGGCGGCGATCCCGATCTCGACAACTTCCTCTTCCGGAGAAACCCTTCGAAAGCACCGTTCTATGAAATCGAGGATGTCACCCGCGATCTCGACATGTTGCTGAAGGACAATGCACGGTTCGGGCAGAAATTCCCGCTGATTTTTCTGGTGGACAACGGGTCGACCGAGGAGGACATGCCGTCCTATAAGATGACCTATGTCTACGGTATCGACGTGGTAGTTGCCGACCACCACTATCCGGACGACACGATTGATAAATATCTGCTTTCACACGTCAACCCATACCATGTAGGCGGCGACTTCGGGGTCACTGCAGGCATGCTTGGCACGGAAATCGCGCGTTTGATTTCCCCTGACGTCGAGGACAAAATTCTGCACTTCCCTGCTGTAGCAGGGGTGGCCGACCGCAGTGAAGCACCGGAACTGAACGCATATCTCCAGCTGATTGAAGACAAATATACGGAAGATGAATGCCGCAACATGGCCCTTGCTCTCGACTACGAGCAGTACTGGCTTAGGTTCATGGACGGTCGCGAAATTGTCAAGGATATTCTGAACATCAACGGCGATGCCGACCGTCACAAGCACCTGGTCGAATTTCTGACAACGGAAGCGAACGCGGCTCTCGAGGATCAGATTACAACCATGATGCCGCATGTAAAGGAACAGCAGCTGTCTTCCGGCGCACGGCTCTTCCAGGCGGATGTCGAGATGTTTGCCCACCGATTCACCTTCCCGCCGCCGGGTAAATCCTCTGGTGAAGTCCATGATCTGCTCTGCAGGAAATATGAGGGCGATCCGATAGTTACATTAGGTCTGGGTCCGGATTTTGTGGTCATCCGTTCGCGTGGTGTGCAGATGAACATCCCGCAGATAGTGCGCTCCATGCGTGATGAAATGCCCGGCGCTGGCATTTCCGGCGGTGGCCACCTTGTTGTTGGCAGCATCAAGTTTGTTGAAGGTATGCGTAATGAGGTAATCACACGCCTAATAGAGAAGATTTCCAAGTTGCCGGTCGATTAAGGCCGTATTTTCTTTTTTTCCATTTCATTTAGATAACATCATCCTTCGTCATAAGAGAAAAGAATCTGACAGTTTATATCGATGACCACTCACGATTCATTACATAGATTGATCAGTTGATCTCCAAAAGTTTGCCGAAATGCGGAACGAAATCCTTCTTGCGAGATACAATGCCCGGAAGGCTTATCGGCGAATCCCAGTGTAGGGCGGATTCCAAAGCCTTGTCGGCAGTAACCGCATACATTATGGACCCCATTTCGGATACACTGGTGTAAAGTGCGACGTAGACGTCAGGAGCATTGGGCTTCTGCAGTTTTTCCTGCAAAGCAGCATAAATATCCGCAGATTTGCCATAAGTATATTCATATGATGGCATCAGTATCTGAGCGATAACAACACGTCGTGAAGCAAGCGTGAACTCCTTCGTGTCGCGTTCCTGCAATTCTCCCTGCGAAACACCAGAAAACTCCATACCTTCAGCAATCAGTTCAGCACTGTATGCCTCGATATCGACATCGGCAATTTCCGCAAGCCTTGCTGCAATATGTCGGTCTGTATCCGTTGTGGTCGCCATCTTCAGACCGAGTGTATCTGAAAGAATACCCGAGAGAAGAACTCCAGCAATAGCTTTCGAAGGGGCGGCACCGGATTCCAAATATCTGCGGGAAATGATAGTCGAGGTTGATCCAAGTGGTTCCATCGAGAAACTTATAGGTTTCAGGGTTGACATCGCCCCGAGACGATGATGATCGATAATCTCGATGATATCAGCCGTTTCAATGCCGTCGACTGCCTGACCGTATTCATTGTGGTCAAGAAGAATGACGGATTTAGACACTTCATCCATAAGGGAGTTACGGGACACAGTACCAGCAAGTCGGCCTTCAGCATCTAAGACACAAGCCGCACGATACGGAGAACTAGATACAACCTGCTTAACATAATCAAGGTTATCTTCCATCCGTACAGTCGGCACATCGGTCGTCATGATACTACGTGCCGGCAGGGTCATATGAATCATCTTTGCGGTCCCGAACGCATCAGCGTCTGTTCCAATGAGTGTAACTCCGTGTTCTTTTGCACAGGAAACTACCTGCTTGCTGACCGGTGCAGAATCAGCAATAATCATCGCTGCAATACCGGCAGATATCAACGCAATTTGGGTCGGTTCATCGTCACCAATGACTACAATGTCTTTCCGTGTGATGCGAGAGAGAATCACCTTCAGGGCATCTATGGATATATAAACAGTTCCTTCCAATACATCCTGATTCCGAACGTAGACCTTTCCGTGCAGAATCCGTGCCAAATCGTCGACAGCTATTGGAGATATGGCAAGAGTCTCCATCTTGGTGTTTGAGACATAAGCGCGTGCCAGACCGTGTTCAGAGATAAGACCCTGAAGCTTTCTGTTCTCATCGATAATCGGCAAGTTTCTCAAATCGTTTCTGTCCATTTTTTCGATGACATCGAAGGTCGGTGTAGAGGAAAGCACACACTTAGGATGCATCCTTTTTAGATCCGAAACGGATGGCTCAACATTCAGAATCAGTGCAGGGCATTCCACGCCAAACTTCTGCAAAGCATACTTGGTTTCGGCATTGAGATTACCGCAACGTGCCGCAACATACCGACTCCCGCCGTCACGATTCAAAAATGCAGCATATCCAATGGCACTGCAGATGGAGTCCGTATCCGGATGTTTGTGCCCTATCACATAAACAGTACTGATATTCATTATTCTTCCTACAGACCGAAGAACTGCAGTCCTTTGGTTCTCTGTATATATGTGTTATATCCCTACATAAGGCCAACTTTACCAAATAAAAAGAAAAAAAGTTACGGCTCTTCTTCTGGCATACACCAGACAACATAGGAGACTATAGTCCCCTGGGGTGTATCCATTCCCCGGGAAATCGGCAACATCGCCCCATCCCCAAGCACTGCCGCGCGATACATATGCTCCCAGTTCTCGACAAGCGTCACTGACCGGTCTTCATAAGCAGCTTTTGCAAGATCGTGGGTGAGATAGGCACCAAACCGGATATCCTCGATGATGACACCCGCCATATACCGCATGATATACCACCGCAGTTCACTTAAAAGAGCTAGTGCGTTGGACACCGTGGATTCAGTAATCTTGATGCCCCACCCTGTATTCTGCGGATGATAAAATCGCAGGATATTCCGACTTGTTTCCGAGACATAAAGTGTATCCGAGAGATTGACACCTTGTTTACCAATACAGATGATTTCCATCTTCTTTCAGGTATACATGACGTCGACCGGACCGTTTCCTTCCTCGTTCTTGATCTTGCGGACCGCTTCAAGGAAATCAGAATCGGTAATTTTCTTCTGATTGTTTCTGATGGCAATCATACCTGCTTCACGGCAGACCGCTTCAATCTGTGAACCGTTGAACCCTTCTGTTACTGCAACCAACTCCTCAAACTTGACCTTGCCAATTGCTTTCGCCTCGATCATCCGGCGGGTGTGGATAGCAAATATCTGAGTACGTGCCGTGGAATCCGGTAGAGGGACCCGCACTAAACGGTCGAACCGTCCCGGCCGCAGAAGTGCCGCATCGAGCATATCCGGACGATTGGTCGCCGCCATGATCCGGATGTTACCACGGGTATCGAATCCGTCCATCTCTGCCAGGAGCTGCATAAGGGTGCGCTGGACTTCAACCGAACCAGATGTGCCGTCATTGGTTCTCATGCTCCCGACCGCATCAATCTCATCGATAAACACAACAACACCATTGTTCTTCTCTGCAAGGTCACGAGCAAGCGAGAACAGGTCACGGACAAGTTGGGCACCTTCCCCGATATATTTGTGGATCAGTTCACTTCCCGTGAGACGGAGGAACGGCACACCGGCATTGTGAGCAACAGCCTTAGCAATAAGTGTCTTGCCAGTTCCTGGGGGTCCATAGAGCAACACTCCCTTAGGGGGAATAACACCAAACCGCTCGAATGCTTCCGGTCGCGTCAGCGGATACTCGACTGCCTCCCGAACCTCCACGATCTCGTCAGCCAGACCGCCGATATCCTCGAATGTAATATCCGGTTTATTATCGAGCTCCATTATCTTGACACGGGTATCCACCGTATCTCCGATTATTTTGACTATGGAGAGAGTATTATTAACTGCAACCTTGCACCCTTCGGTAAGGTCGCAGTAGAGGACCGGCGTCGTCTGGGTGACATATTCTTGATTGTTTCCCATCTGGCGGAGATAGACTTCATTGTTCGGGAACTTTTCGAGCACGGTTGCAACGAGGAGTGGCATACGCTTGAGAGCAGCATTCTCCTTTTTCAGCTGAAGATTGTCCATCTTCAGGCGGGCAAACTCATTGCGCATTACATTGAGTTCCTGCTGCTCGGCTTCAATCACCTTCTGCAACATCGCTCTTTCCTGCTGGAGATAATCAGTACTACTGAGTATCGTATCAGGTGCGGCACTGTCTCCTGGTCCGGATTGTCCAGTCATACTATAGTAATTGCACTTCATCCTTTAACTAGTAAGTGTTTGGGACATCGGTATGCATCTGCAGAGGAATCAGGCAGAATTTGGGAGAATTTAGCTAAAAAAACGAAAAATCAGGTAAATCACCTTCAAAAAACAGCAAGAAGAACAGAAATGCAAGCATGTATTTCTTATTACCATGAAAAACCAATATATTCTCACTATGATTAATGTAGGTGTTCTTGGAGCAACGGGAGCCGTTGGCCAGAGATTTGTACAGCTGCTTGCAAACCATCCCTGGTTTAAGCTGACAACGCTTACTGCATCCGAACGTTCTACAGGAAAACGATATGCCGATGCAGTCAACTGGCGTTTGGACTCACCATTTCCGAAGAATGTAGGTGAGGTCGTCGTATCCTCCACGACGGTTGCCGCGATTAAGGATTGTGATATCATGTTTTCCGCCCTGCCGGCAGAATTAGCAGGTCAACTCGAAACCGACATCGCAGATGCTGGAATTGGTGTATTCAGCAACGCAAGTTCACACCGGATGGACCCCGACGTCCCGTTGATGATCGCTGAAGTCAATCCTGAACATGCGGCGTTAATCGATGTTCAGCGGAAAAAACGCGATGGATTCATCGTTACCAACCCGAACTGTTCAACCATTATGCTTGCAACCGCCCTTGCACCGCTGAGAAAATTCAAGTTCTCTCACATACAGGTTGCCACTATGCAAGCAATATCCGGGGCAGGATTTGACGGTGTTCCGGCATTCGGTATCTATGACAACGTTATTCCATATATAGGCGGTGAAGAAGAAAAGATGGCACGCGAAGCAAACAAGATTCTAGGAACTTTTGAACACGACACAATCATTGGAGCACCATTTGAAGTATCCGCTTCCTGCAACCGTGTGCCAGTCATCGATGGACATACGTTGAACGTTTGGATCGACATTGATGCGACTCCCGCAGAAGTCATCAATGCATTCCAAACCTGGCATCCGTCTTTCTCCAGTCTGCCAACCCAACCGGACAAAACCGTGCTCTACCTGCCTAACGATAACCGCCCGCAGCCGCGTCTTGACCGGAACCGTGGAAATGCCATGACTGTCACTGTCGGCAGAGTCCGTGAAGGGATCCGGTTCGTCGCAATGGGACACAATACCATCCGCGGAGCGGCAGGATCTTCCGTCCTGAATGCGGAACTGCTCCATACTATGAAATACTTCTGATGGTCTGTAACAAAATGGAAGACAACCTTGTATATGTCGGAACAAAACCAGTAATGAACTATGTGTTGGCCGTCGTTACCCAGTTTAATGACGGCGTAAAAGAAATCGTCATCGAGGCACGGGGAAAATCCATCCCACGTGCTGTAGATACTGCAGAAATCGTAACCTGACAGTTCATCCCCCCGCAAAGAAGAAGGAAGTCACCATTTCTACCGAGACGGTGGAGACCGATGCTGGACCAACAAACGTCTCCTCAATTCAGATTATTCTGGCCAGTAACTGAGCCTCTCCAGGCTCAGTATCTCTCTTTTTCAGTGTTTCGAAAAATTATCGGGACTGGAATATTTTCACCCAGAAAAGAGAAATCAATTCTTCTTAATTTTTCCGGATAGTTCACGTACACCCATGACAAAGCGCTGGATTGCCGTGATGTGGCCAAACAATCCGTAAATAACCAGCAACCAGCTGAGGAAGGAAAGACCAGGGAAGATGGGGTTCGGATAAATAAACTCAGCAATACCTAAAACAATCAGCAGAATCAAGCGGTCAGCACGACCGAGAAAGCCACCATAGTTTCGTTTCATTCCAACAGCCTGCGCTTGTGTCCCCATGTAGGAGGATAGGAGAACACCAGTAATGGCAAAAACTCCAATAATCCATGCAGGAATCACACAAGTCCATGCATTTGTACCAATAATACCATTGATAAGGATGCCAACCACTATGGCTGTATCCGCATATCGGTCCAAAACATGGTCGAGATAATCTCCAAGGGGACTGGCTATGCCCAAGTAGCGTGACAATGCACCGTCCAGTACATCGAAAAGTGCATTTAGCACTACCAAAATAACCCCCGAAAGCGGCAGACCAAATGCGAATGCCACACCTGCACCGAACGCACAGAAGAGCGAGATAATGGTCCATCCATTCGGAGTTATCGGCAGATGCGAAAAGAGCTTCGCAGTCGGTGTAAGGACACACTGAATTTTTGGGCGCATCGATTCGATACTCATAGAGACATCACGTATTCCGACCAGTCGCTAGAACCGAACGCTGCAGGCAGCCTGCTCTCAGCGAATTCCAGAATCATATCGGCTGTTTTTTCAGTATCATTATTAGTTGTATCTATCTCAAATAATTGTTCTGGAGAAAATGTTTCAACAGCCTCGATAAGAATGACATCGAGTGCTTCAGCCTCAGCATTCTCATGAATCTTGTCATTGCTGTATCCTCGTGGCGCAAGCCGCTTAACAAGCACATCCGGCCGGCACCGCAGAATTACCAGTTTTTCGCACGGCAGATAATGGGCGAGCGATCCTTCGACAAAACAGTCAATCCTCATTTTTATCAGTGCTTTGGCCCATTCATCCGTATCGATAACCGCTGAATCATCTTCATTGCCAACAATATACGGTTCTACCGTTGTCTTAAGATCGAGAACAGGAATCCCACGTCTACGTAACTCTTCCGCGACAGATGTTTTTCCGGTACCAGGCGTTCCCGTAATTCCTACCAGCATCTTCAGTAATATTCTTTTCCAATGAGGAAGCGATACAGAACCATGTATTTGAATGCTGACCGCGGATACTCGGAATTGACTTCATAATAGGTGCCGTCCTTGAGCGAGAAGAGAATCTTCATCTGCAAAGAGAAGGCGAACCCCGCAATCTCCGTGAATGGGAACACAAAGGTCTGTTCCGATGACTGGAACTCGAACCGGTCACGGTAAATAGCAAATGTACCACGTCCCTCACAATTGACGCTCTTGAGTGCACCGATCTTGTTGAGAATCTGATGGTCGTCTGAATCGACCGGTTTGTTCAACGGATATTCCATGAACTCCGGCAGTCTGCTCTTCAGATAGTCACGCTGCCAGTGATCCCAGGTTGCTATGTTATCGATAATAACATCACTACCATCTCCACCCTCGAATAGTGCATGTTCAGTAAACTTGACCTTATATCCACATTCACAGGAGAGAATGTCACCCTTGCTTGAGAGTTTGCCAATCTGGTGACATTTCGGACAGACATAGAGCGTCGTTTCCAGGTTTTCCGCCAAATTCTTGCCAGTATATGGATTCGGATTCTGTTTTTGGTCATCAAAGGTGTTGACATACATATCCTCATTGATGTGCATATTGACCTCATCAAGACTCATCTTCATGAGCTCTTCCGGGAGATACTCATGAACGAACTCGCCCCACAGTTTTCCTTTACGAGAATACTTTGCCCACCGTGGTGACTGCAAGTATCCGCCGTGAATACGGTAGGTGACAAGACCAGCACCGAGCTCGGCACATTCCTTGACCAGTCTGCCGGTGGCAGGCGGGATGAATGCAGATTCGCCGTTGATTGAACGGGTACCTTCTGGACTCATCCAGACGTTCCCTCCGCATTTAATGACATCCTTCATATCCGCAATCATATCGTCCGCAGGCACTCCTTTCTTGCGGATGATAAGACCATCAAGACAGAGAACTACCCGTCTCAGGAACTTGTTTCTAAAAAGATGTTCACCTGCAACGAAATACATCTGCTTTCTGAGGGGGATTCCAACAAGCAACCAGTCGATCATGGTGGTATGATTTGAGAAGATTACATTCGGGTGATGCTGCATCTTGACTTTTTTATAGGAATAATGCTTTGCGAAATAGAGATACGGCCGAGCGAACTGAACGACCAGGGCATAGCTAAACTTGTACCATCTAAGAAGAGCGCGCGGTACCATAAATATAGATAAATTTACGCGTTATTTGGGTATAAATCCGTTGCTTGATGGTTTGATAATAAAAAAAAGATGCAGAATGCTCTGCGTGTTGCTTCTTATGCGAAGACGTCGTTCCAGTACTTTGCCTCAAAAAGAGAGACTGGTGCATATATAGCAATGTTTGCTATCACAGCCAAAACATTACCTATAAAGGGAATAACTCCAAGTATCCACATTATTGCAACGATGACAACCCATATGATGAGGAAAACGATAATCGCCAGTATGTAGCGTCCCCATGAAACTGATCTAATAAGTCCGAATATCTCACTGAATCTGAACGCTACGGAAAACTGCTGCTGGCGTGCAAAGTTGACCGTTGCCGGAACTAAGAGAATCTGTAAAATAATGCCAAGAGTGATTCCAAGAACCAAACCTACGATACCAAATAAACAGCTAAGTACTATTGGTATAACCATATAGATAAGTCCAATGACAAAACTCAGCAGACCCTGAACAAAGCTTTTTCCGGCGTTCTCGAACGTCGGCTCCTCATTCCGCAAAACTTTTAGTAGAATACCAAACCCAATGAAATTCAAAATTGGAATAATCAGTACAACAGTCAGCGCAAGCCATCTGAGAATGTTATGTACACATGTCTCAAACCCGTATTTAAGAGCGTTTCCACCAATTCCAAATAATCCAGTCATAATTATTTACTTTGTTCCTGTGATAGAATGAATATATGCATGCAACACCCTATTAATATTATGAAAAATCACAAAAAAATAGTGAAAATCTACTGAAAGAGAAGTGTAAAGAACTTTATATTTCATTGATTACATATAGTATATAGTCCATTTATATGGTGAAACTATGGCACACTTTTTACGACTCAAAGGCTTGTTTGCCAAACTTTTCGGCAAAAAGCACTCCCGTGTCGGTATCTACGGCCCGCCGAACGCAGGCAAGACTACGCTTGCCAACAGAATCGTCCGCGATGTTTCCGGTGAAGCAATGGGACCCGCAAGCGAAATCCCACACGAAACCCGTCGCGCACGCAGAAAGGAAAACGTCGAAATAACGGCAGGTAGCTCGAAACTGAAAATTGATATCGTTGATACTCCTGGTGTCACTACTAAAATCGACTACCATGAGTTCCTTGAATATGGCATGGAAGAGGACGAGGCAATCAATCGTGCACGTGAAGCAACTGAAGGTGTCGCTGAAGCGATGCACTGGCTCCGTGAAGATATCGATGGTGTCATCTATGTTCTCGACAGTACTCAAGACCCATTCATGCATGTTAATATCATGATGGTTGGTATCATCGAAGCACGGAAGCTACCGGTCGTCATCGTTGCAAACAAGATTGATTTACCTGATGCAATGCCACAGAGAATCAAGAGCGCATTCCCGCAACACCCAGTTGTCGAAATCTCCGGATTGGAAGGTAATAATATGGAAGCCCTCTACGCTAAGATGTCGGAGGTTTTCAAATGATTCAGGGTGTTCAGATTGATATGATATCTGAAGACATGGTATCTAAGATGACTTCCTATGAAAAAATCAGACTTATCCTCGACGATGTACACCACGGTTCCGTTGTAGTCCTCGAAAAGGGTCTGACCGCAGAGGAACAAGGGACACTGCTTGAAGCAACGATGATGGAAATTACTCCAGGTGGATTCTCTGGTATCGAAATCGAGACCTATCCAGCTGCAAAAAACCATCCCGGCTTATTCCAAAAACTCTTTGGCAAGAAGACAAACGCACCACGTTTGATGGTGATCGGTCCGGTTGATCAGTTGAAAATGTTGACGAAAGAAAAAGACCGGCTTATTGCCTGGGCATCAGCCCCGCAGTAATCTAAAAATTAAATATACGCATACAACAACACACAGACATGCCACACAAGTGTATGAAATGTGGACGCGAATTCCGCGATGGATCCGTAGAAATCCTGAAAGGCTGTCCCTCTTGCGGAGGAAGGAAGTTCGTTTACGTAAGCGAACGCGTCAGGAACGCCGATGTTCTAGAAGAAAAACCTATAACAACTATCGCCCATGAAACGAAACAACAAGTCTTGGAAGTCAAGCCGGAAGAACGCCAGGCAAAAAATGTGACGGATATCCTAGCAAGAGTCGAAAGCGTCCGGATCATTGGGCGGGGCAAATATGAGCTGAATCTTGAACAGATGGCAGGTTCACAGGATGTCATCATCGGCATGGGTACCGATGGTAGATACGTAGTCGACCTAGCATCAATGTCGAAACCCCGGCGGAAAAATGATTAAACCTGTTTTCAGCCCTTCCTGCTACCTTATTAATTGGTGTCCACCACTTAGGAGTATTGCTTCAGCATTTCATTATCAACACGTCACACTGCATAGGGATTCACAGTCAGTAAATTACTGAACCGTCGCAGGAAAAGCGCAGAGAATGATCATCGATGGTTCCCTGATAGGGATGTACTACCCAGACAGACCCATGCCACTTCTACACTGAACGGTACAGCAGAATAACAACGATTTTTACGGAACGCATGTATGTATCACATAAACAGTTGTACAAAAAAATTATTGTAGCTAGTATTCAACGCTTCAGATGACCTGAAGACTAGAAAACCGCATCTTTGGCACCAAAGCTCCAGTAACAGCCTTTACACTCTTAGAAATAGAGAATGTCCCCGCTAGAATATCGAAAACGTTTCCGACAAGCATAGCTTTCCTGACCGGCTGTACCAGTTCACCGCTCTCCACCAAGAAAGCGTTTGCTGTTTCCACCGAAAATTCACCAGTTAATGAATTTGTAGTGTGAGCTCCGATCACTTCTTTCACATACAGACAGGGCCTCTCCAGCACCTCCTCGACAGGGGCAGATATCTTAAGGCAGTGCGGACCAATGACCGTACTTCCGGCAGAAGTACGATGCGCATGACCGGTTGTCTCCACTCTTGCCTGCGCAGCGGTCTTGACATCGTAGAGATAAGAACAGAGAATACCATTACGAATAATGTCACAATCATGTGCCGGTGTTCCTTCGGTATCGAACCTGCGCCAGGCATCTCCATCCAAATTTTGTGGCATATCTATAATTGATAGGAACGGTGAGGCAACCTGTTGCTGAAATTTGCCAGCATACAAAGATTTTCCAGTCAGCACGTTATGACCGTCTACAGCGTCGGAAAAAAATTTAAGAACTAAGGAATCAACTACATCTTCCGAAAACACCACATCATATTTGCCAGACTCAATTGATTTGCCGTTGCGTGACGCTGATGCGAAAAATGCTGTTTCTTCCCCAACAGTCTCTGGATCTATGCGTGACATGAACGGCGACGAACCGCTCGAGTATCCAGTCGATCCATCGCAGATGGCATCCATCCCTAGAGAAATATTCGAAAATTCACGGGTCAAATCGACACCATGCGTATTCAGCAGATGCGACCGTCCTTTCGAAAGCGTGACCGCTCCTGATACCGGCCGAGATTCCGGATACTTCGCAGCACCTGCATTCATCCACACAAGATAATCAGTAGCGGTATCAGCACTGATTTCTAGCCCGCGGTCGATTGGATCCTGCCCAGTAGGTACTACCGTTTTTACTGGTAAACCCGGCCATCCCTTCACAGGCTCTGAGAGTTTCGCTGAACTGACGGCTGCAGCGATCGCATTATCGATACGAGTTATGTCAGAAGTAGCCGAGGCACCAAGTCTACCGTCCTTTACGACCCGCAGATATACCATAGTTCCCGCATGCTCGAAGATTGATGAGATTTCAGTTCCGCGCTGTTCCAGTGAAAGATCTGTATAAGAGGCAATATAGACTTCTGCTTCATCCGCCTGCCTTGCGGCACGTTTCAAAACCGCTTCGATATCTACCTCAGTCATTTCCTGCACCCCCCACAGTAGCTTCAGTCAGATAGACATGAGGGGCACCATCCGAAACAGGCACATTTTGTCCCTTACCGCACATACCCGATGACATCCGGCGTTCCTTACCGCAGAGAGAGATATTGTGTAAAACCGAGAGGATATCCCCAGAGAGCGAGACATCACGCAACATCTGAGTCGTTTCCCCATTCTCAATGCGATATCCATACTTCGCATTGAATTGAAAAACGCCACGACCAGGATCAACCTGCCCTCCACGAGATCCAATCAACAGCACGCCGTTCTTGCAGGTCTCCAATATTTCCTCGTAAGATGCATCTCCCTCCTTGATGTAGGTGTTGCTCATCCGGACCAGCGGTTGCATACCTGGTTCCGCCCGTGCATGACCTACATCTCCTGTATTCAAACCGACCGCTGCAAGCGTTTCGCGAGAATGCATAAACTTGTTGACAATACCTTCTTTGATGAGTTCACAAGGACCAGCAGCAACGCCTTCCGCATCAAACGGTTCGTAACCGTATCCGTGCACCGACGGATCGTCAATAATGGTCACCAGTTTCGACCCAACTGGTTCACCGCGGTGCGGACCCAGAACAGAAACACCGTCTCTTACCTGATCACCTTCTGAAGCATGACCTACCGCCTCATGAGCGAACACACCACCAATAGCAGGATCGAGTACAGCAGGCATCGTTCCCCCTGGCCCTGCCTTCGCTTTCAGTAAATTAAGTGCCGTCTTCGCACAGCGTTCCGCCTTGCCGATGAAATCAGGGATCTTCAGTGGCCCTACTACTGCCTCTTGTTCATAGTTCATCTGCATATCGGCACCATCAACCGCGACCGCTGTTACTGTATATAGTGTGCGGCACACGGACGAGGTTGCCTCATAACCACTCGAATCCTCAAAAAAAATGTTCTGGTACTGTTCTGCATACCGCGCCGTCGTCGCTGCGATTCCCGGCAGTTTTGCTGCATGCTCGAGGGTCAGCAGTTCAGCAGTCTTCTCTTCGAGCGGACGTGCGGCTTGTTCTTTTGCTGACGCATTCCATGACCGAGGCGTCCCGTGCGGCACCTCAGCGATATCGGCTTTCACATCCGCACGTTCGGCTATCTTCGCGGCACGTTCGATAGCAACACGCTTTTCCTTTTCATTATCTATATCGAAGGGAGATACGCATGCATATCCCCAGCCCTTGCTTCCAAGAACACGGATGAACGCCTTGCCATAATAGGAAGATCCAGCATTCTCCACCGCACCGTTTTCAATCTGCACTGATGTGGTTTCCCCATTGACCAGACGAATATCGAAGTAGCGCATGGTAGCCATATGCCTATCTATAGAACTGCCATACAAAAAGAGCTTCCCCCACCATTACTGGGATACTTTCTTTCCCGATTTCGCAGGGGATGGTGGTAACGATACCTCATCGGTGATGCCGGGTCATGCACATGTTCTATCAGCCAGATTCCAGCAGCGTTCTCCAGAACTGTTAGCATTCCGCATATGGATGGGGATCGTACTGATGCTCTGCAGATTTGCCGTGCCACTGATAGCTGGACTCTACTGGAAACGTGCGACCGCAAAAGGAGCGATTGCCTCAATCATCGTTGGACTGGGTGCTGCATTTGGATTCGGTATCTATGCGAACTTCTTCAATGGAGTTTTGCCGATGTACTTCTCGATGTGCGCTCTCATTGCAGGTATCATTGCCATGATTGTTCTCAGTTTCTGCACCAAGAAGAGCTTGGATTCTGCTCTTGAGAGAACGTACACCGGACTGTACCTAAGTCCAAGAGACCTGAAAAAGAAAGCAAAAAAGAAAATAGAAAACTAATTTTTCTACTTTTTTGTAAAAATTAAAAAAATTAGACCTGCCAAAGGCCATGTTTGTTGCAGAACTCTACTGCACGAACCGCCTTTGCATCGGTTTTGACGGTCATCTCTGCGACCTGACCTGGTTTTAAATTCTTTTGGTAAACCATGCCGTCATCGGTTTCGAGGATGATGAAGGTGATATAATGGGTCTCGTCCATCGGATGTACAACAGAGCCGATTTTGACCTTGTAACCACCGGCAATTTTTTCAATGACCGGAACGTGCTTTTCGACAGCTGCGTCGGTCTTGTTCGGTTCAACTAAGTTGAGCATCTCGCCGGTCGGAACGCAGGCACCGTTGTTCATCATCTGAAACAGGTTGCCGCATTTGCTGCACTGATAAAAATCTCCTGCTTTTACCATATTTAAGAATAGGACCTGAACGGATAAATAGCTTATTAATGCGGTAAAACAGGGAAAAACATTGACTACTCAGTCAAGAGATAAATTAAATATTTATATATGTTTGAAGGAGTAATCCCGGCATTAATCACGCCATTCCATGATGATTCGGCTTCGGCACTCGATTTTGAAAGATTGAGAAACTGCATTGAACACGTCATCAGAGGCGGCGTCCATTGCCTGTGTACCTGATGTTCCACCGGAAAATCCCATCAATGACCCATGCAGGACATATTCTGGTCATCGAGGAGACCGTTTCTGCCGCAAACATGATGCACAGCTTCTCGGTCGTATCGATTGCAGTGATGTCCGCCTGCCGCTCAATTCACTGGGTCCTGAAATGATCCAGAAACTCAAAGAAGTCCTGTCCCACTATGACTAATGTCTTCATCTGCGGCATTAATGGGAGAATGGGCAACATTCTTGCCCGTATGGTACAGGACCCCCTAATCTCACCCTCGTCGGCGGTATTGACATCAAAAATGGGGGGGGTATTCGGCGTGCCAGTGGTCACTCCTGCAGAACTTGTATAGTTCATCGATGAAAAGAAACCTGATGTCATGATAGATTTCACCGTTGCAGCGGCCACCATGTAGAATGCAAAGATTGCCGCGGTAAAGGGTGTCACACTGGTTATCGGCACCACTGGTTTCATTGAGAACAGGACGAGGAACTCAAGGAAGCAGTCAAGAACGTACCGGTCGTGAAAACCACAAATTTCAGTATGGGAGTCAATATCTTCTGGGAACTCGTCTAGAACGCCGCATCACGCCTGAACGACTATGATATTGAAGTCATCGAATCACATCACCGCAGCAAGAAGGATGCACCATCGGGAACCGCAAAGCCCCCCCTGCGATCATTGAGGGGGAAACCGGCAAAACTGAAGAGATATACGGCAGATGCGGCATGATCGAACGAAAAGATGAAATTGGGGTTCATGTCATCCGCAGCGGAGACGTAGTAGGAGACCACACCGTCCAGTTCCATCAGAACCTCGAAACGATTTCACTCACGCACCGTGCATATGACCGGTCGGTTTTTGCCCGCATGGTCGTAAAATTAGCCGAATGGACACCAAGGTAAAACCCGGTATGTACACCATGAAAGATATCCTTTGCCTCTGAAGACCAGACAGAAACTTATATTCGAGACAAGATTAATAATTAGTTAGTAATAACGGAAAAGAGGTAAACAAAATGCCAGCAAAAGTTGATGAAAAGACCTGTACCGGCTGTGCTACCTGTGTAGATGTCTGTCCGGCAGAAGCAATTGCAGTCGAAAATGAAAAAGCAAAGATCGATACTGCTGCCTGTGTCGACTGTGAAACCTGTGTTGATGAGTGCCCATCGAGCGCCATCACCATGGAATAAATTTCTTTTTTTCTATTATTTTCATGACAAATGTTTCATGACAAATGTTTGGATGTCCATTTCTATATCAGATTATGAATCACGTGTGCAGATGAAAGAGATTTATCAGCTTCAGACGCTCAATGCTGCCATGAGAGAGCAGTTAAGCACACACTCAATTTCCACAGCAATGATACTGAGCATTGCTGGAGGAAACGGAACATGTCAACCCCATCAAACTAAAAAATGTGTATGCTGTTGCCGTCAATCTTCACATACCTGAAGATCTGTGAAAACCGCTATGAGAATCTCTCAGCCGTCCTGGAATATAGCTATGATAAAGTGGAAGAGAAGGAGGACACATTGCCAAACGGTAAGATAATTCTGCAAATAGATTACCTGCGAGCTGACTCACACTTTTTCGTGAATTATCCACAGAATTTCGTATGGAGATTCCACACTAATCTTCTGGATATATGTATACTCTCCCTGGGAACCGTATTTGGCATGGACCGCTGTCCTACCCACTGCTAATGCTGGAGCAATATCACATCGCAGAGAATCGCCAATAAACATCGCTTCATAGGGCTTGTCCTCCAGCAAATCCAGAACACATTCGAAAGGGGCATGGTGAGGTTTATGGTGTCCTGACCACAAACCCGACACGAGCATCGAAATATCCCGCAAGTCCCGTCTTTTCCAAGCGCAAATTATCCGCATATGATAGGTATCCGTTACCAGCCCCAGTTTGTACCCTTCGGATTTCAGTGTAAATAGGATTTCAGGGGTATCGTCATACGGTTTAAACACGCTGAACTTTGCTTTGTCAAAAACAGAAACTGCTTGCAGATAGGGGTCTCTGTTGAAACAGCCGTGGACTATCACGAAAAACTGAAGGTTAAGATGATCCTCAAGTTGTGCCGGCTACGGAAATAGTATGAATAGAGTTCTTCAGAGGTCCCGACGCCAAGAGCATCGACCGTAGCCCTGCACCCTTCTTCCATGCAAACATAGAAGTTGAATAGGGTAGTATTGTCCATATCAAAAACAAGTGCCTTGAACTGCGGGGAGAGAAGTGCCTCCATTATTTCCGCACCTCAGGCAGGCCTTCTGGCGGCAGACGATAGCCACCATTGACCCGCTCAAGACAGATGCAGTTTTCGAATGCATCCTTGGGTATACTGGCAGCCGAATCGAAATATTCTTGAACCAGTTTCCACGGCATGAGAAATGCTTCGTTTTTCCTGCCGCTACGAAACTCTGCCGCAAGATACCCCGTCCTGCCGGTAGACTGGATGAAACCTGAAATATTGTCGACCTGATGGCCTCCCTCCTTATTTATATGGAAATTACGGGAAAATGACAGCCGTGTACCTAGAAAAGACTTGCATTCGATGGCAAGATAGTAGGTGGGATCACGCGAGTCGACAATAATATCCACATACTGGGTGTTGTACGTGGACTGCTTCAAACGATAGGCAAGGCCCCGTTTCCGGTTTTCTGTAAAAAAATGGTTCATACACATGACCATGTCCCATTCAAAGCTATTCTTCATTATTTATCATTTGATGGCTGCCGACATCAATTCAGCGGTAAGACCTCTAACCCTTGATAACGGCATTATTAAGGGTTGGAAAAACGAATATGATTCTTTATCTATGGAAGAATATACCATAGTCAAGGCACAGGCATTGTCTGAAGCCGTTTTCGAAATGTGGATTCGTGCACCTCAGATTGCACGAAACGCCCGGGCAGGTCAGTTCTGCATCATCCACCCTGATGGTGCCGGCGAACGGGTACCGCTTACCATTTCCGGCCTAGACAATGACAATATCAGAATCGTATTCATGGTAGTAGGTACCACGACAAAACTCCTCGCAACCCTGAAGACAGGCGATGTTCTACGTGATGTCGCAGGACCTCTCGGTTGCCCAAGTGATCTCGGGGAAGGCAACGAGACTATTGTGGTCGTTGGCGGAGGTGTCGGTGTCGCTTGCATGCCGATTCTTGCAGCTGCCGCAAAAAGGGCTGGAAACCATGTCATAGGGATTATCGGCGCACGTACGAAGGATCTGCTCATCTTCGAGGACGATATGCGCAGTGTCTGTGATGAACTCTTCGTCACGACCGATGATGGCAGTTATGGTATCAAAGGTTTTGCTTCCGGCCCGTTAAAGGAACTCTGTGAATCCGGCAGAAAAATAGATAAAGTCTGGATCATCGGTCCGGGTATGATGATGAAAGTGACCTCAGAAGTTACCCGCCCGTACGGAATAAAGACCTATGTTTCCCTCAACCCGGTCATGGTTGATGGAACAGGCATGTGCGGCAGCTGCAGAGTCATTGTCGATGGCAAGATGAAATTTGCCTGCGTCGACGGCCCAGAATTCGATGCACATAAGGTAGACTGGAATGATCTGATGACTAGGCAGAGAATGTATATACCGGAAGAAAAGGCGTCTCTAGAATATCGTGCCGAGCATCATGAATGCAGATGCAGGAAGGTGAACTAGAGTGGACCGTGAAGCTAATGAGAGAATACGCGATTTCAAGGAAGTTGATATGGGCTTTACCGCAGATGAAGCCGTTGCTGAAGCAAAACGCTGCCTGCAGTGCAAGAAACCGGCTTGTGTCTCTGGATGTCCGGTAGGCATCGATATCCCAGCATTCATAAAGGAAATTACAGCCGGTTATTTCAAGGGCGCGGCGCACATCATTAAGCAGGACAATATGCTTCCTGCCATCTGTGGCAGAGTGTGTCCGCAGGAAACCCAGTGCCAGGGAGCCTGTGTTCTGTCAAAGAAAGGAAATCCCATCTCCATCGGACATCTGGAGCGATTTGTAGCCGATGCGGAAAAACAGCGTGACGTTCCTGATTGTGCACCAGCCACCGGAAAGAAGGTAGCAGTCGTCGGTTCGGGACCTGCTGGTCTTACAGCAGCCGCCGAACTTGCACGTATGGGGCATAGCGTCACTATCTTTGAATCCCTGCATGAAGCAGGCGGAGTGCTAATGTACGGTATTCCAGCATTTCGTCTACCCAAAGATGTCGTGAAAGAGGAGATAGCCGCCGTCGAGAGACTTGGTTGTGAAATCAAAACCAACCATATCGTAGGATGGTCAGTACCGATCAAGGAACTGCTTTCCTACGATGCAGTGTTCCTCGGAACAGGTGCGGGTCTTCCATTCTTCATGGGGATCGAAGGTGAAAACATTCCGGGCGTCTATTCTGCAAATGAATACCTGACCAGAATCAATCTCATGGGGGCTGACAAGTTCCCGGTAAACGACACTCCTGTGAAGATGGGTCTCAACGTTGTTGTCATCGGCGGTGGGAACGTTGCGATGGACGCCGCCCGTGTCGCCCGCAGAACCAGTGCAAATGTAACGCTCATGTACCGCAGAAGCGAAGCCGATATGCCGGCAAGGCGCGATGAGATCCGTCATGCAAAGGAAGAAGGGGTCATCTTCATGACTGAAACGAATCCAGTCAGATTCCTCGGTGAAAACAATGCAATCTGCGGCGTTGAAGCCATCAAGATGAAACTTGGAGAGAAAGGTAAGGACGGCAGAAGATCATTCTCCCCAATTGATAGAAGCAACTTCACCGTAAAGGCGGATGTTGTCGTTGTTGCTATCGGTCAGGGTCCGAACCCACTTCTACTCAGAATGTTACCTGGCCTGAAACTGAACGAGAACGGCAGTATTGCAGTCGATAAAAACGGCAGGACATCCATCAAGAATATCTATGCCGGCGGTGATGCGGCCACCGGCGCGGCGACCGTTATTCTTTCTATGGGAACCACAAAGAATGTGGCAAAATCCATCGACAAAGCATTGAGGAAGGTATAAGAAATGAAATGTATTGTTACTGGCGGTGCCGGATTTATCGGTTCGAATCTAGTGGATCTTCTGGTCTCACAGAACCATGAAGTGGTCATCATCGATTCGATGGTGGCAGGAAGATTCGAGAATCTGAAAGATGTTAGATCGAATGTCACGCTGATTAAGAAAGATCTTCTGAGGAACGGATGGCAAGAGAGTTTCAAAGGAGTAGACCGCGTCTACCATATCGCAGCTGATCCGGATGTACGTGGTTCTGCGCGAAAATCAAAGGAAGTATTCGAGAACAACGTAACAGCAACCGTCTGCGTTCTGGAAGCGATGAAGGAATATAATGTCAAGGAAATTGTCTTCACCTCAACTTCAACTGTCTATGGAGAAGCTACCGTTATTCCGACACCTGAGACTTATTCCCCGATGATTCCCATTTCCATCTACGGGGCCTCCAAACTCGCCTGTGAGGCAATGATATCCTCCTATGCGGCAACCTACGGGTGGCGTGCATGGGTCTATCGGTTCGCCAACATCATCGGTAAACGCAGTACTCACGGAGTCATTTACGATTTCGTACAGAAACTCCGTGCCAACCCGAAGGAACTGGAAATTCTAGGCGATGGCAGTCAGTCGAAATCTTATCTTTCAGTAGAAGAATGCGTAAAGGCAATGGTATTTGCCCCAACCATCTCTCACGACACTTTTGACTTATTCAACATCGGTTCTGAAGACTGGGTCTCGGTAAAGAGAATCGCGGAACTGGTTGCCGAAGAAATGAATCTGCCAAATGTCACATTCAAGTTCACTGGTGGAGACCGCGGATGGATTGGAGATGTCCCGAAGATGCGTCTTGGCGTAGACAAACTGAAATCATTCGGCTGGACGCCTGGAATCACCTCTGAGGATGCAGTCCGTGCAGCCATTCGTGCGACACTAAATGAGTAACAACAATCTAGTACTCTATACCTGAGCGGATAAACCTGTACCCGTTATTCCTGTTCCTGAAAGAATATCTAGGAAAGAACGTTCTAACCATGAAACCGTCAGTAAAAATTGTAGCACGCACACTTTTCTGCGATGCGGCAGACGGAGAGACGGTGCTTCCCGACTACAAAGTGTTGAAAAAACTGCTGAAGAGGAACCTGCGCGCACTCAAGATCTTCCGCAACAAAACAATGGTAGCAGCCATGCATACCGGCAAAATGCACCATCTCACCAAGGAAACTACATTTGCCGGAAAGATGGATCTCGAAATCCTGACCATGATAGATGATGAAAGCAAAGAGCTCATTGAAGCCTATGAGAGGTTGATTGCAGCTGTAAAAGCGGCGGCACAGTGTTCTCTTATCTTGTCATCGACGGTTCATCGGGAGAAGTCTACGCTGGACCAAGTCTAACCAGTGGGTCCGGATCATTCCTTG
>JAZUDC010000043.1:0-10701 GCA_045639425.1 Methanocorpusculum sp.
TATAAGAATTCAAAAAGAGGAAAGAGTTCAATTTTCTGTCAGAGTACCTAAATTCCATCGATAATTCGTTTTAGACAAGACGAGCAATGACTGGGATTCAGGGAAGTCAAAACGGGTGATACCGTACACAAATCCGATCTCATAGGTCTTTCCGTCGATGATGATGATAGCACCACTCTGCCGTGACGAGGACGTACGTGTCTCCTCCGTCGGATTCATAACGGTGGACAGTCCGCCGAAATAGCCGACCCCCGGCTCACAGCTGGTCTGATCACCGAAATTGTTTCAGTGATTTTTAACCAACCAAATCCATATTTATGACCGTTTTTTTGAAATCCAGCGATAATTCGTCTATATTTCAAAAAATTTTACAAACCAATAAAGGAGACCATCACCGTCTACCTGAGTGAAGATGGAGAACTCTATTTCAGATAACTCTTTTATCTATCCCTCCTAGAGATTCTATTATCACTACAAAATCATGAAGAAACATATTTTTCTGACCGGTGAGGTGCAGGTCGGCAAAAGCACCGCCATCTCCCGGGCACTGGGCATCCTCAAGGTCGTACCCGGAGGATTCCGCACCTACGGCATGAACTATCAGGAAGACGGCAGTTCGGACGTCTACATCTTTCCGGCAGTTGCCAAACCCGAGCAGAGATATCGGGTCGCCCACCGGAGTCCTGCCGGCATTTCGGTGTATCCAGAAGTGTTCGACGAGTTCGGCACATACTATCTGCGCCAGCCAGCCAACCTCATTCTCATGGACGAACTGGGATACATGGAGGCCGCCGCCGAAAAGTTCCAACAGGCGGTCCTCGAGACACTCGACGGCGACGTACCGGTACTCGGCGTCGTGCGGAACCGGAAAACACCCTTCCTTGACGCCGTACGCGCACGCGAAGACGTGCTAGTGCTTACGGTAACGGAAAGCAATCGGAACTTCCTCCCGAAGAAAATAGCCTATTTTATCGGCGGATTGTTACAGAAACAGTCAGCGTGAAAAAAAGGATGGATTTACTGGAAGAATCCATTCTGCACAATACCGTACTCTCCCTCTTCCGACGTGAACAGGAGAATGTTCGTCAGTTTGTCGAGCAGACTCGAGCGGGTATTGTATCCCTGGTTATAGTACTTTGCAGCGGCCTTCATCGCCTCTTCGTTCCAGTTGATGCCGGCACTATCAACACTTTCCGTCAACACTTTCCATCGCACAATCGACCCCATTGGAGAGCAGCATCTTGATCAAATTCGCACGGGAGTACGGCTCGACGTTCAGGAGGCTCCGGGCCTTAGATGCCACAAAACTGGTTTTTTCAGTAACTGTGTCCTTCACGTCGGCGGCAACACTGATGATCTTCTGGACAGCTCCTGCGAGATTGTCCACGGCAGACGAGAACTTCTCCACCGCATAGATGCTGCTGTCCTGCTGCGACGCCTGGCCGTGCGTGCCGTCAGTGAGGATAAAACGGATGTTGCCGATCTGATATACGCTGTCTCCGGATGCGCTCCAGCCGGTGTCGGCGTCAATCTGTCTGGTGGAAGACTTGATGAGGGTCGTCATCTTCGCGGTACCGTCATTCCTGATCGTGTAGATCATGTACTGATCATCAGTGATTTTTCCGTCTAGATACCAACAATCGAATCGGCGGAGACCGTCGGCGGCGTGATGGTACCTTCGGAACCCATGACGAAGTACGCAAACGGTTCAGAAAAGAAATCGATTTCAGTAAGGAAAGCTCCATCACGAATTATGCCGATTCGCACAAGCATCTGGGCGAACTCTATCAGGAGTACTACTTGTTGAGGAACTGCCCGGTGGAAAAGGAACAGGCAGCGATTGAAACCTGAAAACAGAATGAGAAAAACACGAGAAGCGTCCCCTCGGATCCAAACGGCATCATCTGCTGCGGGCATCGAAAACGAAACAGGAAATATCACCAGATCTGAATCGTTTTCTCATATTCTTCGAACCTGCCCACATACGTCCGCAAAATTTTCCCAAGACGTCCCGACGGGGACTCGAACCCCGGTCTAAAGCTCCGCAGGCTTTAAGGATATCCTCTACCCTACCGGGACAAGACGTTGTGTTTTATAATATTATATCTCTGAGTATATAAACTAACCCATTAATCTCTTTTTTAGCCACACTTCACTGAATAGCATACCGCAAGAGTGACGCAACGCCGCCGAGTGCAGACAGGCGTTCGCCCGGCTCGAATTCGGTCGACAGGACCACCACTTCCGCCCCCATCCGCTCGGCGGTCTCCAGCAAGCCAGTAAACGACCCGGTACGAAGAGCCGTATCCGAGATCAGCACCGATTCGATGGCGCCGAAATCCGCGGCCCTGCGCACCTCGTCCTCGCCGTAGGCTACTGCGCCGCTTCGGCTGATACGCAGGAACAGTTCGTCCATGACCGCAACCTCGCGGGCGAGCTGGACGTCGGAGGCTGCCCGTTCCAGGACGCCATTTCCGATAGATTCCTGAACCGCGCCGTAGCTGCTGCGCCGGGTCTCGACCACCAGCATCTTCGCGGCAAGTGCAGGAGCCTTCGTCTTCAGGTAGGCAGCGAAATCGTCCTTGACGAACCCGGGACCAGCCACGACGATGGTGCCGGTGACCGGCTTGAGCGCATCGACGGCTGCGGTAAACAGCGCCTCGCGCGAATCGAGGCCCGCCGTCTTTCCGCTGCCGAGGGTGAGCGTCACAATTCGTTGAGGCCCGAACTGCCGGATACGGTAGAGCTCGATTTCCCCGTCCTCCACGGTAACGATATGAATGATGTCGTTGAGTGTGGCGTCGACCGCACGTTTCAGCCGCACAAGGTCGACCGACCACCAGCGTTTGACGACCGAAATCTCATACCCTGGTTCAACATTGATGGTATGGTGCTGACCGATGTCAGGACCGAAGACGATGACCCCGAACAGGCGCAGACGGTTGGCGTCGGGTGAGAACTCGACCTTCTCAATTTTGATGCCGATACGCACCGGGCGTTTCTCCAGTTTCTCCGCCCGCAGCTTGTCCGTCGTCCCGTCCGTGGTACGCATCGTCACCGCATAGACGGCATCTCCCGGCGCAATCAGATGCGACAGATGCCAGAGATCATCAAGCGAATCGGCGACCAGCTTGTACTCACCGAACCCGTCGTGTTTCAGCTCCTCGACCAGCACTGCCTTCATACGAGGTCGGATCCTCCCGGTGGAACAAAGGCGGCGACCGCTTCGGTATTCAGCACGGCACGCACCGCCTTCGAGTCTCCGTTGGGAATGCTCTCCTTCAGCCGGCGCAGCACCTTCTTTGCGATATCGTTGCCTTCGAAAGTCCCGGGACGCAGCCGCACCGATACCTTCGTCTTCGCCTCGATAACCGACGGCACCCCGCCGATGACCGCCATGACCGATTCCGTCATGAGACCTATGGAAATCTCGAGCGGTACATCCTTATGGATGGTGCGTTCTCCGCGGATGACGAATGAACCGTGGGCGACGTATTCGCCGGACTCCGTGGTCTTGCTGACCTGGGACGGTGCGGCTTCAATGACATCTCCGGATGCCCCACCATCGGACCACAAACGTGAATACGAGGCGGCGAACCCAGCGGCTTCATCCATATGCGTCGTCGGCCCCTTCACCAGGACCGCGGACGCACCGAAGACGTCGGCGTGCAGGAAGGTGTCTCTGCCCTCCATGTACTTCTTGACTAGCTCCTCATTCTGGTCAGCGTTGCGACCACCGATGACCAGGACGCCGTCAGAGGTCTCCATCCAGCGGAACCGGTGGTACCATTTTGGCTTGAGCCTGCCGACGGTTGCCTGCCCCTTCTTCGCCGGATGCTTCACTCCCATCTCCATGGCACGCAGAGCACCCGCCTTTTTCGCGCGGATCTTCTTGGCGACCTCGGCATACCTGCCGGCATTTACCTCGATACTGTCCCGCACAGAGATAGTGACCTTCTGCGATTCGCCGAGGTCCAGCACAACTGACGCATCCCGCGGATTGAGAGAGATGATACGTTTTGCGGCCGGAATATCACTCTTCTTCAGGACGGTGGCAATCTCCTGCCACGACATCTTCGCCGCTGCCGCGGCAAGAACATCGATGACCTCCTTGACCTCGCCGTAATGCGCGTAGATGATCTCCGCGGTCTGGGTCGCCGCTGCCGCCTTCTTTTCGAACGAGACGATGGCCCGTTCCTGCTGCTCACGGATGCGCTCCTCCTTCGACACCTGTTTCTTTTCAACCTCCTCCTTCACCACTGCGAACTTCAGATAGAACGCCTCGAGCGCTTCGGAGAACGTCGCAAAGGTCTGCAGCGGCATGCGCACGGACGACGGCAACGGGAACGCACCTTTCTCGTCGATCACTGGCTCCGGAAAAGACAGCCTGCCGAGCCAGCGTTTCATGGTGTCATAGACGAGACACAGCTGCGCATCCTTGGCGAACCGTGCCGGCATCGATTTCGAGACACCGGCAAGACGGCAGATCTCCTCAGAGGTCACCCCACCCAGGAGCAGTTTCGTCGCCAGTGCACGCACGATGTCGTTCTCTTCCGCGCAGACGATTGTCTTAAACTCATCATAGGTGAGGTCTTCCGGACTCTTCGCCGCACTGGCATAGACCGCGCCCGCTACGATGTCACGTTCACGGAACCGTTTCTGCGTGAGCGCATTGATAATGGTAAAATTCTCGTCCGTAAGAATGATGTTACCTTCATCGAAGAGTTCGATTACCAGGCGGTATTCGCTGGGGCCCTTGCCAACAGCGATGATGATGACGCGCTCTATGCCTTTCTGGTCGATGGCGAGGACCTTGCCCCCTTCGATATATTTTCGCAGATACATGGAAAATCCCGAGGGATTCTTGGGAGCTGGCGGCAGTTCGGAGACCAGATGCACTCTCCTACCCCGAACGCAGTAGAGTAAGAAGCGCTGTTTGTCCTCGCCGTTGAGGCGGAAGCCAAAGCTTTCACTGTCATATTGGTAAATTTTGCCTATCCAGAGGGGTAAGCGCGCCTTCAGTTCGGTCACACACGCTCTTATGTCAACCCCGCTCATGCCTTTCTGTGTAGCCATTTAATATACTACTAAATAATAAGGGCTACAAACTAATATAATTAAAGATTCTGAATGGAGGATACCGATGCAGGTGGCGTATATACGTAAAGAAAAATGTGATACTGCGATGTGCAGCCGTTGTGTAAAGTTCTGCCCGGCTTCTCGCAAGAATATGCCGGTAATCTTTATTGGCCGCAATAAGAAAGCAACCGTTGTCGAAGAACTGTGTACTGGCTGTGGCAGATGTGTGAAGATCTGTCCGGAAAAGGCGATTGAGATGCGGTTCCGCGCGGACCCCATACCTGAAGTGACAGCTCCCTCGGCATCCGCAGAACATGCACCGGAGACGAAACCAAAAGACAAACCGGAAGAGAAGAAATACCATAAGGAGACGCCGGAAGAGAAGAGGGAGCGCAAGAAAGAGGAACACACCGACCGTGTACAGCGTACCGCCATCGCGCTTGTTCTCGGTGTCATCACCGGTATCGTTTCGTTCTATCTCGCGGGAATCCCGGGAACCTACCTCGTCTACGATGTGACCTTCAAACCGAACTGGATTCTCGGTCTGCTCATCTGGATCTTCGCCGTCGTCATCCAGAAATCCATCTTCATGCTGCTGAAGTTTGATATCTCCAAATATGGCAAGAAAGACTGGTTCTATCAAGGATTCATGACCTTCTGCGCCTGGTTCCTCACCTGGACCATGCTTCTCTCCACTTACCTCCTCCCCGTTAGCGTATGAGAATAGCCATCGTTCATAAAGACCGATGCCACGCTAAGAAATGCGGACAGGAATGCATCCTCTACTGTCCGCGTGTACGCACCGGCGATGAGACCGTCATCATCGGCGAATCCGGCAGAGCAGAAATCTCCGAGGAACTCTGCGTTGGCTGCGGTATCTGCGTCAAGAAGTGCCCCTTCGAGGCACTCGATATCATCCAACTGCCGGAAGAGCTCAAGACACCGGTTTCCCGGTACGGCCCCAACGCCTTCGTCCTCTACGGCCTACCACAGCCAGTTACCGGTAAGGTCACCGGTGTCCTCGGTCCTAATGGTATCGGCAAATCGACCGCCGTCAAGATTTTATCAGGACAGCTCCGCCCCAACCTCGGCATCTTCGACCATGATATCTCCTGGGATGAAATCCTTGAGCACTATGCCGGAACGGAACTGTTCAACTACTTGCAGAAAGTCGCGGCAAAAAGCATCAAGGCCTCCATCAAGCCGCAGTACATTGACTTCATACCGAAAGCCTTCAAAGGAACCGTGGGTTCGCTTCTGAAGGCAAACGACGAACGCAAGAAACTCGACTACTATATCGAGAAGCTCTCCCTCCAGACGATTCTCGACAAGGATCTCTCGACCCTCTCCGGTGGAGAGCTCCAGCGGGTTGCGCTCACCGTCACCTTATCAAAGGAGGCAAACTTCTACTTCCTCGACGAAGTGACCCCCTTCCTCGACATCTACCAGCGCATGGTGGCGGCGAACCTCATCCGTGAGATCGCCGAGGAACACCCGGTCATCATGGTCGAGCACGATATCGCCATCCTGGACATGGTGGCGGAGACCGTTCACCTGGGCTACGGAAAACCCGCGGCTTTTGGTATCATCACCCGCCCGAAGGGCGTCCGCAACGGCGTCAACCAGTATCTTGCTGGCTTCATCGACGAAGAGAACGTGAGAATCCGCGATTATCCGGTGGTCTTCGAGACTCGTGGGCATGAAAGCAATGTCGAGCGCAAAATCCTGATGGATATCCCGCATATAACCAAGACGTTTCCCGGATTCAACCTGCAGGTATCCGGTGGACAGATCCGACGCGGCGAAGTCCTCGGCATCGTCGGCGCGAACGGTATCGGCAAATCGACGTTCGCAAAACTGCTTGCTGGGGTTGAGAAACCCGACGACGGCAGCACCTTCAACACGGTCACTGTCTCCTACAAACCACAGTACGTGACCCTCAATCCGAACTTCTCTGATTCCGTTGAGTTCGTCCTGCGCCATGCGACCAAAAAGTTCGACACGTCCTACTACCAGCATGAGATCATTGAACCGCTCGGCATCGACACACTCCTGCAGGCGGAAGTCAGAAACCTCTCGGGAGGAGAACTGCAGCGGGTCGCGATCGCCCTATGCCTCTCGCGCGACACCGACCTCTACATTCTCGATGAATCGAGCGCCCACCTCGATGTCGAACAGCGGCTTGTTGCAGCTAAGGTCATCAAGCGCGCCGCCGAAGAAAAGGAGGCGGGAATCATGGTCATCGACCACGACATGTACACCATCGACATGCTCTCGGAACGCCTGCTGGTATTCGAAGGTGTGCCGGGCAAGGAAGGTGTGGCACTCGGTCCGTTCGAGATGAAGGACGGAATGAACCGGTTCCTATCCAGCTTGGGCATCACGTTCCGCCGCGACAAGACTGGTAGACCACGCATCAATAAGCCGGGCTCTTATCTCGACCGCGAACAGAAGGACGCAGGTGAATACTACTATTACAACGCACGGGAAAACGAACTCTCCAAACTCGACGAAGAAGAAGAGTAGCCCCATTTTTCACCCTATTTTTCCATATTACCTGATTTATATGTGATTTTCAAGCACCATACATCCATCCATTATTATTGAACTTGTAGATTAATATTTATATTCAATAAGTTGAATCCACATAACTGTCGAGAGAGGAATACGAAATGTTGAAACATGGATTTCTCGGTCTGCTCAATTATGGAGGCTGTACCGACTATGAACTCATGGAGATCTTCCGCGATTCGCTCGCGTATTTCTAGAGGCGAAGACCGGTCAGATCTACCGCGAGCTGAAGGGACTGGAAGAACACGGGTTCGTAACCGGACGTATCATCGCCCAGGAGAAGCGGTCGGACAAGAAGATATACTCGATCACCTAGGCAGCCTGGCAGGATGGGAAGAGTTCATGCGGTTGCTGAAAGACTTATCCACCCCCATGAATCTGCAGATACCGATCATCATGAAGATTTTCTTCAGCGAAGAACTGACGCGAGAGGAGTGTGTGGAGCACTTCCAGAACATGAAGAACGAATACCTGCAGTACTGGCAGCATCTTTCGTCCGCAACGGGGGCCATATCCCATTACTGCAAAATCTTCGATTCTGCAGAAAAGGCGGAGTACTGGGAAATGACCCCAGACGGTCAGCGAGGACGAGATCCGAGCGGACTGCATCATCTGGAGGTTTACCCCTGTACTATCTCATTGTTTCCGGTCTGCTAAAGATTCTGATTGACCGGCGGTTTCCGATATTTCTACCGTTCATGGCGGAGAACACCACCGGCGCCGAGTAGTATCGCACCGGCTGTGCGACTACACCGGAAACACAGAAGCTGCTCGCTGATGATGAACTGGGATTTGCTCTTCGGTCCGGGAAAGTAGGATGACGGACCGGTCGGGAAACCGGCATAGATCATGCACCCTGCAACGAAAAAACCGCTAATGATGAACACCCCAATGCCGTTCATCGTGTTCTGGATTGCAATGCCGATCTCTGCCTACACATGCTCCTTCATCAGCCTTACTGTCTGCGTATTCATGCCTCTTGTCTTCATCAGACACGAAAAGATACCTCTAGGCTACCTCTAGGCATCGTTCTGTCGGCACTGATTCTCCTCGGTCTACCGGCATCGTGTTCTTCATAATCCAGACTCCGCTGGCACCCTACAGCGCAATCTTCGGCAACATCCCAACCGTCGTCATGATGATCTTCACCCTCTGGTTCCCGAAATACTATCCGGCGAAACTGGAACGCGGATAAAGGGAGCTCACCCTAAATCTTTTTTTTAAACAGTTCATAGTTCCCAAGTCTGTATGTCGTGGGCGGCAAGAGGATGGTTCCAGGGAATCTCACGGCTCATGTTGATATACCAGTGCTCTTTTGCGCTCAGCTCTTTGCCGAGTCGTTCAGTGTCCGCGATGTTCATGTGTTTCTTGATGCAGAACCTTCGGCGCGGCATAGACCTGTATGGTCTCCCGTTGGACACGGTCGAAATCACGAGAATCGAGGTCCGCAGACGCTGTGCATTCTCCTTCACCTCCCTGCAGACTGCACCTGACCCTCGGAGTACCTACTAGGTCGCCATTTCCAAGGACGGTTATCTTCATGGACCGCTCTCAGACGCCACCGCGGACCGAGGTTCTGCGCTGCACCAGAGCGATACCGGCATCGATATCCTCCTTGGAAAGTTCCTGCCGTTCTTCAAGCAGCGCTGAGACAATGGCTTCGGTCAGCATCATGCGCAGGTCTGCGCCGGAGAATCCGTCGGTCATCTTGGCGACCGCACTTAACTTGAGGGCGCACGGGATGTCTGATGCCACATGGACCAGGATCTTTTCCCGCATGTTCTGGTCGGGCATCTCAAACTTGACAACTTCATCGAACCGCCGCCAGACCGCTTCATCCAGGGTTTCGGCGAAATTGGTTGCACCAATGAAGAGTACCTGGTTGCGGATGACGTTGACGTGGTCCAGGGCCTTGAGAAGTGTGTTGACCGCACGTTTCATCGTGCCGTTGTCGTCAGAGATACGGGTCTTCGCGATATAGTCGAACTCGTCGATGAAGAGGATGCAGGGGGCGATCTTCTTCGCGAGGTCAAAGATCCGGTCGATGTTCTTTGAAGTCTCGCCGAGGTACTGGGAAGTGATCATCGAGAGCCGGACTTCCAGCACCGGCATGTGCAGCTTCTTGGAGAGAGCGAGCGCAAACGAGGTCTTGCCGGTACCCGGCTTTCCGATCAGCATGATCTTACCCACATCGTAGATGCGGTGAAGTTTCAGGAAATCATGGTTCTTCAGCGCGGTCCTGACCTTGTCGACCACTGCAAGCTGCTCCTTCGTATATACCAGATCATTCAAGGTGAACTCGATCTCGTCCGGCGCATAGGTCGTCACCAATTCGGCGGCGCCCTTCATTTCCTCGGAGGCGGCGGAAGCAGCACATATCTTCGCCTTCAGGGCATCGACCGTATCCTCGTAGAGCGGAATCTGTTCCCGGGCAGCATTGTAGGAGACGGATTTCTCACCAGCGGTCTCCAAAACCAGGGCAATGGTTGGATTCTTGAGTACACGCTCGATGCCCGCGTTTTTCAGGAACCATTTGGCTGCCGGCAGAGCGGAGGTCAGCGTGAACTGGCCGAGATCGTTGCATTCGAGATAGGAGTTCTTTGGATGCTTGAGCATGTCCCGCGGATTGAGTTCCGGGAACTGTGCCTTGAGCACGCCTTCCCTGACGGTGACCGGACGGGCGATGATGCCAGGGGTCTCCGTGCAGAACAACGCCCGGAATTCCGGAGGGATGTCATTAACAATCAGTGCCGGATTTCTATTCACTGCATCGGCGGTGATCACGATTTCCGCGAGCTGTATTAAACTTGGGTCGATAACTGATGCTGCCATGTTGTCTATACTTATTTGACGGGATCATCAATAATCCTTCCCATTATAGGGGATTCCTGTAGTATTCCAAAATTAGTCCAGTTTTCACTTGATTTCAAATCTCACCCCTCACAAATGGTTTGGGATTCGGTTTGGGATTCAAAACCATCTATTCACGTAATTTAGGATTGTTCCTTGCTTGAATGAATATCAGAAGACCGCGATGGGTGTTTTTTCACC
>JAZUDC010000044.1:0-7403 GCA_045639425.1 Methanocorpusculum sp.
CGCAGAGAGACCAGAATAACATCATCCTTCATCATAAGAGAAAAAATCTGCAACTGACCTTGCCGAGAGTTATGAAGTCTCTGAACGTATGATCTACGAGACGTATGATCTACAAGATTCTCAAGGAATATCATGAGACCGGTTGTGTGCCTGGAGAGAAGAAGGTTGGTCATAAGAAGACCAAACTCTCCAAGCAAGAAGGAGAAGAAGAAGAAGAAAGAAGAAGCACTCATCCAAGAGTGGTTTGATGAATGTGCTCTCAGGACAGTCGGTCCTGACACCTCGATCGAGAAAATATGAGGAATCCACACACCTCACAATAAAATTCATGTCTATCTCCTGGCCACCGATAATGTATCTGAGTGTGCGTGACCTGTTCACCTCAATCAATCCGAAACCACTGCGGCAGCATCCATATCTCCGGTGGACCGCGCGGTTACCCTGGACGGCACTGTCAGCACTCTGAAGGTATAGCTCCAGAACATCTGGGCCAGGATCGAACAGGGTCTGGTTCTTATCCACAACCTCGCTGAACTCATAGAAGAGAGGAAACTGGAACTCCGTATGTACAACCCAGTATCCATTGTCGAGGACTTCGTCACTTAGATCAGAAAGGAACTGGATTTCACCAGAAGGTATGAATGCAGAACGTCTCGCTCGCAACATGAGAGCCTCCGGTCTGCCGCGCATCAAGGTCTCGAAAATCTATTAGTCTCGAAAATCTATTAGAATACCCCGATAAGGAACTGCCCGCCATGGCGTTCGTCGAAGGTTGCCGGTCCAACGACCTCGACAACCATCACTTCGCTCGGCATCAATCCGAAGGAACTGGCAAGCATCGGCCTCAGGGCGTTCATGATCCTGATCTTCCAGAACAGATTCTACCACGGCGACCCGCATGCAGGAAACATCAAGGTCTCGCCGAAAGGTGAACTCATCATCCTCGACTTCGGTGTCTGCGGTATCCTGATGAAGCATATGCGCAACAAGTTCATCTCGCATCTTCTGGCAATCCTGGAAGGAGAGACTGCTTTTATCATCAGACATGTCAAGAATATCGGTGTTAAAATCCAGCAGGAAGCAATGGATGAACTGCACGGTGAACTCTATCTCGCACTGCAGGATTTCATGACCAAAGGAGCGAACGCGAACTTTTCCGGTCTGCTCGGCACCATCTAGAATCTGTTCCAGGCCTACAACATCAGACTGCCGCCGAACATCATGCAACTTCTCAAGGCTCTGATGCTGGTCTCCGATGTTGCGTTCACCCTCGATCAGGAACTCGCATTTATTGACGAGGTTAAGCCATACCTGAAGCAACTTGTTGCAGATAAAATGAGAAGTTCCGCCAGCATAGAAAAGAGCGCCATGGACATCACGTCCAAGCTTGAAGACCTGGCAGCAGTGCCCAAGGAACTCTCAGGTATTCTTGAGATGGCATTCGGAGGCAAGCTGAAGGTCGATATCTCCGCCAGGGAAGTCACGACCCTGAGCAACACCATCAAGAGAACAACCGACAAGATTGGTCATCGGCGTCATCATTGCCGCTATCGTCATCAGCCTGTCGCTGGTCATGATGAGTCAGAAAATCCTTACAGTGTATAGATATAGTTATAATGTCATAAATATAAAACCTATAATATTATCTAGGAAAACCGGGCATGAGCGGTATTACATTCAAGCAAAGACTGAGAATCTTCGGTGTCAGACGACTTATCAAGTATGTCGATTCAAACCCACATAATGCACTCCCTAAGTTAATCGAATGGGTGGAAAAACTCGACAGAAAGAAAACCCTTGCCGGTCCGCTGCCAGTCGTAAAGCGGATGCTGTCCGATAAGGACGGTGTTTGGTATAACTTCGTGATGGACATCTTCGCCACCATGAACGCCAACGTCCGTCACAAACTCATCGGGAACTTCGTCGTCAATTCGGTCATTCTCGGACGAGAGACGAAAATTGCTCTGCGCGAGAAAGAGGGTTGCAATATTCCGTGGGCAATCCTAATGGATCCAACCAGCGCGTGCAACCTGAAATGCACCGGTTGCTGGGCTGCAGAATACAGTCACAAAATGAACCTCACCAATGAAGAATGGGATTCTATCATCACCCAGGCAAAAGCGATGGGTACCTACTTCTTCCTCTACTCCGGCGGAGAGCCGCTGGTTAGAAAAAAGGACATCATCAAGATGTGTGAGAAGCACAACGACTGTATCTTCCTTTCGTTCACCAACGGCACATTAATCGACGAGGAGTTCGCTTCCGAGATGGAACGTGTCGGAAACTTCATTCCAGCAATCAGCGTCGAAGGCGACCAGAAGGCGACCGACAGCAGACGCGGCGATGGTGTCTATGCCCGCCTGACCAAGGGAATGGAGATTCTCAGGGCTCACAAGCTTCCGTTCGGTATCTCCTGCTGCTACACGAGCGCTAACACTTCCTCTATCGGCAGCGACGAGTTCATCGACGACATGATTTCCAGGGGTGCGAAGTTCGCCTGGTTCTTCACCTATATGCCAGTGGGCGCCGATGCTGTACCGGAGTTTCTGGTGACCGCGGACCAGAGAGAACACATGTACCACTTCGTCCGCCATGTCAGGAACACAAAACCGCTCTTTGCCCTTGATTTCTGGAACGACGGAGAATACGTCAAAGGCTGTGTTGCCGGCGGCAGATACTATCTTCACATCAATGCAAACGGCGATATTGAGCCGTGTGCATTCATCCACTACTCGGATTCCAACATCAAGACCAAAACCCTGCTTGAGGCATACAAGTCCAGACTCTTCATGCAGTACTACAACAACCAGCCATTCAATTGCAACCACCTGCGTCCGTGTCCGTGCCTGGACAACCCGGAAAAGCTCGCCTCCATGGTCGATAAATCCGGTGCAAAATCCACCGATATGCAGAATCCTGAAGACGTTCATGTCCTGACCGGCAAATGCAAGGCCGTCTCCGAAATCTGGGCAGAACGCTCCGAAAAGCTCAGGGCTGAGAACCGTGCAGAGAAGGAAGCAAAGAAAACCGCTCTTGCAACCGAACAGAAAAAATAATTTTTTAAGCCATGATGATTTTTGATTCGCCACGGGTGCGGATTGAAACGAAAGGCATCCATCTTCCAAATGGACGCGAACGTGAATATCTCTTCGTCGAGCCGGTCGATGCGGTCTGTATCCTGCCGACCGATGAAAAGTTCGTCTACCTCATACGGCAGTACCGTGCAGTCATCGACTCCTACATCCTGGAAGTGCCAGCCGGTGGCATGGACCACGGCAACGAAACTCCGCTGGAAGCTGCAAAACGTGAATTGGCGGAAGAAATCAGACTGCAGGCGGCGGAGTTCATCGACAAAGGATACACCTATACGTCACCGGGATTCTGCACTGAAAAACTCTGGCTCTTCGAGGCACGCAGGCTTAGCGCCTGCACTGATCATGATATGGATCCCGATGAAATCATCGAGACTGTGAAGGTTCCGAAATCAGAAGTCTTTAGAATGATAAAGTCCGGTGAAATTTCGGACGCGAAGACTATCACCCTGTTGACCAGGGTTCTGGCAGAATAAGAAATCAGGATTCAAGGGGAGCCGGTTCCGGTGCTCCCTCAATCATCTTTTCAATATCGGATTTCTGCGTGACTTTCTTCGTAGTGGGGGTGTCTGAATATCTCCACTGAAAGATTTCCTGATCTGAGCAGGTACTGGAGAGGAGAGTCATATTCAACCCGATTTTCCGGGATGAGAGATCTATCTTCAGCTGGACCGAGCCGAAGAATGTCTGAAGAAACAGGAGATAGCACCCATCGACGATTGAGAGTCGGTCGCACCCCACGGTTACGAGCTCCATTCTGAGATGGCAATC
Source organism: Methanocorpusculum sp. (assembly GCA_045639425.1). Taxonomy (GTDB): domain Archaea; phylum Halobacteriota; class Methanomicrobia; order Methanomicrobiales; family Methanocorpusculaceae; genus Methanocorpusculum. Next base: position 3,864 of record JAZUDC010000044.1, read on the forward strand.
GAACGCCATCTGCACACCATCATCCGCAACACCCGTAAAGAACTTTACATCGGTGTCTTCGATGCCGCATTTTTCAACAAGATATTCACACGGCATGTCTAAGAAAGATTGAGAAGAAAATCAGTCTCTATGTCATCCTCATAGATCCGAGACTCAAAGAAGAGATTAATGAACCGGAAAAAACCAATCCCTTTTATACCTTTCAAGCATACCTGAAAGTATGTCTGTTCAAGTAACCGGAATAGAAGGAATCCCACTCATCCAGAAGGGAGACGAAATAGCAAAGATTCTGTGCGAAAAGACGAAATTCGAAGACGGTGACATTGTCTGTATCGCATCGACCATCGTCGCGAAAGCGTTCGGATACACCCGTGCACTCGCCGACATCGAACCGAGCGAACGTGCAGTCAGAATATCGAAGATGACCGGAGAAAACCCGCGTTTCCTCCAGGGAGTCCTCGACTCTTCAAAGGATGTCATCATCGAATACCCGTTCATCCTCTCCGAGCTTCCCTGCGGTCACGTCGGTGTCCGTGCAGGAGTTGACAACAGCAATATTGAGGGAGAGAACATCATCCTTTTGCCGAAAGACCCGATGGGAGATGCGAAACGCATCCGCGCTGAAGTGGAGAAGATCTGCGGCAAGAGGGTCGGTATCATCATCACCGATACTTGTGGCAGGGCGTTCCGCCGCGGCCAGTGCGGTACGGCAATCGGCTGGGCCGGCATGACAGCCTTCCGGGATTTCAGAGGCGACCACGACCTATTTGGTCTGGAACTCGAGATTACCGAAGAAGCAGTTGTCGATGAGATTGCGGCGTTTTCGAACTTCATCATGGGTGAAAGCAACAATGGCATTCCTGCTGTCAAGTTCTCCGGATGCGGCGACTGGAAAGGCCACGATAATCTCTACTTCATGAAAGAAGAAGATTTCATCAGAAAAGCAATTCACATATGAAAATCATCCTTGCAGCGGATCTGAAGGACGGGAAGGTCGTCCTCGGCAAAAGTGGAAACCGCAGTGAATACGTGCCGTTAACCTGGGGACTTGCACCATCGGCGGAGCCGCTTTCCTACGTCACCTACATGAAACCAAAATATCTCTACATAGCAGATCTGGACAGAATTGCTATGGAGGGAGACCATACCGAAACCATTCTAAAACTTGTACCAATGGTGGGTGAACTCTACGTCGACAGGGGATCGAGCATTCCAGAAGAGTATCTGCCGGAGCCGATTGTCACCATCGTCGGAACAGAGACGATAGATGCCCCTCTCGAAGAGTTCAATGGAGGTCTGCTGAGCATCGATGTAAAGGACGGGAGAGTCATTCCAACCGGTGAAGACCCAGTAACGTTCCTGAAAAAAACAACGGAAAGTAGGTTCGACGGCTTCATCATCTTGAACATCTCTTCCGTCGGAACCGGATGTGGCATTGATAAGGACCTGATTGAACAGCTCAGAGAAAGTACCGACAAGAAACTCTATTACGGTGGTGGGGTTGCATCCATGGATGATCTGAAACTGCTGAAGAGTACGGGATTCGATGGAGCAATCGTCTCGACGGCGGTACACAAAAAAATCATCTCGTTTGACCTGATTAGAGAGGGAGAACTATGCTAGTAACAGTGGAAGGAATCGACGGGTCGGGTAAATCCACCCTCTACAATGGTCTCAAAGAACGGCTTGCTGATCTTGACCCGGTATTTACAAGAGAACCGGGCTCACCATATCTGGGTGATGCTGTGCGGGCTGCAATTGCAGAAAACGCGGACCCAATGGCTGAAGCGGCCCTCTTCGTCGCCGACCATGCCGTGCATTTGGCAACCGTGATACATCCGGCGCTTGAAACAGGAAAATTGGTCATTTCCGATCGGTATGCTGACTCACGGTTCGCCTATCAGCAGATTTCACTCAAGAATGTACATCCAGACCCAAAAGGCTGGCTTACCGCCGTGCACAAGGGATGGTCAATCAGACCTGATGTGACCTTCTTACTGGCAATCAGCCCTGAAACTGCTCTTGCACGCATCTCCGACAGAGGGGCTACCGAACACTTCGAGAAGAGGGAGTTTCTGGAAGAGGTACAGAAGAACTATCTGGAACGGATGAAGGAAGATCCATCAAGATTCGTCATGGTTGATGCGAATCTGCCGCCGGAAACCATCCTGGACTTCGTCGAAAAGAGTATCCGGAATCGGCTGAACAAAAAAATAAAAAAATTATAAATTTACTTTTTTTTCTTGAAAATCGCTTCAGTGGTGGCTTTTCCCTGTACATATGCCAGCATGCCGGAACGTATGAACGCGGCACGGAGCGTTTCATCGCCCTCCTCAAAAGTGATGCCGAGTTTCTTCGCACCAGACGTTTTGTCAAGGAAGCCAAGTTTGAAATAATATATAATTGCTTTGAATCCAGCAGACATTGGCATATCATTTCCTATGTAGTTGCCCTTTAACGGTTCACCTTTAACATCATGACCTTCAATACTACAAACAGTTCTTGGTCACGTTACTTATCATGCAATACCAAGTTTTTCCTATTTTTCATCACCTGGTTTATACCCAAGTGCTGTAAGTGTTTTAGCTTCCTCATCAGAGACTTCATTATTAGTAATCAGAATGCGACGACGCTTTCCTTCATCTTTTGCATTCAAAAGATTAACTGCATGAATGTAATTTCGGAATGCGAAGAAGTCAACAATAAGTGCTTTGGTTTATCGTTTAAGAAAAACATTATTGCAGCCTTTACAGAATACAATAATTTAGGATATTTTTCATATAAATATCCGTTATCTAATAATTTTCGTAATTCCTACGCCATTTTAAATTATTATTATCCCCTGTTTCCCCGTCGTCTAAATCTCCATTTCCCTTAAATATTGATTTACTAGCAGGAACTTGTACCATCTCAATCATGATGAAATATAAACTCATTTGTTCGTGAAAATTCATTTAATCTACCTGTACCTTCGGGTTTGATTATGTCAGCTATCATCTGAATTTTTGCTTCAGGAAACATTTCTTCTAATAGACACCCGAGACGCTGATCCCCTTCTCGGAAGAACCGTCCGACTTTTCCCTTCGTTTGCGGATGGCTGACGCGTGGTCTGATATGCCTGATACCGTGATCGATGAGGAAACACCCGAAGACATGGTTATAGAAGTCACCGCCATGGATGGTCCAGTACTGAGAACCATTATCGGTCACAATCTGTTCCGGACATCCATATTCATCAATACCTATCTTCAGAGCTGCAATTGAGTTCTCTGTAGGCATTATATAAAACATTCCATAGTATGTGGTGAATCATGAGTGGTCACCAATGTAAATTGTCAGATATTTGCATTCACCTTCCTGGTAGACTTCCTTCCAATTGGAATGCCAAACTGAGGTCACATTCATCAAACCACTCTTGGATGAGTGCTTCTTCTTTCCTCTTCTTCTCCTTCTTGCTTGGAGAGTTTGGTCTTCTTACGAGTAACCTTCTTCTCTCCAGGTACACAACCGGTCTCATGACACTCCTTGAGAATCTTGTAG